>JAQBGW010000108.1:0-4965 GCA_032128415.1 Betaproteobacteria bacterium | reverse complement strand
GTCCCAGCTTGACGCGCAGCAGCGCGGCCTGCAGTTCATCGAGGCGGCTGTTGACCCCTTGGTAATCGTTGACGTACTTCTCGCGTGAGCCGTAGTTGCGCAGCGCACGGACGACTTCGGCGAGCTGTGCGTCATTGGTGGTCACGGCGCCCGCATCGCCCAGCGCGCCGAAATTCTTGCTCGGAAAAAAACTGTGGCCGGAGGCATCGCCCAGTGCGCCGGCCCGGGTTCCGGCGTGGCGTGCGCCATGGGCCTGCGCGCTGTCTTCGATCACGATCAGGCCGTGCTCCTGCGCCACGGCGTTGATCGCGGTCATGTCGGCAGTCTGGCCGTACAGGTGCACCGGCAGAATGGCTTTGCTGCGCGGTGTCAGCGCCGGCGCGATCAATGCAGCATCGAGGTTATAAGTCACCGGATCCGGCTCGACCAGCACCGGCTTGAGGCCGTTTTCGCTGATCGCCAGCATCGTGGCGATGTAAGTGTTCGCCGGCACGACGACTTCGTCGCCCGGCTGCAGGCGACCGAGTTCGCGGTACGCGCGCAGCGTCAGTGTCAGCGCATCCAGCCCGTTACCGACCCCGACCGCAAACTGCGTGCCGCAATACGCTGCATATTCGCGCTCGAACGCCGCGACCTCCTCGCCCAGTACATACCAGCCGGAATCGAGGACACGGGTAAACGCCGCAATCAAGACATCGCGCTCGCGCGCGTTGATGGCCTTCAGATCAAGAAAAGAAACGCGTAGCGGGTTCATCAAGGAATTCAGGGCGCTCTGCCCGCCTCGCGTGCTGGATTACCGCGCACAATGACGCCTGGCGGCACATCACGCGTGACCACGCTGCCGGCGCCGACAATGGCGCCTTCGCCAATGGTGACGCCGCCGAGAATGGTCGCATTGGCGCCTATGGACGCGCCGCGCTTGAGCACGATACGCTGGAATTTCTCCGGCTTGCGGCGCGAGCGCGGGAATTTGTCATTGGTAAACGTCGCGTTGGGACCGATGAACACGTCGTCCTCGACGGTGGTGCCATCCCACAGATAGACACCGCTTTTCAGCGTCACGCGATCGCCGATGACCACATCATTCTCGACCAGGCAATGCGCGTTCAGATTGCAGTCGCGGCCGATGCGCGCACCGGGCAGCACTACGGTGTATTGCCAGATGCGCGTGCCCTCACCCACAGCCTGGGTCTGCACATCGGCCGAAGGATGGATCAGGCTCACCGGCACAACTCCTTGAACACGCTGTAGTCGCGGATGTAATCGGCTTCATCGTACCAGTCATCGGCCAGCACCAGCAGCACGCAGCCCAGAGAAAAATCATACATCTCATGCCAAATCATCGGGTCGAGGACCAGCCCCTCGGTATTGACGGTCAGGCGCACGTCCTCACGGCTGCGGCCATCGTCGAGCAGTACGGTGCAGGTGCCGGTGATGCACACCAGCACTTGGCGCATTTTGTGATGGGCATGTTTGCCGCGCCGCACGCCGGGTTGGGTGCCGTAGATGTAATAGACGCGGCGCACCGGAAACGGGATGCTGCGCTCCGCTTCGAGCGCCACTAGCCATCCTTGCGCATCACCCAACTCTTTGAATTTAATTATTTTTTTAAGCGTCATGCGGCCCTGCGCGCAGACACCAGCGCGATCCCAGATAGTTGACGGGCAACATCACTGCGATGGTGATGAAAATCGCCAGGCGCGCCGCGATGCCGACCTGCTCGATCAAAGCAGCGTTGAGCAGCGCGCCCATCACCAGGCTCGCGACATAAAACACGGCAAACGCGATAAACCGCACGGTGGTAAGCGATGCATCGAATACATGCCGTGAATACAGCAGGTACGCGACCAGTATGCCGGCGATATAGGACAGCACATACGCTGGCGTGTGCGGCATGATAAACAGCGCAGCCTGATAGACCAGCACCGATAAACCCGTATTGACTGCACCCGCCACCAGAAAACGCAGCATACGGCCGGTTTCGCTGCGTGCAACCGGCGCTGCCAGCCGTGCTGCGCCCTTATTGACCATGCACGCGGCCATGATCATCGCGTGCCGTCGCCGCGCCGGGAAAATCCCGTTGCGCGCGTATGATGCCCAGCGGACGGTGTTTGGTGTTTTCGTAGGCCCGCCAGACATAGTTGCCGACGATGCCCAGTCCGAGCAGGATCAGCGATGCCGAGAACAGGATCGCCACCATGATCGCGGTATAGCCCTGCACTTCGATGACGCCTGCATACCGCAGCACCAGCAACACCGTGCCCAGAAGCATGAATGCAAAGGTGCCGGCGAAGCCGATCAGCGTCAGGATGGTAATCGGAATATCGGTGAATGAGAAAATACTGTCGAACAGATAGCGCAGCTTCTTACGCAACGTCCAGCCGCTCTCGCCCTGCGCCCGCGCGCGGCGCACGTAAGGCACTTCGACGCGATCAAATCCGATCCACAGCAGTTGCGCGACCAGAGAGCTGTGTGACTCATCGAGTTGCAGCAGCGCATCACGCGCCTTGCGCGTGACTGCAAACATATCGACGCCAGCAACCGGCATTTCCGGCTGTACCAGCGCCCGGTAGATGCGCCAGAACATTCCGGAAGCCACCTTGCCAGCCAGCGGATCATCACGACCGGCGCGCGTGCCCACTGCCACGTCATGGCGTCCGCTGCCCAGCACACGAAAAAAATCGGTAACCAGATCCGGGGGCTCCTGCAGATCGGCTGCCATGACCGCGATGGTCTCACCACGAGCCTGCGCAAGTCCGACACGAATCGCCGTGAATGAACCGAAATTGCGCGACAGTGCCACCAGTTGAGCCGGCACTGCGCAGGTTGAAAGGTGCTTCAACAGCCATTCTTCGGAACGGTCAGGACTGCCGTCGATGACAAACACGACTTCCATGCATCCCGTCACCTTCGCTGCGATGCCCTCCACTGCGCTGATCAGTTCAGGCAGAAAAGCTTCGTTGCAGTAAACCGGGATGACCAGTGTATGAGTAATCGTACCCATCACGCCGCCTCTGTAGCGATAAACTGGTTGCGATACAGCTGCGCATATTTACCGCCGCGCGCCAGCAGTTCAGCGTGGGCGCCGATTTCGGCGATGCGCCCGGCATCGAGCACGACGATACGGTGCGCTTTCTCGATAGTGGACAGACGATGCGCAATAACGATGGTGGTGCGGTCGCGCATCAGGAATTCCAGGGCAGCCTGCACATGACGCTCGGATTCGGTATCCAGCGCCGAGGTTGCTTCGTCAAGAATCAGTACCGGTGCATTCTTCAGCAGCGCACGGGCAATCGCCAGGCGCTGGCGCTGCCCGCCCGAGAGCTTCACGCCGTTTTCGCCGACCATGGTGTCAAGCCCATCCGGCATCTGTGAAATGAATTCCATCGCATGCGCCGCTTCTGCCGCCGCAATGATGTCGGGACGTGCATACCGGTTCATTGCACCGTAAGCAATGTTCGCTGCCACGGTGTCATTGAAGAGTACGACGTCCTGGCTGACCAGCGCAATGTTGGCGCGAAGGGCGGTGAGCTTCAGCCCGGCGATGTCCTGCCCGTCAAGCAGTATGCGCCCTGCCGTCGGCAGGTAGAACCGCGGCACCAGATTGGCCAGCGTGGTTTTGCCGCTGCCGGACGCGCCGACCAGCGCGAGTGTTTCCCCGTATGCAATAACCAGATCAATGCCGTCGAGAGCGTGTCGTGCGTCGGCGCCATAGGCGAAACTTACCTGCTCGAAACGCACCTCGCCACGCACGCGACCCGGATCAACATTGCCGGTATCCAGCTCGCTCTCTTGATCGATCAGCGCAAATACGCTCTCTGCGGCAGCAAGGCCACGCTGCAACGGTTCATTGACGCTGGTTACGCGCTTCAATGGCGCAGTCAACATCAGCATCGCGGTAATGAATGACACGAAACCGCCGACGGTGATCTGGTCGGTATTGGACTGCTGGGCGGCCAGATAGACAATGGCGGCAAGCGCCAGTGCAGCAACAAACTGCACGACGGGTACGCTGGCGGCCGCGGCCGCAACCTGTCTCATCAACTGTCGGCGCACATTGTTGGCCTGGGCGTCAAAACGCTGCTGTTCATAGGCCTGCCCGCCGAACAGCTTCACCACGCGATGGCCTTCGATGGTTTCCTGTATCACCTGCGTCATGTCACCCATCTGCGCCTGCACCTGGCGGCTGCTGCTGCGCACGCGCACGCTGATCGCCCGCACTACCAGTACGATGACCGGGCCCATGATCAATGCGAGCAGCGTCAACTTCCAGTTGAGCCACAGCATCCACGCCAACAACCCGACAATAACCAATGTTTCCTTGAACAGCACCGTCAGCACGGTCGTCGCCGCCGTGGTCACCTGCATCACGTCGAAAGTCAGCTTTGAAATCAAATTTCCGGACGCCTGGTCGTCGTAATAACGTGCCGGCAGCGTCAACAGCTTGCGAAACATGGCGCCGCGCAGATCCATTACCAGACGGTTGCCGACCCAGGACAGCGCGAACTGCGCGACGTACTCCGCCAGCCCACGCACGACGAAAAGCCCGATGATAAACACCGGAATCCATTGAATCATGGCCTCATTTTTTTCGACGAATACGCCGTCGAGCAGCGGCTTCAGCAGCGCCGGCAATGCCGGCTCGGTGGCGGCAACGATGACGATGCCAAACACGCCAAGGCCGAACGTGCGCCAGTACGGTCGCACATAACGCATCAGGCGCAAATAGAGCGCTGTACCGAACATGGTTTGCACAGGCTGAACGATAGCAAACTTTTGATACTAAAGGGAAATCTGCAGGGTGCATCATGCCCGCAGCCATACCGCCAGAACGCCATGCGCGCCACAACAAAAAAAGCCGCGCAGAGCGCGGCTTTTTGCAGTAGCGACTTCAGCTGACTTTACTGAAAGGTATGTCGCGCTGTCACGTAAAACGTGCGTTCCGGCGCCGGCAGCGCAGCGTAG
>JAQBGW010000107.1:0-23866 GCA_032128415.1 Betaproteobacteria bacterium | reverse complement strand
CCGTCAGGCCTTCGGGCTCCAGAAAAATCTGGTGCGACGCCTTGTCTGCAAAGCGATGGATCTTGTCTTCAATCGAGGGACAGTAACGCGGACCGACGCCTTCGATGACGCCGGTGAACATCGGCGAACGGTCCAGCCCGGCGCGAATCGCATCATGTGTACGTTCGTTGGTATGCGTAATCCAGCAGGGCAATTGCGCCGGATGCTGATCACGGCTGCCAAGGAATGAAAATACCGGTGCAGGATCATCGCCGGGCTGTTCGATCAGTTGGGTGAAATCAATCGTGCGGCCGTCAATGCGCGGCGGCGTACCGGTTTTCAGCCGGCCTACAGGCAGTTTCAGTTCGCGCAAGCGCGCGGCAAGACTGACGGACGGCGGATCGCCCGCGCGTCCACCCTGATGGCTCTGCAGACCGACGTGGATCAGTCCCGACAAAAACGTTCCTGCCGTGAGCACCACCGCATCGGCTGAAAAGCGCAGGCCGATTTGCGTAACCACGCCGGTGACGCGATCACCATGCACTATCAGATCATCTACGGCTTGCTGGAAGACCGACAGGTTGGGCTGATTCTCGATGCGGCAGCGTATGGCACTGCGATACAACACGCGATCGGCCTGTGCACGCGTCGCGCGCACCGCAGGCCCTTTGCGCGAATTGAGAATACGGAACTGGATGCCGGCTTCGTCCGTAGCCGTCGCCATGGCGCCACCCAGCGCATCGACTTCTTTAACCAGGTGCCCCTTGCCGATACCGCCGATCGACGGATTGCAGGACATCTGGCCCAAGGTTTCGATGCTGTGGGTCAGCAACAGCGTACGGCGGCCCATGCGTGCGCTGGCCAATGCAGCCTCGGTGCCGGCATGGCCGCCACCAATTACAATTACTTCATATTTTTCAACAGGTTGCACCATCTTTGCAGCGCATCAAACCTTAGCGGTGAGCCAACAGACACGGGCGCGAATGATAACTTAAATCCCGTGAGCAAAGAAGCTGGGGTGGTTCCTGCTACGTGTTTCACGTGAAACCTGGCGCTAATGGCGACCCTATCCTGTTCCACGTGAAACAAAGTTTCCGTTTGCGGCTATTTGCCGATGCAGAACTTCGAAAAAATCTCTCCCAGTAAATCGTCAGCGCTGAACGCCCCGGTAATCCGCCCCAGCGCCGCATGTGCCAAGCGCAGTTCTTCTGCATACAGCTCCAGGCGATTGCCCAAGGTCGCTGCGGCCGCAAGATGTCCCTCAGCCACCTGCAAAGCCTCGATATGGCGCGCGCGGGCCGTAAATAGGCCCTCCCCGGTGGGTTGCCAGCCGGCTTGTTCCCAGATGGCCTGTTGCAGGTCTGCAAACCCCTCGCCGGTCAACGCTGATACCCAAACCTCCATGCCAGCACCGCCGCGGTTGCCGTGCGCTTGGGCACGAACTAAATCGATTTTATTAATAACGCGGATTCGGCCGAGACCAGCAGGCAGTCGATCAATGATGTGCCGATTAGAACCACCGGCCTCCGCAGAAGCATCTTCAATCAGCAGCGCAAGATCTGCCTTTTCAATCGCTGCCCAAGTCCGCGCAATACCCAGACGCTCAATCGGATCCTCGGTCTCGCGCAGACCAGCCGTATCGATCACATGTACCGGCACTCCTCCCAAATCAATCTGCAGTCGTAATGCATCCCGGGTGGTTCCGGGCACGGCGGTCACGATCGCCATATCTTCTCCAGCGAGTCGATTCAGCACACTGGACTTACCCACATTAGGTTCGCCAACCAGCACCACTTGAATGCCATCCCGCAATACGCTGCCTTGCCGGGTTGCCGCTAGCGTAGTCGCGAGCTGCTGGCGTATGGCCTCGAGTTGCTGCTCAGCGCGCCCTGCAGTTAGAAACTCAACTTCTTCTTCAGGGAAATCCAGCGTTGCTTCCAGGAGTCCACGCAAGCGCACGATATCGCTACTAAGTGATTGAATTAATTGAGAAAATAATCCCTGCAAGGAGTGTAATGCCGCGCGTGCGGCCAACGCTGAGGATGCTGTGATGAGATCAGCCACGCCTTCCGCCTGGGCCAGATCCATGCGGCCAGTAAGAAACGCGCGCTCGGTGAACTCTCCTGGGCGCGCCAGGCGCGCACCCAGCTCCAGACAACGTTGCAACAGCAGTTGCAGCACCACTGGCCCGCCGTGACCGTGCAACTCCAGTACGTCTTCTCCGGTATATGAATGTGGCGCCGGAAAAAACAGCGCAAGTCCTTCGTCGACAGCCTGACCGGCAGCATCGAAAAACGGTGTGTATGTGGCGAAGCGCGGCGCCAGTTTGCGCGGGATCAGTCTCGCTGCATACACCTGTAGCGCGTGCCCCGAAACACGAACCACGCCTATACCGCCGCGCCCCGGCGCAGTGGCGATCGCCGCAATGACATCACGATGAATCATGCGCGGCGAGTATAGCGCCGCGAGTTATGACTTGCGGCTGGCTTGCTTTGCCGCGAGTTCCATCCCCCGGGTGATATGCCACTGCTGGGCGATCGAGAGGATGTTGTTGACCAGCCAGTACAACACCAAGCCAGCAGGGAAGAAGAAAAAGAAAATACTGAAGGCGATCGGCATGATCTTCATGATTTTCGCCTGCACCGGATCCGGCGGCACCGGATTGAGCCGGGTCTGAATGATCATCGATGCCCCCATCAGGATCGGCAGGATGTACCACGGGTCTTGTGCGGACAGATCGGTGATCCACAGCGCAAACGGCGCCTGGCGCAATTCCACGCTGCCCAGCAATACCCAATACAGTGCAATGAACACCGGTATCTGCACGACCACCGGCAGACAACCACCCAGCGGATTGATTTTCTCGGTTTTGTACATCTCCATCATCGCCTGCTGCAGGCGCTGGCGGTCTTCGCCATACTGTTCTTTCAGGCGCTGCATTTTCGGTGCCACCAAGCGCATCTTGGCCATGGAACGATAGCTGGCTTGGGACAGCGGGTAAAACAACAGCTTGATGAGTATGGTCACAATGATGATGGCCACACCCCAATTGCCGACCCAGTCGTAGATCCATTTCAGCACCCAGAACAGTGGTGAAGCGATCACTGTCAGCCAGCCATAGTCAACAGCGAGTTGCAGGCCCGGCGCCAGCGCTGCAAGCTTTTCCTGCTCCTGCGGCCCGGCATACAGCGGCATCATCAGCGTAGTACTAGCTCCGGGGGCCAAAGTGCCGACAGGAACAATCACACCGGCAGCAAACAAACCCTGAGGTAATTTCCGCGTGTAATACTCGCGCGGCGCACCGTCTTTTGGTAACCAGGCGCTGAGAAAATAGTGCTGCAATATGCCAATCCAGCCGTCGTTGGCATTCTTCGGATACGACTGTTTGCTCTTTTCGATATCGGAAAAATTAACTTTCTGGAATTTTTCTTTATCCGTGTAAACCGCGACACCGGTGTAGGTGGGCACCATCGCCGAATCCCCTTCCGGCGATTTGTCATCGCGCACCACCTGGAAATACGCAAACGGTTCGATAGGCTGATCACCGGTATTGCTCAGCTCGTGCGCGACATCGATGACATAGCTACCACGTTGGAAGCGATAGGTTTTCGCAGATTTTGTGGGGCCGGTTGCCTCCAGCCGCACTACCAGTTCGGTTGTTCCGTCGGCCATCCGGTACTCGCCGGTTGAGGCGGTGTACAGCGTCTGGTGGTTGGGCAGGTTGTTGCCGATCAGTCCTGACTGGGCCATGTATACATGCTCGCTGGAGCGAGTGAACAGCACAAACCGCTTCTTACGATCCAGTGTGCTGGCATGCCTGACAAGTTCCAGGCTGACCAGATCACCACCCGTGGTGCTGATTTGGACACGATAAAGATCGGTATCGACCTTGATGACCTGCCCCTGTTCGGTCGCCGCAACAGCAGCCGGCGGTGTGACAGGCTGAGGCGACGGCACGACACTGGGGATCGGAACGGTTGATCCCCCTTTGGCAGGAAGGGCCGCGGAGGGAGTCGGCGCAGGCACCGCCGAGACCGCTACGGGCGGTGGCGCTGCTGCGCGTTGATCACGCTGCCAGGATTCAAACAGCAGAAACACTGACATCGTAAAAACGAAAAAGAGTATGAGTCTTTGTGTATCCATGGTCTTCTTCGCAGGAGGCTATTTGCGATCGGGCCCAAGCAGACCGCGCAACAACTCTTCCAGTTCCTTGAACAAAGCCGCGTTATCACGACTCCGCGGGCTGCCTCTCAATTGCACCACCACATCTATCGCGCCAAGTTCAGCGACCATCCGTTGATACACAATGCGCGTCAATCGTTTGACCCGGTTGCGATCCACGGCGCGCGGCGCCGCCTTACGCCCTACAATCAACCCCAAGCGGGGACCGCCGCACTCATTGGGAATTGCGCGGGCCAAAAAAAAACGGCTACCGGATATGCGCCCACCGGCGAGCACCGCTACAAACTGCTCCGGCCGGGTCAGCCGGCCACGATGAGACGCCGGGACTTTCCGGCACGCCGCAGCTTTCGTCAAACGCTAAGTCGAGCCCGGCCTTTTGCGCGGCGCGCACGGATGATGGCGCGGCCACCACGCGTTCTCATGCGCACACGGAACCCGTGGGTCCGTTGGCGACGCGTTTTGGACGGTTGATAGGTGCGCTTCATGGCGAGTCCTGATTTCGTCTTCGGAGAAACCCGCGATTAGACCCCGGTACGGCGCCCCATGTCAATGTACGGCACGCTTACAAATGGATGTGTTGCTCACCGTACAAAGCTGTGGATACTTTGTTGCGGCCCCCAATAACGGGTAAAATCGGTGCTCAAATTTGCGGTATTTTTTCCCGCAGCCACCTCTAACCCCAGCTTCCGCACCCCACAGGGACGAATGAACGATTTCTGGCAACATTGTCTCGCTATTTTTGCAAAAGAGCTTGGGCAACAGCAGTTTGTCACCTGGATCCAGCCTCTGCAGTGCACGATTGACGGGGTGCTGGTAACCGTAACCGCGCCCAACCGTTTCGTCCAACGCTGGGTCCGGGATCGCTTTCAAGACAGAATTCTGGGTCTTGCCCGGGAACGCCTGGGCGCCGCGGCCGGGGTGGAACTCGTAATCGCGGATCGCACCCTGGCGGTACCTGTCGCCGCAGTTACCACCCCTGAACCAACTGTCACCCGCGCTGCGCCCGTTCGCGATATTTCCCGACTGAACCCGAATTTCACATTTGACACCTTCGTTACCGGCAAGGCCAACGATCTAGCCCGTGCCGCGGCCAGGCAGGTCGCTGAAAAACCCGGTGCGGCTTATAACCCTTTGTTTGTCTATGGCGGCGTCGGTCTCGGCAAGACACACATGATTCACGCCATCGGCAATCACCTGCGCACGCATGCACCGGAGAGCAAGATTCGCTATATCCATGCCGAACAATATGTCTCCGATGTTGTTCGCGCCTATCAACACAAGGCGTTCGACGACTTCAAGCGGTATTACCACTCCCTGGATTTGCTGTTGATCGACGACATTCAGTTTTTCAGTGGGAAAAACCGCACTCAGGAAGAGTTCTTTTACGCCTTCAATGCGTTGGTGGAAGCCCACAAACAGGTGATCATCACCTGCGACACCTTCCCCAAGGAAATTTTAGGTATGGAAAACCGCCTGATTTCCCGATTTGGTTGGGGGTTGACAGTCGCCGTTGAACCACCGGAACTGGAAATGCGGGTCGCCATCTTGCTGAAGAAAGCGGAGGCCGAAGGATTGGCGCTCGATGAGACTGTTGCGTTCTTTGTCGCCAAACACATTCAGTCGAATATTCGCGAGCTTGAAGGCGCATTAAAGCGGGTAATGGCCTACGCGCGCTTCACCGGACAACTCATTTCCGTTGACCTCGCCCGCGAAGCGCTGCGCGATGTGCTGGCATCACAAAGCCGTCAGATCAGTATAGAGAATATCCAGAAAACCGTCGCCGACTATTACAAGATAAAAGTGTCGGAGATGTATTCCAAAAAACGCACTCGTAATGTTGCTCGCCCGCGCCAAGTTGCCATGGCCCTTGCCAAGGAACTCACTCAGATGAGTCTGCCTGACATCGGTGAGGCCTTTGGCGGGCGGGATCACACCACTGTACTTCATGCCTGCCGCAAGATTGCTCAGCTGAAATCAATCAACAACGAAATGACTGTTGATCTCGCATCGCTGTTGAAGGTGTTGCGCAGTTGATAACCTGTGCATGCTTTGTGCATAAATACCAACATCAAACCAAACTGCCTTTTTTATCCCTTTTTGTCCACAGCATTATCCATGAATATACAAATCTTCAAAGACCTGAAAAAGGGAATGAAATCTGAAGGATGAATGTGTTGTTAACAAAAAAAGTGCTGTTCTATTAGCTACTACTACTTTAATTTAAGAAGATCATAACTTATGAAACTCGTGCAATTATCGCGCGATGCGCTGCTTAAACCGCTGCAAGCGGTGACTGGAATTGTTGAGCGTCGCCATACCTTGCCCATCTTGTCCAATGTGCTTATTCAGCGCGAACCCGAGAGTCTGCGCTTCGTTGCGACGGATCTGGAATTACAGATTGCCACCTCCTGCGTTATCGATAAAAAGGCTGGGGAGTCCATGGCGGTGACGGTGTCAGCTCGCAAGCTGGTTGATATTCTGCGGGCGCTACCCGATGACAGCGAGGCCGTTCTCGAAGCCGCAAATAATCGGCTCCAGGTTAAAGCTGGCAAAAGTCGTTTTAATCTGCAAACACTGCCGGCTGCGGATTTTCCAACGTTAGCTGATCCGGGAAAAGCACTGAGCACATTCCAGATACCGCAAGGCAAAGCCAGGAGCCTGCTGGCGCTCGTGCAGTATGCGATGGCACAACAGGATATTCGCTATTACCTGAATGGTTTGTTGCTGGTTACGGAAGGCAAGGAAATCCGTGTGGTCGCAACAGATGGTCACCGCTTGAGTTATGCCGTAACAGGGTTGTCCACCAGTCTGGATAAAAGCGAAGTCATACTGCCGCGCAAGGCTATTCTTGAATTGGCGCGGCAGTTGACGGACGGGAATGATCCGCTGGACATCGCGATCTACGCCAATCAGGTCAGGTTCCGCTTCGGCGACGTGGAGATGACGACCAAAGTAATTGACGGCAAGTTCCCCGATTATCAACGCGTAATTCCAACCAATTACGACAAGAGCATTGCCCTGGATCGCGACGCCCTGTTGCGTGCATTGCAACGCGCCGCCATTCTGTCCAATGAAAAATTCCGTGGAGTACGCTGGATGTTGACCAAGGACACCCTGCGCATTTCCTGCAGCAATAATGAACAGGAAGAGGCCCAGGAAGAATTGGAGGTTGAATTTAGCGGCGAGCCGCTGGACGTGGGGTTTAACGTCACTTACTTACTGGACGTTCTGAACAACGTGCCGGCGGGCAATGTCTTGTGTGCATTCGGGGACGCCAACAGCAGTATGTTGATCACGTTGCCCGGACGAGATGATTTCCGTTACGTCGTCATGCCGATGCGGATATAGAGACAGGAAAAGCACAACGAACATGAGCGAAAAAGAACAACGCAGCGGCGACGAATACGATGCCAACAGTATCAAGGTGCTCAAAGGCCTGGAGGCTGTTCGCAAGCGCCCAGGCATGTATATCGGCGACACCAGTGACGGCACCGGACTGCATCACATGGTATTCGAGGTGGTCGATAATGCGGTGGATGAAGCATTGGCCGGCCATTGCGATGAGATCACGATCGTCATACATCCCGACAACTCGGTCAGTGTGGCAGATAACGGCCGCGGCATACCCACCGAAATCCATCCGGACGACGAAGAAAAACGTTCAACCGCAGAAGTGGTAATGACCGAACTGCATGCCGGCGGAAAGTTTGACAACAATTCTTACAAGATTTCAGGCGGGCTGCACGGCGTAGGGGTGTCGGTGGTGAATGCGCTGTCGGAATGGCTGCGATTGACCATCAAGCGCGATGGCAAGATGCATAGCATGGAGTTCCGTATGGGGGAGGCTGTGGCCCCACTCAAAGCCACAGGTAAGTCGGAGCGTCGTGGCACAGAAGTGCATTTTCTCGCAAGCAAGGAGGTTTTCGGCAACATCGATTTTCACTACGAGATTCTCGCGCGTCGGCTGCGTGAACTCTCCTTCCTGAACCACGGCGTGAAAATTTCGATGACTGATCAGCGCTCCGGCAAAGATGAAAAATTTGCGTTCGGCGGCGGCATCAAGGGCTTTGTTGAATACATGAACCGCGCTAAGTCGGTGCTGCATAAGAACGTTTTCCACGCCCAGGGTACCAAGGACGGTATTACCGTCGAGGTGGCCATGCAGTGGAATGACTCCTATCAGGAGTCCACACAGTGCTTCACCAATAATATTCCGCAGCGCGACGGCGGCACACATATGACGGGCTTGCGCGCGGCGATGACGCGCACGTTGAACCAGTACATCGAGTCCACGGAGCTGGCCAAGAAGGCAAAGGTCGAAACCGGCGGCGACGACATGAAAGAAGGTTTGACGGCAGTGCTGTCGGTCAAGGTGCCGGAACCCAAGTTTTCTTCGCAAACCAAGGATAAGCTGGTGTCATCCGAGGTGCGTCCAGTAGTTGAGGAGATTGTTGCCCAGAAACTAATGGAGTTTTTGCTCGAAAAACCGGGCGACGCCAAAATCATATGCAGCAAGATTGTTGACGCAGCGCGTGCGCGTGAAGCGGCGCGCAAGGCACGTGAACTTACCCGCCGCAAGGGTGTGCTGGATTCATTCGGGCTGACTGGCAAGCTTGCCGATTGCCAGGAGCGTGATCCGGCGCTGTGCGAGTTGTATCTGGTTGAGGGTGATTCGGCGGGGGGCTCAGCCAAACAGGGCCGCGACCGGAAGAATCAGGCAATCCTTCCGCTACGCGGCAAGATTCTCAATGTCGAAAAAGCGCGCGTCGACAAACTGTTGTCATCCACCGAGATCACCACGCTGATTAGCGTGCTTGGTACCGGCTTCGGCAAGGACGAGTACGCCCCGGACAAGCTGCGCTACCACCGGATTATTATCATGACGGACGCGGATGTCGATGGTTCGCATATCCGTACGTTGCTGCTGACATTTTTCTACCGGCAGATGCCGGAACTGGTTGAGCGCGGTCACATCTACATCGCCCAGCCGCCGCTCTTCAAGGTCAAACATGGCAAGCAGGAGCGATATTTGAAGGACGAGCATGAACTGAAGCAATACCTGCTGAAGCAGGCATTGGAGGAGTCCAGGCTTCATGTCAATGCAACAGCTGAGGCACTGAAGGGCGATGCGCTGGCTGAACTCGCTAAGCAGTATCTGCTGGCCGAAGCCGTTATCGAGCGCGAAAGCCGCATTATTGATTCAGAGGCGCTCCACGCGTTGCTCAACAACGCAGTCACTCTGGATCTTAGCGATGAGGCATCTGCGCAGGCTAGTGCGAAGGCGCTGGCGGGACTCTATGCCAACGCGAAGGCGGTCAAAGTCGATGCCGTATTTGATGAGAAAAGCGAATCACACGCTCTACGCATTTCGCGCACCCAGCACGGGGTAGTCCGCTACAGCGCCATTGATGCCGATTTTCTGCACAGCGGTGATTATGCGCAGATCAAAAAGACAGCGCTGCTGCTGCACGGATTGCTCGGCGAAGGCGCCTACATCAAACGTGGCGAACAACTGCATCCGGTGCAGGAATTCCGCGAGGCCATAGACTGGATACTGGCCGAGGTGCAACGCGGTGTTGGCATTCAGCGCTACAAAGGGCTGGGTGAGATGAATCCTGAGCAGTTATGGGATACCACGATGAATCCGAAAACACGGCGATTGCTGAGAACACAGATTGAAGATGCGATTGGTGCGGACGAAATATTTACCACGCTGATGGGTGATGCGGTGGAACCCCGCCGCCAATTTATCGAGACCAATGCACTGGGTGTGCGTAATCTAGACGTCTGACCGACTGGCGTGCTGAAAAACGTAATTCATTGATTTTTAACGAAATATATCCCTAGGGCAACGCCCCCAGGGATATTCCCCCACAGCTATTTCCGACGACCAGCCCGGCGCTTTTCCGCCGGTTTATCTGCCGGCGCTACCCCCGCTTTGGCTGTGGGTTCCTTGGCAGCACGCGGTGCAAATTCGAAACCTACCTTGCCATCGGGCTGCTTGACCAGGAAGGCCTTGAAGCGGCGACCATTGCGGTTGGAAACAAAGCCGTCCAGCAGGTCGGTGCGGCCTGTCGATAGCAACTTCTCCATCTGTTCGCGGTGCATCTCCTGGCGCAGAATGACCTTGCCCGAGCGGAAATCACACTGCTTGCGCGGCGTGTTCTCGCACAAGTAATTCATGCCTTGCTCATAAACCTGGCCTTTGCACTTCGGGCATGGGCCCAGTGCCTGCTGTCCGGTGAAATCGACATCCTCCGCTGCATCGTCATTGCCCTGACCAAAATCGAACTCGAGCTTGAGATTGTTTTTTTCAGTATCAGTCGCAATGCGCAAAATGGCTGCAAATGGCCGGCCCATCTTTGAACGAAAACCCTGTAATGGCCCGATCGTGCGTTCGCGCAGCAGAGTTTCCACTTCCTCGACTTCAAACTGGCGTCCGCCCGGCGTTTTCGAAATTGAAAATTCGCAGGCCTCACAGGCGAAGCGACGATAGTTTTCCTTAACCGTAGCACCGCAGTGGGGGCACGGGGTTTTCAGGGTTGCATAGTCACCGGGAATGGTTTCGCTGTCGTATTCCTTGGCGCTCTTGACGATGCGCTCGGTGATGCGGGCGATTTCCTTCATGAAGGAGGTGCGCTTCAGCTTGCCGCGCTCCATCTGCAGCAGCTTGTACTCCCACTCGCCAGTCAGTTCCGGCTGTCTCAGTTCGTTGACACCCAGACCGTTCAGCAGGGTCATCAACTGGAAAGCTTTGGCTGTTGGAATCAGCTCCCGGCCTTCACGCACCAGATATTTTTCAGCGATCAGTCGTTCGATGATTGCGGCACGGGTTGCTGGCGTGCCCAATCCCTTCTGCGCCATGGCTTCGCGCAGATCATCGTCTTCGATCAATTTTCCGGCGCCTTCCATAGCGCTCAACAATGTAGCTTCGGTGTAACGTGCCGGAGGTTTGGTGGCAAGCGCCAGCACATCGACTGCGTCCGCGGGCGGGCGTTCGCCTTTTGTTACCGCGGGCAGATTTGCGCTTTCCTGCTGCTCGTCTTTGCCATAAATGGCGAGCCAGCCCGGTTTCACCAGAATTTTGCCTTCGGTTTTGAATTTGTTCGACGCCACTTCGGTGATGCGCGTGGTGACCAGGTGTTCTGCCGACGGGAAAAACACGGCCAGGAACCGCCGCGCCACCAGATCGTAGATTTTCTGCTGCACCTCGTTCAGATTCTTCGGCGGCTGCGGCGTCGGGATAATGGCGAAGTGGTCCGATACTTTGGTGTTGTCAAAGATGCGCTTGTTAGCCTTGACCCAGCTGTTTTTGATGATTTCTTTGGCGAACGAACCCAAGTCTGATTCGCCTGCAATCGCCTTCAGCGTTGTTTTTACCGTAGGCAAATAATCTTCCGGCAGATGACGTGAATCAGTGCGCGGATAGGTCAGAGCCTTGTGTCTTTCATACAGTTCCTGCGCGATCGACAAGGTGGTTCTTGCCGAAAAACCAAAGCGGCCATTGGCTTCACGCTGCAGCGAAGTGAGGTCAAACAGCGTCGGCGAAAGCTGTGTCGATGGTTTGGATTCCTCGGTGACCGTGCCTGCTTTGCCACGGCAGGCTGCGGCGATTTTTTCCGCTGCGGCTTTGTTCCACAGACGACTGTCACGGCGCTCAGGGTCGTTTTCGTCACGCTTGAACGCGGGATCGAACCAGCGGCCTTCGTAGTTTCCGGCTTTGGCGGTGAAAGTTGCACGGACTTCGCAGTAATCGCGTGGCACGAACTTGCGGATTTTCAATTCCCGGTCGGCGACGATCATCAGCGTCGGCGTCTGCACCCGGCCAACAGTCGTCAGATAGAACCCGCCGCCCTTGCTGTTGAATGCCGTCATAGCGCGCGTGCCATTGATGCCCACCAGCCAGTCGGCTTCGCTGCGGCTGCGCGCGGCATCGGCTAGCGGCTGCATGTCCTCGTCGGAACGAAGATGCGTGAATGCTTCACGAATTGCCGCCGTTGTCATGGATTGCAGCCACAGACGCGAAATGGGCTTGTTCGTTTTTGTGGCCTGCATGATGTAGCGGAAAATCAGTTCACCCTCGCGTCCGGCATCACAAGCGTTGATCAGCTTGGTGACGTCCTTGCGCTTGAGCAACTTCGCCAGCACCTTCAACCGCGCCTCGCTTTTGGCGATCGGATTCAGGTCGAAATGTGGTGGAATGACCGGCAGGTGCGCGAACGACCATTTACCGCGTTTGACTTCAAATTCCTCCGGCACCGTAATCTCGAGCAGATGCCCCACTGCTGAAGACAGCACTTGGTCGTCACTCTCAAAATAATCCCCGTGTCGCGTGAAGCCGCCGAGTGCGCGGGCGATGTCGCTGGCGACAGAAGGTTTTTCCGCAATGATGAGCGTTTTGGCCATGATGTGTATTTGGATGTGCAGCGGACTAGCCGCAGCTACAGTGGACGCCGTGTGCGACGGCCCGGTGAAAAGAGCGCCAGATGATAAGAACAATCCCCGGCGAGCGCAAGCCGGGCCAGAAAACGGGTCAGCGCACGCGCTGCCAGCGTCCGCCAGGCAGGCTTTCGATGAATCCGTCCAGTTCCAGTGCGGTGAGCGCAGCAATAAGCGCGGCAGTGCCCATATTGCTGCGTTGTTTCAGGGCTTCGAGATCGCAAGGATCATGACCAATGTGGACGAGCAGTCCCTGCGGTTCCGCCAACGGCACCGCAGGTTCTGCGGCCGAAGCAACAAGGCCGATTTCTTCAAGTACATCCTGCGCCGACTCCACCAGCTTCGCGCCCTGCTTGATCAATGCATGGCAGCCTTTGGCCAGCGGCGAATGAATCGAGCCGGGGATCGCAAATACATCCCGACCCTGTTCGGCGGCTAGGCGCGCAGTGATCAATGATCCGCTGGAAATTGCAGCCTCAATGACCAGACAGCCGCGCGACAAACCGCAAATCAGACGGTTGCGCCGCGGAAAATTGGCTGCCAGTGCCGGCGTACCCAACGCAAATTCGGATACTAATGCGCCGCGTTCAGCGATATCGTGTGCAAGCGCACGATTGCGTGCCGGATAGACGATGTCGAGTCCGGTGCCAACCACGGCGATCGTGGATCCAGCGCCTTCCAATCCACCACGATGTGCGGCGGCATCAATACCGAGGGCGAGACCGCTAACGATGGTAAGACCGGCATTGCTGAGGGTCGCAGAAAAAGCTTCGGCATTATTGACGCCCTGCGCAGTGGCATTGCGGCTGCCAACGACGGCAAAGCTGTCACGATTCAGCAAATCGTAGCGGCCTTTCACATAAATCAACGGCGGCGGATCGGGGATCTGCAGCAGCGCCTGCGGATACTCAGCGTCCGCCAGCGTGATCACATGATTGGAAGCGTCCTCCAGCCACTTTGCAACGCCGGCACGGGCGTCGTCGTCAGCGCCGCCGTTGTGTATGGCCGATGCGATTTTTTCAGTGACCGTTGCGCGCAGATCCCGGGGATTTGCGGCCAAAATGTTTGCGGGAGTACCGTGGGCAATCAGCAGTTTGCGCAGCGACCGAGAACCCAATCCCGGCAGCAGACTCAGGCGCAGCCAAGCATCAAGATCTACGTCTAGAGGCATCGCAAAAAGAGCCGTGCCGCGCGGGAGGCCGCAGACCTCCCCAGGCCAGGATCAGGGGGTTGTTACAAAATCAGAAACGGCAACCGGACGGTTGGCTTCCATGATCAGCGCGAACGATGCGCGGTCAAAGGTGCGGAAAATCATCAGCAGTCCGTAACGATCGTCCGGGAGCTTGGCGATGCCTTCACGGGTTACTTCTTCGCCTGTACCCAAGAGCACATCTCGCGGCGGCAGCGGTTCCGTGGTGTACGTGATCGGCGCATCACTGCCGGTAGGGCCGGTGCGGCCAAACAGGGGTTCGGTGCGTTGAGCATAGAGAGCGCTGGTCTGGCTGCGCTCGATGGCGAGCACATGACCAACTTCAAGACCATCCTTGCTGCCCCTGGACAGCGTAACAATGGACAGCGGACCGGTTTCATTCAAGCCACCGTATGCCGAGATGATGCGACCTTTGACCTTCTTGGACGGGGCGCGCGGCAAATAGGCGAAGACGGGAAGCTGCTTGCCCAGCGGCAGCAGGCGGTCGTCCCGGTAAATCTCTTGCACCGATTTGACGATGTTGATGGTGGCGATTTCGCCATGCTGGCTGACAACAGCCTCGCCGAGATAAGTCGCCTCATAGCCCAGCACTTCCTTGGTATCCGGATCGATCAAGGCATCGCCACGGCGGAACAGCTGCCATTGATTGCCCTTGTCCTTGGTGATGCCTTGGACGTAGGCGCGATCACCGGCGCCCAGCGTGACGCGGCTATCGGAGGTCGCTACGATGCGCGCCGCGCCTTCCAACTCATCGGCACCAACGACCAGCGGCTTGGACAGGAAAGGCGCGATAGCGGCGGGCGCGATGCTGGGCACTGCATTGCGCGCACTGCGTTCGACGCGGATTCTCGGTTGTAGCTTGGTTGTTGGCAGCGAGACCATACTCAGTTTTGCGCCGCCGGCAGCACTGCGATCGAGCACCAGTATGTCGCCGGGGAAGATCAGATGTGGATTCTTAACCTGCTCCTGGTTCATTTTCCAAAGCTCGGGCCAGCGCCACGTCTCTTTCAAGTAGCGGCCAGAGATGCCCCACAGCGTGTCGCCCTTTTGCACCGTATAACGATCTGGAGCGGTATCCTTCAGTGTGGCGGGCTCGGCCGCCACGGCGAACCACACCGGAGTTATCAACAAAATCAGGGATATAATTGCTTTTCGCATAGGAATCCTACCTTTAATGAGCGCGGTGCCAGCGCGTTGTGCAGAATCCGCCGGCAACATGAGAGTTTAGATTAAATTCTGCATCTAGCTGCTTAAATTGGCAAGTTTTTCATGGCTTTACTTCAGATATTGCACTACCCGGATAAGCGGTTGCACAAAGTTGCTGCACCTGTCAGGCGGGTGGATGACAAAATACGTAAATTAATCAAAGACATGGCTGATACTATGTATGCTGCGCCGGGTATTGGTCTCGCCGCAACACAGGTCGATGTCCATTTGCGGCTGATCGTCATCGACATTTCGGAAAATCGGGACCATTTGCAGGTCTTTATTAATCCCGAACTACTGTCCGCCGAAGGCGAGGCGGAGTGCGAAGAGGGTTGCCTTTCGGTGCCGGGTGTCTACGAAAAGGTGACCCGGGCGGCAAAAGTCGTGGTGTCGGCGCAGAACCAGCGGGGGGAGCAGCAGGAGGTTACAGCGGACGGCTTGCTTGCGGTTTGCATCCAGCACGAGATGGATCATTTGGTCGGCCGGGTGTTCGTCGAAAAACTGTCGCGGCTGAAGCAGCGGCGCATTACCGCCAAACTGGCCAAACAGCAGCGCCAGGCGATGTAACTGGCTCGCACGGCTTTGCGCCGAGGATGTCTTGAAAATAATTTTTGCAGGTACGCCGGCATTTGCTGCCATCGCGCTCGATGCGCTGATTGCAGTCGGGCACAGTATTGTCCTCGTTTTGACCCAGCCCGATCGTCCCGCTGGCCGCGGTCTCGCCCTGCTGCCATCGCCGGTCAAGCAGCTTGCTCTGGAGCGGCAGATTTCACTGGTTCAGCCCGCAACATTGAAAGACAAGGCCATGGTGACCCTATTGACCGCGCTGCATGCCGATATCATGGTCGTAGCCGCATATGGCCAGCTGATTCCCCGTGAGCTGCTGGAAATACCACCTCGAGGTTGCGTGAATATCCATGCTTCGTTGTTACCGCGCTGGCGTGGTGCTGCGCCGATACAGCGTGCGATTCTTGCCGGAGATCGCGAGACCGGCGTGACCATCATGCAAATGGATGTCGGGCTCGATACCGGAGCCATGCTGCTGGCGCAGCCCGTACGGATTGCTGACGAGGATACTGCGCAAACGCTGCACGACAAGTTGGCCGCGACTGGCGCGCAGTTGATCGTGCGCACGCTGAAAGAGTCGCCGCCACCAGTACCCCAGGACGCTGCGATGGCGACCTACGCTGCCAAAATCATTAAATCGGAAGCGCGCATTGACTGGATGCGATCCGCTGTCGATATCGACCGGCAGATCCGTGCATTCAATCCGGTGCCGGGGGCGCATACCACGCTGCAGGGGCAGTTGGTCAAAGTCTGGCGTGCTACGCCGGTTGCCGGCCACGGCACGCCGGGTACGGTGCTGCGCGCTGAAGCGGACGGTGTCGTCGTCGCTGCAAGCGACGGTGCACTGCGCTTGTTGGAATTGCAGCGCGCCGGCGGCAAGCGTCTTCCAGCACAGGTTTATCTTGCGCGAACACCCATGGCGCCGGGTATGCGCTTTGACGGCTGACAATGGAACGCATCCAGTGCCTTGCTGCGGGTGTTGTCGCCCGCGTTTTGACCTCCGGACACAATCTGGATGCCGTGCTTGCCGAAACCTGGCGGCAAAATCCGGCGCTGACCACACAAGAGCGTGGTGCTGTGCAGGATCTGACTTACGGTGCGTTGCGTTTTCGCGGTCGCCTCGAAGGCATCCTGCGCCATTTATTGCAGAAGCCGCTGGAAGACGCCGTCGTCCGATATCTGCTGCTGGTAGCGCTCTACCAGTTAAGCCATACCCGTGCGCGTCCCTATGCGATTGTCGATCACGCTGTTGGGGCATGCGCGCGACTTGGTCATCCCCGGGCGCAGGGGCTGGTCAACGCCATTCTGCGTAATTTTCAGCGTCGCGGCGCTGAAGCCGAAGCCGCTGCCGCTACAACCGATGAAGGCCGGTATTCCCATCCGCAATGGTGGATCAGCAAACTTGCAGCACAGTATCCGGACGATTTCCGCAGCATTCTCGAGGCTGGAAATGCCCGGCCGCCGCTGACATTGCGCGTAAACCGACGGCGTATTGCACGAGACGACTATCTTGCATTGCTGGAGCGCGATGCAATTGCAGCGCGTGCGATCGGTAGTCATGGTGTCATCATAGACCGACCGCGTCCGGTGATGGAGATCCCGGGGTTTACCGAAGGACTGGTATCCGTGCAGGATGCCGGTGCGCAATTGGCCGCTGAACTGCTGGACGTGCGCGACGGCATGCGCGTGCTCGATGCCTGCGCTGCCCCCGGCGGCAAGACTGCACATTTGCTCGAGTTGGCGAACCTCGAACTCACGGCGGTTGATATCGATCCGTTGCGACTGCAGCGGGTCGCGGAAAATCTGACTCGGCTGTCGTTAAGCGCGCGATTGTTGCAAGCTGATGCGGAGCGGCCGGAAGAATGGCGTGATGTCGGTGTCTTTGAACGTATTCTTGCCGATGTGCCATGCACTGCGTCCGGCGTGGTGTGCCGGCACCCGGACATCAAGTGGTCACGCAAGGCCACGGATATTCCGCCGCTCATTGTCCGCCAGTCGCGCATTCTTGACACGCTTTGGCAGTTGCTGGGTAGAGGTGGTAAATTGCTGTATGCAACCTGCTCTGTTTTCAGCGAAGAGAATCGTCTGCAGGTCGAACATTTTATTGCCGTCCATCCCGATGCGCGGCAGCAACCACTTCCGCCGCTCATCGACAGCATTAACTTTTCCGGTAAAAAAATAGCACAAGGCCAACTTCTTCCTGATGCTGCGCATGATGGATTTTTTTACGCTGTTCTGGAGAAGGTCTGATCTGACCGCGTGGCTGCTCGCCTTCGCACTGCTGGTGTTCCCGGCGTTCCCGGCGTTCGCTGCGCAACCACATGGCATCGATGTGACCCGCGCCACGGTTATTACCGCAGCCGACAACTACCTGCTGGAAGCCGATATCGACATCGTTCTGTCGGCACCTTTGGAAGATGCGCTGAACAAGGGAATCCCGCTCTACTTCCTGCTTGAATTTGAACTGGTCCGTTCACGGTGGTACTGGTTCAACGACAAGGCTGTCGTGCTGCAGCGGCAATTTAGATTGTCGTTTAATGCGCTGACCCGCCAGTATCGCGTTGGTGTCGGTGCTTTCTACCAGAACTTTCCGACATTGAAAGAGTCGCTGCAATTCATGAGTAAGGTGCGCCGGCGTGAGGATCTGGAATCCGGCACGCTCAACAAGGGCGCCGCCTATTCTGCGGCGTTGCGCCTGCGACTGGATACTTCGCAGCTGCCCCGGCCATTCAACCTGAATACACTGGGTTCACGTGAATGGAGTCTGGACTCCGACTGGTATCGCTGGACCGTAACGCCATGACGACTGCTGCCCGCATTCCATCCCGCGTCGGCGCAATCATGCGCTACCTGTTGTTGTTGTGCGTCGCGCTTGGCATTGCCGCTATTTTCCTGCTGGCTTTCGCCAGCGCCAACACAGCCATGTTTTCAGAGTATTACCCGATGTTGCTGGGCATCAATCTGGCAACCGCGCTGCTGCTTGCCGGCATGGTGACCTATCAACTGATCAGTCTGCGGCGGCGGCTCAAGGCGGGTGTCTTCGGCGCCAAGCTGACGGTGCGCCTGGTGATACTTTTTGCGTTGATGGCGATGTTGCCGGGAGCGCTGATTTACGGGGTCTCAGTGCAGTTTGTATCGAAGAGCATTGAATCGTGGTTCGACGTGCGGCTCGACGGCGCGCTGGAGAGTGGTCTTACTCTTGGCCGCGGTGCACTGGACGGACGCCTGAATGAACTGGCGACGAAAGCCGACAAACTGGGAATGACCCTGTCGACGCAGCCGACATCTGAACACGCTGCGGCGCTGCGCCGTTTGCGGGAAGAGGCGGGGATTGAAGAGGCCACGTTGTTCAGCATGCAAGGCAAGGTTCTGGCGTTTTCTGGCAACGAGCATAAAGGCATCGTGCCCGATGCACCCAGTGCCGCGGCCATGCGCCTGATTCGTCAACAACAGACTTACAGCGTTATTGAAGCCATACCGGGCCGCGGGCTGTATTTGCGCGCACTGACGCCAGTCAATGCGGTGTCGCTGACTGAAGAATCGCGCGTACTGCAGTTGCTGCAGGTGGTGCCGCCGCAGTTGGCGAAGGATGCCGAAATCGTGCAGACCGGATACCGTGAATATCAGGAGCTGCAACTATCACGGCGCGGATTGAAGAGGCTGTACGCAATCACGCTGACGTTGACGCTGCTGCTGGCATTGCTGTCTTCGCTCGGCCTGGCGTTTGTGCTGTCGGACCGGTTGTCGGCGCCGCTCAGCGCGCTGGTCGAAGGTACGCGTGCAGTGGCCCAAGGTGATTTCAGTCGCCGTGCCGCGGTGGCAAGCAGCGATGAACTGGGTCTGCTGACGCAATCGTTTAACAGCATGACCCTGCAGCTTGCCGAAGCGCAGGCGCGTGTCGAGCGTAATCAGGCGCAACTGGCACATGCCAACACCTATCTGGAAAGCGTACTGGCGCATCTTTCCGCAGGCGTACTCACCTTCGACGGCAGATTACATCTGCGCTCGGCGAATCCCATCGCCTCGCAACTCCTCCGCGTTGACTGCAGCACGCTGGTCGATCGCGGCGTCCAGGATTGGGCTGCGACGGAGCCGGCACTGGCGTCGCTGGCCAAAGACATCGTCGACGTCATTTGTCTGCCGGACGCGCCTGAATGGGAGCGGCAGGTGGAGCGTGAGTTGAAAGACGGTACGCAAGTGCTGTTATTGCGTGGCACGCGTTTTGGTGTAGGCACTGATGCTGGCCTGATCGTTGTATTTGACGACATCACCCATTTGCTGCAGGCACAACGCGATGCCGCATGGGCGGAGGTGGCGCGGCGACTTGCCCACGAGATCAGGAATCCGCTGACGCCGATTCAATTATCTGCTGAACGGCTGCAACTCAAACTTGAGTCGAAACTGTCGAGCACGGATGCCGAAATTCTCGTGCGATCGACCCAAACTATCGTCAGTCAGGTAACAGCGCTGAAACGCATGGTGGATTCATTCAGTCAGTACGCACGCACACCGGAGCCGATGCTACACGCGCTTGATCTGAACGGGTTGATCCGCGAAGTGTTGGTTTTATATGAATCACTGGGCCCGGCGATTGTGGTGAATCTCGCGGCAGATCTTCCACCGACGCAGGGCGATGCGATGCTCATCCGGCAAGTGGTTCATAATCTGCTGCAGAATGCGCAGGACGCGTTGGCTGGCAATGCCGCTCCGCGCATTGAGATCGCAACAGTATTGCGTGACGGGCGCGTTGAACTCGCAGTAACCGATAACGGGACAGGTTTTCCCGAGCATTTAATCAAGCGCGCATTTGAACCTTATGTGACGACCAAGCCGCGCGGCACCGGACTCGGCCTGTCGATTGTGCGCAAGATTGTCGAAGAACACTACGGCGAGGTAACACTATCCAATGTAGCACCGCACGGTGCGCGAGTGACCATCGTACTGCCTGTCGTAACTGAGGCCGCCAGCGCGCGGTCGGTAGCGTAAATGAACGTGAGTAAAAAATGAGCGCTAAAACAAATATTATAGATACGTAAAATGCGACAAATACTGATAGTTGACGACGAAATAGGCATACGCGAACTGTTGTCGGAAATTCTTTCCGATGAAGGTTACGACGTGAAGCTCGCGGAGAACGCGGGCGCGGCGCGCGCTTTCCGCAGCCAGACTCGACCCGATCTGGTGCTGCTCGATATCTGGATGCCCGATACCGACGGCATTACGCTGCTCAAGGAATGGGCAAGCACCGGCCAACTGACCATGCCGGTAGTGATGATGTCGGGTCATGGCACCATCGATACGGCGGTAGAAGCGACGCGCATCGGCGCCTATGATTTTCTTGAAAAACCAATCGCACTGCAAAAATTGCTGGCCACCGTCGGCAAGGCGATGACGCGCGGCGAGCAACGACCGCATGCGACTGCCGCTCTCGGGGCATTGGGTCGCGCACCGGCGGTGCAGATGCTCAAGCAGCGCCTCGAACGCATTATTGCAAGTCGCGCACCGGTGTTGATCCAGGGCGCGCCGGGATGTGCTTTCGAAGGCTGTGCGCGGGCGTTGCACACGTCGAGCATGACCTGGACTACGGTAGAACTTGGTTCACAGACCGTCGAAGCGCCGCTGGACCTGCTGCAAGGCGTGCGTGGCGGCACACTGTTTGTGCGTGACGTGGCCGAGTTCAGCAAACTCGAACAGCGCGGCCTTTATGTACTGCTCTCGCAGGCTGAGCGCTATAACGTGCGCGTCATTTGCGGCACGACACGGCCGCTGGCTGAAATGGTGGCGACCGGTGCATTTGACGATCGCGTCTATCAACTGCTCGGTGCCACGACGGTACAGTTGCCGCTGCTGCGCGATCAGCGCGACGATATTCCGGAACTGGCCGGCATCATCCTCAACGATCTCATCGAGCAGAAACTGGTGTCCCCGCGGCACTTCAGCACAGCCGCCCTCAACGCTCTGCGTAACTACAGCTGGCCGGGCAACATGTCAGAACTGCGCAGTGTCGTGCAAACACTGGCCAATACGGCGTCAGGCGAACAGATTTCACTCGAAGAAACGCAGCAGACGCTGCCGCAAATTGCGAATCCGTCTGCTTCTGCATCGCTGCAGCTGGACGCGCCGTTACGCGAAGCGCGCGATGCCTTCGAACGCATCTATTTTGAGTATCACCTCGTCAGAGAGGGCGGCAATATCAGCCATGTGGCCGATATCGTCGGGCTCGAACGCACGCATTTGTACCGCAAGCTCAAGCACTTGGGCATCAAGACCTCGCGCAAGAACGGCGAGTGAAGTCGGGCGGTAATTCGGAGCTTACACGCTCGCGCGGCGCAGGGGTCAACCGTTATAATCACGGCTTTTCCGCTCCGCCATTCCATCAGGATTGCAATAAATGAGTTCCCGACCCGAGTTGGCGAACGCGCTACGCGCGTTGGCAATGGACGCTGTGCAGCAGGCCAATTCAGGGCACCCCGGCATGCCGATGGGTATGGCCGAAATCGCCGAGGCGTTGTGGCATCGCCACCTGCGTCACAATCCGGCAAATCCACAGTGGGCCGACCGCGATCGTTTCGTGCTGTCGAACGGCCACGGCTCGATGCTGCTCTACGCGCTATTGCACCTGACCGGCTATGACCTGCCGATCGAAGAACTGAAACGCTTCCGCCAATTGCATTCCAAAACGCCGGGACACCCCGAGCACGGCATGGCACCCGGCATCGAAACTACCACCGGCCCGCTGGGCCAGGGCATCGCCAATGCCGTCGGCATGGCGCTTGCTGAACGCGTGCTTGCAGATTCATTCAATCGCGACGGCCATGCTGTCGTCGATCACCGCACTTATGTATTTCTCGGCGACGGCTGCCTGATGGAGGGCGTGTCGCACGAGGCCTGCGCACTCGCTGGCACGCTGAAATTACACAAGCTCATCGCCCTCTATGACGATAACGGCATCTCCATAGATTCAGACAAAGGCCAAATAAAACAATGGTTTACAGACAACACTCCGCAGCGCTTTGCGGCCTACGGGTGGAATGTCATCTACGGTGTCGATGGTCATGACGCCGATGCCGTCGATGCGGCAATCAGGCAAGCACAGGCCGAGCCGACACGCCCCAGCCTGATCTGCTGCAAGACAGTGATCGGCAGGGGCGCGCCGAAAAAACAAAACACCGGTGGCGCCCACGGCGCACCGCTGGGCGCCGAAGAAATCGCTGCGACGCGGGCCGCCATCGGCTGGCCGCACCCTCCCTTTGAAATTCCGGAGGCCGTGCGCGCCGAATGGAATGCGCGTCAGCGTGGCGCCGCGCAGGAAGCGGAATGGAACCAGAAATTAACGGCCTACTCCGCAGCGCACCCTGACCTCTCGGCGGAATTCAGGCGCCGCATGTCCGGCGAACTGCCCGCCGACTGGGCTGCGCGCCGCGACAGCTTCCTCGCGCAGACTGTGCAGAAGGCGGAAACGATTGCGACACGCAAAGCCTCACAGAACGCAATCGAGGGTTTTGCGCCGGTACTGCCCGAACTGATCGGTGGCTCGGCAGATCTCGCCGGATCCAATCTGACGTTGTGGTCGGGCTCGAAAGGGGTGGGCACGACCGGCGGCGGTAACTATATCTACTTCGGCGTGCGCGAATTCGGCATGGCCGCAATCTGCAATGGCATCGCGCTGCATGGCGGCCTGATCCCGTACCACGCCACTTTCCTTGTTTTCTCCGACTACGCTCGCAACGCGCTGCGCATGGCAGCGCTGATGAAGCAACGCGTCGTGTGTGTGTTTACCCATGATTCCATCGGCCTCGGGCAGGACGGTCCCACGCATCAGCCGGTTGAGCATGCGGCATCGCTGCGTTTGATGCCGAACATGACGGTCTGGCGACCTTGCGACACTGTTGAAACCGCGGCAGCGTGGGCCAGCGCGATTGAACGCCATGATGGCCCGACCAGCTTGTTGTTGTCGCGGGATCCGTTGCCGTTTCAGCAACGCAGCACCGATCAGATAGCAGCGATTGCGCGCGGTGGTTATGTGCTTGCCGATGCTGTGGGCGGCGCACCGCGCGCAGTAATCATTGCTACCGGCTCGGAAGTGGCGATTGCACTGGCAGCACAGCAGGCGCTGGCGGCGACAGGTGTTGCTGTGCGCGTGGTATCCATGCCCTGCACTTCGATCTTCGACCGGGAAGACGCCGCGTATCGCGACAGCGTGTTGTTGCGGGGCGTGCCGCGGGTGGCGGTCGAAGCCGGCGTCACCGATTACTGGCGCAAATATGTCGGGCTGGAAGGCGC
>JAQBGW010000106.1:0-3350 GCA_032128415.1 Betaproteobacteria bacterium | reverse complement strand
GCGGGTTCTTTACGAGTTTCACCCGTGGTGTGGGCGCGATGTTTGCATCGAGAGGGTTCTTTCGCGGGCGGGGATTTCGGTTGCGCGCTGCCGGCTGATTGATGGGGCGCGAAGTCTTCCCCTCGAGCTGCCTTTGTGGATGTTTGATCGTCAAGCCTGTGCTTCCATCCGCCCATCGGAAGAGCCGGTAGCGGATTTATCCGCGCTTCGGGCGCTCCGGTTTCTGCTGGCTGATCTTGCCGGCATCGATGGCGCCAACCGTCCTCTTTCCTCGACCGATTCTGATTTGAGCGCAGACTGGATGTCTTGCGATCAAAACCGGGGAAAAGACCATGCGCCAGACTCGAACGAAGCCCGACCAGTTGGACCTGTTCGATCCGCTGGAAAGAACACGTCCCTTGCAGACACCGCAGTGGCACAGCTTGCCGGATCCAGCGCGCCACAAGATCACGCGCCTGATGGCCCGGCTGCTGATGGCGCACGGATCGAAAGGGGCGGCCGTGCCAGGCGAAGAGGTCCCGGTGTCGCGTCAGGCAAGGGAGGGCGGTAATGTCCGAGAAGATTGAGCGCCATCACCTGGAGCGCAAGGCTATCCTGTATGTGCGCCAGTCATCTGTTCATCAGGTTTTGCACAATCGGGAGAGCAGCGCGCTGCAATACGCGATGCGCGACCGGCTTGGCCAGTTGGGCTGGTCACAAATCGAGACCATTGACGACGACCTTGGCCGCTCGGCTTCCGGGAGCGCGGACCGTGCCGGCTTTGACCGCATGGTCGCGGAGGTCTGCCTCGGCAAGGTTGGCGCGGTGGCCGCCCGGGAAGTATCTCGCTTTGCCCGCAACAGCCGTGACTGGCAGCAGCTGATCGAGATGTGCCGGGTGGTCGATACCGTGCTGGTCGATCAGGAAACGGTCTATGCCCCGCGCCAGAGCAATGATCGTTTGCTGCTGGGGCTGAAGGGATCACTGAACGAATACGAACTCGACCTGCTCCGTCAGCGTTCACTCGCCGCCCGGCACGAGAAGGCGAAGCGGGGCGAGCTGATCGTGTCCGCGCCCGTCGGGTTCGTGAAGGCTGGTGACCGGCTGGAAAAGGATCCGGATCAAAGGGTGCAGAAAGCCATCAAGCTGGTCTTCGACAAGGTATTGGAACTGGGCAGCGCCCGACAGGCGCTGCTGTGGTTCCTCGAACACGGGCTTGATTTACCCGCAAAGGGTAAGGACGGCCAGACTGTCTGGCGAAGACCGTATTACCAGACAATCCACCGGATGATCACCAACCCGGCCTACGGCGGTGCCTATGCCTATGGTAAGACCAGAGCCGTGACGGGCTATGACGACACCGGCATGCGGGTGAAGAACGAGCAAAAACCGCGGCGTGAATGGCTGGCGCTCAAACCCGGAGCCCATGAGGGATATGTGGACTGGGAGCGCGCAGAGGCGATACGCAAAATGGTGAGTGACAATGTCCCCACGAGCAGACATCACGGCGCGCCCAAGCATGGCAACGCCCTGCTGGCTGGATTGCTGCGCTGCCGTCGCTGCGGCCGCAAGCTGTCGGCGCGCTACTCGGGTACAAAGCACAATATACCGCGCTATTCCTGCTGCCGCGGCCAGCTCGACAATGGCGAGCCGAAGTGCATTGCCTTTGGCGGACTGCGTGTCGATGATGCCATCGAAGAGGCCCTGCTGCAGGTTGTCGGTCCCGGCGCCATTGAAGCGGCGGTACAGGCACAGGCCGAAGCAGTCAGCCGACGCGATCACGCGCGCGAAGCCATGCTGCGCGACCTGGAAGCAGCCCGCTACGCGGTTGATCGTGCATTCCGGCAATATGACGCCGCCGACCCTGCCAATCGTCTGGTGGCTGGAGAACTGGAGACACGGTGGAATACCGCGCTGTCCCACCAGGTGGAGATCGAGAGCAAGATAGCGGCGCACGATGCGACGGTAATACCAGATCAGAATGCCGCGCCGGTGTCATTCGCCACTCTGGCGGACGACTTGCAAACCGTCTGGAACGCGCCGACCACGGATGCCCGCCTCAAAAAGCGCATCGTGCGCACGCTCATTCACGAGGTGGTAGCCGACATCGATACTGAAGCGGTGAATGGCTCGGGCGAGATCGTTCTGGTTATCCATTGGGTGGGGGGCGTTCACACCAACCTTCGTCTGCCGCGCAGACGGCGTGGGCAACGCAACAGCACGCCCGTGGAAACGGTCGAGGCTATTCGCCAACTCGCGCTGATTGCCAATGACGATCTGATTGCCGGTATCCTGAACAAAAACGGGCGGCGCACCGGCAACGGCAATCGCTGGACCAGAGAACGGGTCTGTTCGCTACGCTCACACCGAAAGATCCCGCCAATCCGCGCAGTCGCCGATGGCATGGAACCGTGGCTGAACCTGACCAAGGCATCCGCCCATCTCGACACATCGCCAAAGACGCTTAGACTGGCGGCAATTGCGGGCAAGATCGACGCCCTTCATCCGCTTCCCGATGGCCCTTGGCTCTTCAAACGAACCGATCTTGATGGGCCGGCGGGCAAAAAGATAACGTCGAAGGCTAAAAACAGGCGTAAAAGCCCCACGGGACAAAGCACCGAACAACAAAGCCTATTTATATCAACAGCATAGAGAGATGGGTGTTATGAAACAGGATTGTAAAAATTGACCCAATCGCCGATGACCTGTTCGGCCTTGAACCCATCCGTCAGCTCGTGCAGATAGACCGCCTCGTATTTGAGAGAGCGCCACAGCCGCTCGATGAAGATGTTGTCCATGCAGCGGCCCCGGCCATCCATGGAGATAGTAACCTCCGCCGCCTTGAGCAAACCGGTGAACTCGAAGCTGGTGAACTGGCTGCCCTGGTCGGTATTGAAGATCCCCGGTTTTCCATATCGGGCCAGTGCCTCGCTTAACGCTGCGAGGCAAAACCGGACATCCATGGTGTTCGACAATCGCCACGCAAGGACATGACGCGTTGCCCAGTCCATGATCGCAACCAGATACAGAAAGCCGCGCTGAACCGGGATATAGGTGATGTCGGCACACCAGACCTGATTGGGCCGGTCGATCGCGAGCCCTTTGAGAAGATAGGGATAAATCCGGTGCGCCGGATGGGGCGTGCTGGTCTTTGGCGCTTGGTAGATCGCCTCCAGACCCATCAATCGCATCAAACGGCGAACACGATGACGCCCGACGCAAAGGCCTTCGCGCCGTAACTGACGCGCCATCTGGCGGGAACCGTAAAATGGATACTTCAGAAACAGCTCATCGATGCGCCGCATCAGCCCCAGATTCTCCGCGCTCTCCCCCTTCAACGTGTAATAGAACGAAGACCGGCTGATCGCCAG
>JAQBGW010000105.1:0-11241 GCA_032128415.1 Betaproteobacteria bacterium | reverse complement strand
TCGTCTTCCCCTTGGTCTGTGGCGCGGGCTGTGTTGTGGGGGCAGTTTAGGGCAGGTAGGGGTGGGGTGCCAAATTCGCCGGGGGCGGCCCGGACTCGGCGCTGCGAAGCAGGAGTGCGGGCAGGGGCGCCGATGCCTGCTCCCGCGAACGGGCCTGCGGCTAACGAGTTGCAGCCATCCCCCGGTCGGGCTGCGCTACTCGGCGGCTCAGAAGGGGCGCGGTGGCGAGGTTAGGTAGAAAAACAGGGCTCCGTCCCTATATCAATTATTTCACAATTTCGCTGGATTGCCATGACCACTATCGCTCATATCATCAACACAAGTCCGACAGGCCGCTAGGGGATCTCGGTCTCGCAAATTTGGTTTTCATGATCTTACTTTGAGCAGCATCGCGTAGGATTGATCAGCGAGTATCTTGGAACCCACGAGCTGTGAGACACCGGACTTAGAAACTGTCTCGAATCTCGCCGCGAGCAAATTCTCGACCGAGATGCCATCTGCGGCCCAGCCTCTATCAGTTGGCACCCACCGATGATCGCTATTGAGTACGAAGAAGTGTGCTCCCGGGGCGAGCGCCAATTGGATGCGCTCTATATCTTGCTCTGGCGCGCGGCAGTGCTGCAATACCCAGCACGCATAAGCCCCCGTCGCTTGAAAGCCCTCCTTGATCATTTGATCAATTTTTGCCGGGTCACACGTAACAAATCGCTCTGATCCTACGTAGTCCACTGCGAGTCGCCGCATGTCCGGACTGATATCGACACCGATTACGGTGCATCGATAACGCTCAATCAGCGCCTTGGCGACACGTCCAATGCCGCAGCCGTAATCTAGGATACGGGACTCCGAATTGAGGTTCAATTCTCGGCCCAGCTGCTCTGACAAGTTCTGTGTTTCGATTTCCCAACGCTCATTTGTTGTCATGTCTGGCGTGGGCGTCAGAATGATGGATTTAGCGGTCTCAAGGTCAACGGAGTGAAATATGGCTGGCGAGTAGCTTGGTCGTAGGTTGGTGGCGATTGACGTTCCCGAATCTGTTGAACGCGTGGATTTCCAGATATTGCGAAGCAGCCGAATTAGCATTTGGAAATTTTCTGACGGATGCGTTTACGCATTTTGGCGTTGAGTGACGATGAGCGTTCCATGTACCATCGACTATGCGCGAGATTGTATTACGTCGAGAAGGCTAAGCGCGGTATGGCCGAAATTTGGCGCGAAACGATCGCGAATGCCGGAGAATGAAAATTTCCGACACCAAAAATAATAAACCATTGATTCCATTTATATTGATGGCTCAGGTATTGCACTACTTCGCCACCTCATGATTCGCCATCCGCTCCAGCGCCTTGACCAGTGCGGAGTGATCCCACTTCGCGCCACCATTGGCGACGCAGGAATTCATCAGTTCCAGCGCAGTAGCGGTGTTGGGCAGTGACACGCCCATCGACCGCGCGCCTTGCAGTGCGAGGTTCAAATCCTTCTGATGCAGTTCGATGCGAAAGCCGGGGTCGAAGGTGCGTTTGATCATGCGTTCGCCGTGGACTTCGAGAATGCGCGAGGCGGCAAATCCCCCCATTAACGCTTGCCGAACCTTCGCCGGATCGGCGCCGGCTTTGGAGGCGAACACCAGCGCTTCACTGACGGCTTCGATGTTGAGCGCGACGATGATCTGGTTGCACACCTTGCAGGTCTGGCCGTCGCCGTTGCCGCCGACCAGTGTGATGTTTTTGCCCATCAGTTCGAACAGCGGTTTGACTTTGTCGAAGGTGGCTTGCGCTGCGCCGATCATGATGGTGAGCGCCGCGTTTTTGGCGCCGACTTCGCCGCCGGAGACCGGGGCATCAACATAGTCGCATCCTAACTTGTTGATTTTATTAGAATATTCTTTGGTCGCTATGGGCGAGATGGAACTCATATCGACCACGGTTTTGCCTTTGCTCAGCCCCGCAGCGACGCCTTCGGCACTGAACAATACTTTCTCCACGTCCGGCGTGTCCGGCACCATGGTGATGATGATGTCGGCCTTTTGTGCGACTTCTTTTGCGCTGGCGCAGGCTTTGCCGCCGGCGTCGGTGAGTTCCTTGGGCACGCCGCTGCGCGAGTGTAGATAGAGCGTGTGGCCGCCCTTGATCAGGTTGAGTGCCATGGGCTTGCCCATGATGCCGAGTCCGATGAAGCCGACGTTGCTCATAGTGGTGTCCTTTAAGTGCGGTTACTGAAATAAAGCCGACGAAAATTCCTGCGCGCTGCGCAGGAATTGCAGGTCTGACGATTATAAACGCGTCAGTGGTAGGCGACCGGCCGCTCCAGCACGGGTGGCGGTTCCGCTTTGCGGAGGACTAGCTGGCTGAATGCAACTGTAAGCATCAGGCTGGCGCCGATCAGATCGGTAACCAGACCGGGCTTGATCAGCATGATCGCCGCGCCGATCAGGAATGCGCGCTCCCAGGGCCGGGCAGCGCGGAATAAATAACCGAATAATCCCGCTGCAAGGCAGATGGTGCCGATGCTGGCGCTGACGAAGGATTGCAGGATGACCGTCCAGTTGCCGATCATCAGCAGTGACGGTTCGAAGATGAACATGAAGGGTACGATGAACCCCGCTGCGCCGACGCGTACTGCCGTCCAGCCGGCCTGCCACAACGGCGCCTTGGCGATGCCGGCTGCGGCGTACACCGCCAGTGCAACCGGTGGCGTGATCGCCGACAGGATCGCAAAATAGAATGCGAACATGTGCGCGGCCGGTGCGATCGCGCCGAGCTTGATGATCGCGGGTACCAGCAGCGATACCATGACAATGTAGGCCGGCGTCGTCGGCATGCCCATGCCGAGGATGATGCCAGCCACCATGGTCAGCAGAAGCGCCAGCACCAGCATGTCCTTGGACAGGTCGACCACCATGGACGTGAAGTTAATCGCGGCGCCGGTCAGGGTGATGACGCCGATGATGATGCCGGCGCAGGCGCAGGCCAGTGCCACGGCGATGGAATTCTTGGCACCATCCTGCAGTGCGCCGAAGATGGTGTCGAGGTTGATGTCCTTCCTTGTGGATTTGCGCATCATCGCCACGGGCACGCACATCAGCGTTCCGGCCAGCGCGCACAGCGGCGCGCTGTAACCGGCGATCAGGCCGAAGAGGATGGTCACCAGCGGAATGAACAAGTGGCCGCGTTCGCGCATCACGGTGCCCAGGCGCGGGCATTCAGCCTTGGGCAGGCCGATCAGGTCGACCCGCTTGGATTCAAAATGCACGGCGCAGAATACGGCAAGGAAATACAGGAACGCCGGGATGATCGCCCACATCGTCACCTGGAAATAACTGACGCCGAGGAATTCGGCCATCACGAACGCGGCGGCGCCCATGATCGGCGGCATGATCTGCCCGCCGGTGGAGGCCACAGATTCGACGGCGGCAGCAAATGCCGGGCGGAAGCCGGTACGCTTCATCAACGGGATGGTAATCGGGCCGTCGACCAGTACATTGGCAACGGCGCTGCCCGATACGGTGCCGAACATGCAGGAACTTACCACGGCGACTTTGCCGGGGCCGCCGGCGGTGTGGCCGGTCAATGCCAGGGCGAAATCCATGAACAGCCGACCGATGCCGGTGCGTTCCATGAAGGCACCGAACAATACGAACATGATCACGTAGGCGGCAGATACTCCGAGGGTGCTGCCGAAAACGCCTTCGGTGGTGAGGTAAATGATTTCGATGATCTGCTCGGGACGTGTTTTTGCAACGAAGAAGGCATACCCGAGGAAAATGATGGCGGTGACCGGTAGCGGGAGGCCGATGATGCGCCGTGTGCCTTCGAGCACGAGCAGCGTGAATATACCGCCGAGCACCAGTTCGATCTGGGTCGGGTCGTCGACAAACACGAAGCGGGTCAGCAGGTAGTCGTGATTGATCCAGATGTAGGCAATGGTGCCTGCAGACAATGCGATCAGTAACCAGTCCCACCAGGAGGCGATGGGTGTGCCCTGGCCGGCGCCCAGGATGCCGCCGGCGTCGTCGCGGTAAGCGCCCTCTGCAGGCAGCTGCTTCTTGCGAAAACTCGGGTACATCAGGAATACCAGCGTCAGGGCGAACAGCAGATGGGTGCTGCGGAAGAACAGTTGCTGCGGGGCGCCGATGAAGGCAATGGTCAGGTGATACACCGACATGCCGATCGCAATAATTGCAATCAGGCCCTTCATGGCTTGTGCGATGGACATTTCAGCGGACTCCGGTCAAAAAAAAGCGGCGGCACGAATCAACATTCGCGCCGCCGCTTCGGTGACGCACTTACATTGCCTTGGCTTCTTGATAGTACTTCTTGGCGCCCGGATGGTAGGGCACGCCGACGTCAGTGGCCATGTCCTTGACCGTCAGGCCTTTGACAGCGTTGACGACGTTGCCGAGGTTTTCGACATTGGTGGCGAGCGCCTTGGTGATGTCGTAGACCAGTTTCTCGGGCAGCTTGCAGCTGGCGATCAGATGCGTCCAGGTGCCGATGGTCTGCACATCCTTATCCTGCTTGGGGTAGCTGCCGGCCTTGATAATGCGCTTGTCGTAGCCCTTGTTGATTTTTTGCAAGGCCTTGAACTTGTCGTCGGGGAATTCGAGCACGCGGATGTCACGGGCAGAGGCGAGGTCCATCACTGACGAAGCCGGTACGGTGGTGATCAGCATGAACACCTGGGCGTGGCCGTCTTTGAGTTGCGATACCGAGTCGGTGTAGTTGCTGTGGTTCACCTTGGACATTGAATCGTAGCTGAGGCCGTAGACTTCCAGCGCGTTGCGTGCCATCTGCTCGCCGGTATTGCCTTTCTGCTGGGTGGTCAGCACCTTGCCCTTGGCGTCACCCACGGTCTTGATGCCGGCGTCGGCCAGCGCCACGGCGTGGAAATACTGGAAGTAGAGCGTGGCGATCTGGCACACGTTGTCCTGTTTGCCTTTGAACGGCGCCTTGCCGTTGATGCCGTCAACGGACGACACCGCGTTACCGAAGCCGAGCTCGGCCTTGCCGGCGTTGACGCCGAGCACATTGGAGATGCCGGCGCCGGGCAGTACCTGCATGCTGGTGCCGGGTACGTTCTTTTCAATAATGCCCTGGATGGCGCCGCCCAGCGGGTACCACGAGCCGCCCTGCGGGCCGGTCATCATTTTAAGTTGCTGCGCGCTGACGGTGCCGGCAAATGTGGCAGCCACAGCGAGGCCCAATACAGTTGCGATATGCGATGCTTTCATGACTTCTCCTTCGGGTTGTCTTGCAAGATGGACGGCGTGATTGGACAGCGTGATCAATCAGATTGATTTTTTTGGGTAATGCTGGCGGGACATTGTGTGTGGTGTGCCGGGCGTCGTCAAGCGCCCGCCAGGTATGGTTTGACCCAACCCAGCCCCGCCTCGGTAGTGGTCGCCGGCTTGTATTCGCAGCCTATCCAGCCAGTGTAGCCGATTTGGTCTATGTGCCGGAATAACCACGGATAGTTGATCTCGCCGGTGCCCGGTTCATTGCGGCCGGGGTTGTCGGCAAGTTGCAGGTGCGGGATCAGCGGGAGGTTGGCTGCAATGCCGCGCGCGAGATCGCCTTCCATGATCTGCATGTGATAGATGTCGTACTGCAGATACAGGTTGTCGGAGCCGACCGCCTTGATGATGTCGATGGCCTGTTTCGAGTGACTCAGGAAAAACCCCGGGATGTCGCGGGTATTGATGGGCTCGATCAGCAGCTTGATGCCGGATTCCTTGAATTTCGGTGCGGCGAATTGCAGATTACGGATGAAGGTTTCGCGCGCGTCGTTCGGATCGACATGGGCCGGGCGGATGCCGGCGAGGCAATTCACCTGTTTGCAGCCGAGGGCGGTGGCGTAGTCGATGGCGCGGGCGACGCCGTCCTGAAATTCGGATACGCGCTTGGGGTGACAAGCAATACCGCGTTCACCGCCGGCCCAGTTACCGGCGGGCAGGTTGTGGAGTACTTGGGCGAGGCCGTTTTTTTTCAAGGCCTCGGCCAGTACGTTCTTGTCGTAGTCGTAGGGAAAAAGATATTCGACACCCTTGAATCCGGCCTTTGCCGCGGCGGCAAAACGATCCATGAACGGGACTTCGTTGAATAGCATGGTGATGTTGGCGCAGAACCGGGGCATGGCAGTAATCCGATGCTAGGGATGGAGGAGTCGGCCATTATAATCACGGTCATGGCTCAATCCGACAAACCTCCTGTAGCAATCTTGCTGGCGGCCGGCGCCGGCTCGCGTTTTGGCGGCGGCAAGCTGCTGCATCCACTGGAGGACGGCTTGGCGATTGCCGCGCACGCAGCGCGTAATCTGATCGCTGCGGGGCTGGAGGTGGTAGCGGTCGTGCGGCCTGGCGATTTCCCGATGTACGATTTGCTGGAGCAGGAAGGCTGCCAGGTGACGATATGCGCGGATGCGGCACGTGGGATGGGCGTGAGTCTCGGGCATGGTGTAGCGATGACCAAAGATGCGGGCGGCTGGATCGTGGCGCTCGCCGACATGCCGCGCATCAAACCCGACACGATTGCACGCGTAGTGCAGGCACTGGCTGCCGGCGCAGAAATCGCCGCGCCCGAGTATCAGGGTGATCGCGGCCATCCGGTAGGTTTCAGCAAACGCTTCCGGCATGATTTGCAGGGACTGATCGGCGACAGCGGTGCGCGTCCTGTGGTGCAACGCAATCAGGCGCTGGTGCGGTTGATCGAGTGCGACGATCCGGGCGTGCTGCTCGACATCGATCGCCGCAGCGATCTGGAAAAAACAGTATAAGATATTGATTTTAAAGGATAATGTATGTCACGTTTCACTGGCACCAAAAACTATGTTGCCACCGATGACCTGATGATGGCGGTGAATGCGGCGCTGGCGCTCGAGCGCCCGCTGCTGATCAAGGGCGAACCGGGCACCGGCAAGACCATGCTGGCGCTGGAAGTGGCGAAAGCGCTGAAGCGTCCGCTCTATGAGTGGCATATCAAGTCCACGACCAAAGCGCAGCACGGCCTTTATGAGTACGACGCGGTGTCGCGACTGCGCGATTCGCAACTGGGCGATCCGCGTGTCAAGGACATCGGCAACTACATCGTACAGGGGATGCTGTGGAAAGCCTTTGAGTCCGATCAACAGGCGGTGCTGCTGATTGATGAGGTAGATAAAGCGGACATCGAGTTTCCCAATGACTTGTTACGCGAGCTCGACCGCATGGAGTTCTATGTTTATGAAACCCAGCAATTGATCAAGGCCAGGCAGCGGCCGCTGGTGATCATCACCAGCAACAATGAAAAAGAATTACCGGATGCTTTTTTGCGCCGCTGTTTTTTCCACTACATCCGTTTTCCTGATCCGGAGACCATGGAGAAAATCGTCGATGTGCATTTTCCCGGCATCAAGAAGAAATTACTGTCCCAGGCACTGAATGCCTTTTTCGAAATCCGTGAAGTGCCGGGACTGAAGAAAAAACCGACGACTTCGGAATTGCTCGACTGGCTGAAGCTGCTGATGGCGGAAGATATTCCGCCCGAAGCGCTCTACAGCCAGGACATGCACAAGATCGTGCCGCCGTTGCATGGGGCGTTGATCAAGAATGAGCAGGATGTGCATTTGTTTGAACGGCTGGTATTCATGTCGCGGCGCCAGAAATAGGGAGCAGACTTCATGTTGTCTCGTCTGTTAAAAGAAATCTTTTCACGCCGGCGCCCGGCGGACCACCTGGGTAATGCTGAAAACCCGCTGAGTGTCTGGTGTGCAAAACACACCGGTCGCCGACTGGTCAAATGGATGCATTACCTGGAAATTTATCATCGCTATTTTGCGCGATTTCGTGGCAGATCACCGGTAGTGCTTGAGATCGGCGTGTTCGATGGCGGTTCGCTTGAAATGTGGCGAGATTATTTCGGTCCGGGATGCCGGATATACGGCGTAGACGTCAACGAACGCTGCATGGCTTTCTCGGACACGGACACGAAAATTCTGATTGGGGATCAGGGCGACCGTGAGTTTCTTGCGCGATTGCGCCGGGAATTGCCGAGAATCGACGTCCTGATTGATGACGGCGGACACATGATGCACCAGCAAATAGCGACGTTTGAAGAGCTGTTCTCGCACATATCATCCGACGGCGTCTATTTGTGCGAAGACATGCACACCTCGTATTGGGAAGCGTTTGGCGGGAACTACCGGAAATCCGGGTCGTTCGTGGAATACACCAAACGATTGATTGACCAGTTAAATGCCTGGTATTCCAAGGGGCCGCCAGAGTTTTGTGTAGACGATTTCACGCGTACGGCTTACGCCATGCACTATTACGACAGTGTTCTGGTTATTGATAAGCGCCCGATGAGTGAGCCTTACGTCGTTGCGATTGGCCGTTAATTCATGAGCGGGCGGTGGAGGATGTGGTGCTGATTGATTTTTTCCTGAAGCTGCGCCAGGGCGGGGTGCCGGCGTCGATCAAGGAATTTCTGGTGCTGATCGAGGCGCTGGAGAAGCAGGTCGCATTCGGCAGTGTCGAGGATTTTTATTTTCTGGCGCGCACCTGCCTGGTCAAGGACGAAAAATTCTTTGACCGCTACGATTTGGTGTTCGCCGCCTATTTCAAGGGCGTGGTCGGCATCGACGCCGCAGCCGCGGTGATCCCGGAAGAGTGGCTGCGCAAGCTGATTGAAAAAAATCTGACCGAGGAAGAGAAAAAGCTGATCCAGTCGCTGGGCGGCTGGGAGCAGTTGATGGAAACCCTGAAAAAGCGCCTCGAAGAGCAAAAGGGCCGGCATCAGGGCGGCAGCAAGTGGATCGGTACGGGAGGCACCAGCCCGTTCGGTGCCTACGGCTATAACCCGGAAGGCATCCGCATTGGTCAGCAGGAGTCGCGCCACCGCCGCGCGGTAAAAGTGTGGGATCAGCGCGAGTTCAGGAATCTTGATGATTCAGTTGAACTCGGTACGCGCAACATCAAGGTCGCGCTGCGCAAGCTGCGCAAATTTGCGCGCACCGGGGCGCCGGAAGAACTGGATATGGATGACACCATCCGCTCCACCGCCAAAAACGCCGGCTGGCTGGATCTGAAAATGGTGCCCGAACGGCACAATGCGGTGAAAGTATTGCTGTTCCTCGACATCGGCGGCTCGATGGACGACCACGTCAGTATCTGCGAACAGTTATTCTCGGCGACGCGCACCGAATTCAAGCACCTGGAATATTTCTATTTCCACAACTTTCTCTACGAACGGGTGTGGAGGGACAACCGCCGCCGCGCCACCGAGCGCCTGGCCACCTGGGACGTGCTGCATAAATATCCCCATGATTACAAAGTAATTTTTGTGGGTGATGCGACCATGAGCCCGTACGAAATTACTTATCCCGGTGGCAGTGTCGAACACAGCAACGAGGAGCCGGGCGCGGTGTGGCTGCAGCGCACGCTGCAGGTTTATTCACGCGCCATCTGGTTGAATCCCCAGCCCGAAGCGGTGTGGAATTATCACGAGTCGATTGCGATGACCCGGCAGTTGATGGGTGATCGCATGTTCCCGCTGACCATCGACGGGCTGGACCGTGGCATGCGCTTGCTCAGTCGATCAAATTAAGGGCACCTGAAGATTCCAGATCCCTGCTGCGCCGGTTGCTGCACAATAACTGATTGAATTCTCCACCGCCGTCTATGCCGGACAGGGGGGTGCCGGAGGCTGATGCACGACTAATCGCTGACATGCGGTTCAGACAGACCTGCGTGGAAACCAGTCGCTAGTCTGCTGAATATTGCAGCTCCTCAACGCATCAGAAACAGAATACAAGGGTATATTAGCGTTACGCTATAATTTACTTTCTGACATAGTGTAATTGTATTGCTGTTGGAAATTCGCAATGTGGGAGGCCAGTCGGCGCTTCCATCTATCTGGGAGACTTGATCATGAAACAATTTATGACACTCGGCGCGGTTGTGGCGATTGCCATGACCCTTGTATCAGGCAACGCACTGGCTGCGGAAGGGACGCTTACGGTTGTGACCTCCTTCCCGAAAGATTTGACGGCTGTTTTTAAGAAGGCATTTGAGGCAAAGAATCCCGGGCTTAAGGTTGAGATCCTTAACAAGTCGACGTCTGCCGGTATCAAGTACCTTCAGGAAACGAACGCTAACAATACTTCGGATTTGTTCTGGGCATCGGCACCTGATGCTTTCGAAGTGCTCAAGGGCAACGACTTGCTGGTCAAGTATGTCACCAAGGTCGAAGGTATTCCTGACAAAGTCGGTGCATTTCCCATCAACGACCCGGACGGCTACTACACAGGTTTTGCCGCGGCCGGTTATGGAATTATGTGGAACACCCGTTATATCGCTGCCAAAAAACTGCCGGTGGCCAAAAGCTGGGCTGACCTGAAGGCACCCATCTATCACGGTCATGTGGGTATGAGCTCCCCGTCGCGTTCCGGCACCACTCACCTGACCGTGGAAACGGTGCTTCAAGGTATGGGTTGGGATGCGGGTTGGGCTGAATGGAAAGAGATCGCGGGCAACTTTAAAACGGTCACGGAACGCAGTTTTGGTGTTCCCGATGGTGTGAACAGCGGTCAATTTGGTTATGGCATCGTGATCGACTTCTTCGGGCTGTCCTCGATGGCTTCGGGATTTCCTGTCAATTTTATCTATCCCAAAGTGACCACCCTGGTTCCGGCCAATATTGGCGTCGTGAAGAATGCGCCCAATCAGGCCGCGGCCGAGGAATTCGTTGAATTTTTGGTATCACCTGAAGGTCAGGAACTTCTGCTCGATCCGAAGATTCGCCGTCTGCCGGTGAATCCGAAGACCTATGCCAAAGCGCCAGCCGATTTTCCAAATCCATTCAAAGATAAATCCATCGGTGCCGCGGTGAAATTCGATCTAACTCTTTCGAAGAACCGTTACAACGTGGTGAATTCTCTGTTTGACGTGATGGTGACCTATCGTATGGACGATCTGGTTGCTGCCACCAAGGCCATTCAAGATGCAGAAGTAGCTATGAAGGGCAAGAGCAATCCGGCTGCGGCCAAGATGATCGCCGATGCGCGCGCGCTTGTCGCGAAGGTTCCGGTTGACGAGGCTACCGCCGGTAAGAAGGAATTTGCGTCCATCTTCAAGAAACGCCGCAGGAAAGCGACTGACAAAGTCACAGGCCGTCAAGCCGATATCGAACAGGAATGGGACACTATGGTTAAGGCCAACTATGCCAAAGCCAAGGAACTAGCTGAAAAAGCCAAATCCATGCTGTAAAG
>JAQBGW010000104.1:0-13127 GCA_032128415.1 Betaproteobacteria bacterium | reverse complement strand
TGCCGTCTACGCCGTGTTCGCGCGCGAGTATGGCGTCAGCTTTGGCGAGTATGCCCTTGATCACCAGCTTGCCTTTCCACAGCCTGCGCATCAGCGCCACGTGCTCCCAGTTGAGATGGTCGCGCTGCGCGCACTCGCGCACTGCGCTGTGCGACACCAGCGGTGTGCGCGGGCCCATGTTCTCAAAATGCGGCATGCCTTGCGTAAAATAAGTGCGCAGTGCGGTGCCGATCAACCAGCGTGGCCGCGCGAGGCACTGCAGTGCCAGCCGCAGATTCGGGCGCAGCGGCGAGTCGTAGCCATTGCGCACATTGTTCTCGCGGTTGGCGCCTACCGGGATGTCAACCGTCAGCACCAGTGTTTCATAGCCGGCGCGTGCGACGCGCTCCACCAGTTCGGTAATCTCTTTGGTGTTGCCGGGCAAATAAGCCTGGAACCAGATATGACGACCGCCGGCTACCCGTACTTTCTCCAGCGGCGTCAGCGAGGCACCGCTCAAAATCATCGGCACGTTTTTCGCGGCCGCTGCCAGTGCCAGCACCAGATCACCCTGAAACGCCGCGAGCGAAGTGCCGCCCATTGGCGCAATACCGAACGGGCTGTCGTAGGCCTGGCCGAACAGCGTGGTCTTGGGCGTGCGTCCAGAGACATTGACCAACATGCGCGGCAGCAGCGCGAGATCGTCGAATACTGCACGGTTCCAGTCCCGCGTCACATTGCGTTCAACGCCACCCGACACGTATCCAAAGATGGGCTGCGGAATGTAGCGTCGCGCGGGCGCTTCGAAATCCTCCAGCGCCAGCATCATGCGCAGTGTGCGCGGTGCGGCGGCGCTGGCCAGATGCGGTGCGGTGCGGTCGGCGGAGGAGAGGGGTTGGGTTACGTGAATGTTTGCGGACATGGCGTTTCCGGAATCGAGATGGTTGGGGCGCCACAATGATAGCTCGTTCCGCTGCCCGTCCGGTGAGGAGTCCGGGACCAGTCCAAACCCTGAACTCGGGGCTGCACCGCGCCACCAACGACGCGCCGCAGGTGTTTCAGTAAATTACCGCTTGTCTGCCGTCACCCGCCCCTGCGCATTCACATAGACGCGGTAGCGGTTGTTGTCGCTGCAGGTGACGAGATAGTCGCGTTTGCCCTGGTCCACGACGTTGACGACCTTGCCGCAGGGTAGTCCCAGCAGCGAAATCGTTGCCGTGAGGTCTTTGGCCAGTGCTGGATTTTCTGCCGCGGTCGCCGCGCCCGTCACCGCAAATATCAGGGTCAGGATCGCGATGGCTGTGCGTCCCGGTATGTGGATGTTCATGGGATGAGTTCCTTTCGTCGGACGGGAATGGTTACTGGAGTTTTGCAAATCGAACCGGATCGGCGAGTACGGACCAGATCGATTCGCGCGAGTTCATCACGGCGCCGGCCAGCGCCGGATCACCGTTCCTGAGCAATTCATGCACCTTGGCCAGGAGTTGATCATAGGATTGCCGCAATTGCGGCAGCGTGGTCGTGCGGTTGCCGCCGTAATACTCCTTGAACCGTTTTACCAGATCATCGACCTGATTCTTCAGGGTGATTTTGGTGAACAGGCCGATGGCGTCGGTATCCCTCAACCGCTGTTCCAGTACGGTCAGCACAAGTGGCGCTGATTGTGGTGCCTCCGGCGTCACGGCGGGTGGAGCCGCAGCCTTCTGCGGGGCTGCGGGCACTGGTTTTCGGGATGCGACCGGCGGGGCTTTTTGGGGGGGCGCGGGTGGGGCGGTGACGGTCGTCGGCGCCCGTGCAGGCGCCGTGGCGGGTACTGTGGGCGACATGTCACCGGCTGGTGGAGTGGCGGGGCTGGTGATGGACTCGGCTACCGGTGCGGAAACCGGTGTTTCTTCAGTAGCAGATGGCGGTTCGACCGCCGTGGCCTGAGCCGATTGCTGATTCTGGTGTGGCTCATCAGCGACGGTCCCGGGAACAGACTTTGCCCCGGTAGCGTGGTTGGTGGCAACACTGCAGGCCGATTGCAGGCTGAATAAACCGGCGACGAGGTAAGTCAACGCGTTCATGGATCCGCTCATGGGGTATTCTGAATGTTTTGCGGCCAGGAAAACTTCCTGTACGGCCTGTTCTGGATTTGAGCTCGGCGCCGCGCCATGGTTCCCCGCAGCGCCATTCCAGTATCATGGCACGGCGTTGCCGACCGGCACGCACGATATTCGGATCAGTCGTGGAAACCCGCAAATTTCAATTGAAGGACGAACACGTCCGGTTGTGTGACCTGCTCAAGCTCGCCGGCATCGCCGACAGCGGCGGGCAGGGCAAGCACATGGTCGCGGCGGGTGAAGTGACGGTTGATGGTCAGCCGGAGAGCCGCAAGACGGCGAAAATCCGCGCCGGGCAGAGTGTGGCCTGTCACGGGGTGAATATTGTCGTAGTGGCGAAGGCCTGAACGGAGCTGCTGTGGAATCACGCCTGTCCGAAATCGAAATCAAACTGTCCTTCACCGAAGACCTGGTCGAAGAACTGAGCCGTACTGTGGCGCGCCAACAGCAGCAGATTGCCGACCTCGAGCAACAGGTGCGCGATCTGCGTATGCAAATGCAGCGCGATCTGCCGGCCGATGCAGAAACCCCCGGCCATGAAATACCGCCGCATTATTGATTTCCCCCTTTGGGGTCATCCTGGCAGGGCGATGCAGCCCTGATCTGCGATGTACACACCACGAATTGCGCTGTTTCCGGGTGTAGAACGCAACTGATTGATTATATTGATGGTTGCGCCGCGATTTGAGATAATGCGGGCATGAACGATTCGCTACCCCCTATCGAGGCCCCAACACCGGCCTCTGCCCCAACCGCATCCCCGCGCGCGCGCTTGCAGGAACTGTTGGCAATTCCTGATCGCAACCGCACCGATGCCGAGTGGGATGAACTCAATGAGCTGGAGATTGCATTGGCTTCGGGCAATCGTCCCGGTGCGCCCGATCCGAATCGCCGCAGCAACGCTTTGCCCGGCATGCAATTGAAGCCACCTGGGGGCGGTATGGGCGGTGGTGGTGGTCGTCAGCAGCAGAACAAAGGCCCGGGCGGTGGCGGTGGCGGCGGTGGCAAGAAATTCCACAAACGTTCCGGCAAACGCCGTGGTGGTGGTGGCGGTATGGGCGGCGGTGGTATGAGTAGCGGTGGTGGTGGTGGCGGCCCGGCGCCGCAGTAACCACACCATCCGATCGCGCGCCTGCGTGATCCCCGTAGCTGGTCTTAACTTCCGAAAGTAACCCCATGGCACTGACGTCTGCCGAGCTGCAAAAGCTCAATGCAATGAAACTCGTGAATCATATGAATAATGCCGGCGCGCATGGCCGGCCCGGCGGTACCGTTGCCCCGGTTGATCGTCGCGAGCAACGGCGCATTGATCAGGCTGCGGGCCTGGTGCCTTTTGCCGTCAAACTGAATGGCGATCTGATCAAACAGATTCATGCGCTGGTTGCCGAACGCAAAACCGGCGTCAACGAAACGGTCGCCGAGTTGCTGCAGAAAGCGCTGAAGAAGTAGCGTCGCCGCGGTCAGCGCGCGATTAAGCAATTATTGAGCTTTTTGCAAACCAATCCCGTTCGCCCTGAGCTTGTCGAAGGGCAGCCGGGCTTCGACAAGCTCAGCCCGAACGGCGTCGGGTGTTTTGTAAGGAACGATGCGCAAGCGCGCAATTACGCATGACCGCCGATCGCATGATGTCCGGCGCCTTCCGGCAATTCAGCCAGTTCGATCAGGCAATTCTCCGTCGCAGATGGATCCAGAAAAGCAATGCGGCAACCGGCGTGTCCGATGCGCGGCACCTGATCGAGCAGCGGAATACCCTTGGACTTGAGCTCTGCCAGCGCTTCATCGATGTTTTCGACTTCGAGGCAGATGTGATTCAGTCCGCCCTTGCCCTCGGCAATCATCTTTGCCTGCTTGCTGTCGGGCGTGATGCCGGCGAGCAGTTCCACCATCGAATCACCAACTGGGTAGAGCGCCAGCCTGCGCGTCGCGTTTTCCTCGACGCCGCCCAGCTTGATGCCGAAGCAGCCTTCCCACAATTTGCGGCTCGCTTCCACATCGCGAACCACGATGCCGACATGTTCAATTCGTTTGACTTTCATGGCCGCTACTCCAATCGTGTGAGGCCAAATCATGCCTGTGTACTGTTGTGGACTCAAGCCCGCAACAGCGCAGGTGCGTGGTGTAATATGGCATGAACTTTCCACACGCGATCATCACCGGAATTTACTGGATATTTATTTACTGAATATTTATTAAGGAGGAAGCGCGATGACCCAACCTTTGGGCAACGAAGATCTTTCCGATAAACCCGGCGAACGCGTGATCGACAAGCCGGAACTGCCGCCGCAGGGAATTACCAACGAAAACGACGTCATGACCGAAGTGATTGCCGGGCAATTGCAGCTCAAGCGCGGCGAGGCTGGCCAGTTCGAGGTGTTCTGCGATGAACCGGTGCGCATCGGCGGCACGGATAAATACCCGTCGCCGATGAGCTATCTGGCGATGTCGATCGGCTTCTGACTACTCACCCAGGTTGCGCGGTACGCGCACATGATGAAAATGAAGGTGAGCAGCGCGAACTGCCGTGTCATTTTGCGCAAACATCTCGGCGGTTCGGTATTGAAGGGTACGGTATTCAATCTTTGGGAAGGCGTCACGACGCATCTCAAGTTGGAGAGTGACGAACCGGCAGATCAATTGGCGCACCTGATCAAGAACGCCAAGGCGGGGTGCTTCGCTGAAGGGCTGATCGTGCAGCCGGTGCCGTTGCACAGTCACATCGAAGTCAACGGCAAGCCCTTTCACATCGAGGGCGTGACTGAGAAGTAAACCAGCAACAAACAAGTAACCCAGCAACAAACAAATAACATAATAAAAACAACAAGTTACACGTAATCCGCACGTAACGGCACCATGCCGTCATGCAGGGGCACGCCATACCAAGAGGCAGACTTGTGAGTGCATTCGACATCCACGCCGGCGGCAAAGAGACGCACGTGCCCGAGGGTTTTCGCTGGCCGGGCGGTAAACGCATCGCAGTATTTTTTCGCGTGTCGTTCGAGTGGTGGTCGGACGGCAAGTGGCCGGGCATCGGGCCGATGGGCAATCCGCTGAAGGCGGGCGTGCCCGATTTGAATGCCGTGGGCTGGGCGGAGTACGGCCACCGCCGCGGCATACACCGCATACTCGATGTGCTGGCGCGGCAGAACATCAAGGCCACCATCAACGTCAGCGGCATCATGGCCGAGCGATATCCGGAAATCGTACGCAAGATCGCCGACGCCGGTCACGAAATCGTCGCGCATTCATACACCATGGACATGATCCCGTGCTACCTGACCGAAGAGGAGGAGCGCACCAACATCGTGCACACCACAGAGCTGATCGAGCGCGCCACCGGCATCCGTCCCAAAGGCTGGATCAGTCCGCGCAGTACACCGGGTCTGCGTTCGCCGCGACTGCTGGCCGAAGCGGGTTATGAATGGCATGGTGATACCCTGAACGACGATCTGCCGTACCGGGTCGATTTTGGTGATCGCTCAATCATCGCGTTTCCGAATAACACCGAGGTCAATGATCTGCCGCTGTACATGCGCCATGGCAACGCGCCGAAAGTCATGCTGGAAATTTTCGAGCACTGGCTGGATTGCGCGCGCCACCGCGAAACCGGGCCAGTGCGCATGGATCCGGCGATACACACTCATGTCTTCGGGCGTTCGCCGGGATTATTTGTTTATGAAGATATCATCAAGGTTGCAAAAGCCGCGAACGATGTATGGATAGGCACCCGCTCCGAGGCGGTTGCACATTTCAAGCGCGCGATTGGTTGCTGATAAAACGAGGAGAAAAAATGACAAAAGATATGAACCGCATGAACCGCTCTATGAGCGCCGTCACCATAGTCGCAGTGCTTGCTACTGCTGCTGCGCCGCTCGCCGCTGCGCAGCGTGACGCCGCCGCCAGTTTTCCGGAGCGGCCGATCCGCCTGATCGTGCCGTTCTCGCCCCAGGGGCCGAACGATGTGCTCGCGCGACTGGTCGGCGTGCAACTCACCGAAGCGTGGGGCCAGCAAGTAGTGGTCGACAACCGCCCCGGTGCGGGGACCATCATCGGCACGGAGTTGCTGGTGCAGGCGCCGCCCGACGGCCACACACTGCTGATGATTTCGGCGAGTACGGCGGTCAATCTGACGCTGAAGAAAAAACTGCCCTACAACACGCGCAAGGATCTGGTGCCGATAGTGCAACTGGCCTCGTCGCCGACCGTGCTGGTAGTGCATCCGTCGGTGAAGGCCGCGAGCATTGCCGAATTGCTGACGTTGGCCAAGGCGAAACCCGGGGCGCTCACTTTTGCGTCCGGCGGCACCGGCACCACCACGCACCTGGCCGGGGAATTGTTTGCCATCACCAGCGGCATCCGATGGACGCATATACCGTACAAGGGTACGGGCCCTGCCAACATTGATCTGCTCGGCGGACGCGTATCGGGCATGTTTGGCACCATCTTGCCGGTGCTGCCGCATATCAAGTCCGGCCGCATGCGCGCGCTCGGCGTCACCTCGCTCAAGCGGTCACCGGCGTTGCCGGATGTGCCGACAGTGGCCGAATCACTGCCGGGTTTCGAGGCAAAATCGTTCTTCGGTGTCGCAGCGCCGGCGGGAACACCCAAAGCCGTGCAGACCAAGCTCAACCGGGAGCTCGCGCGCATCATCACCGCGCCGGAAATGCGAAATAACCTGAGCAAGCAGGGCACCGACGCCGTGGGCGATACCCAGGCCGAGTTCATCGCGTTTTTTAACGGAGAGATAGCGAAGTGGGCCAAGGTGCTCAAGAGTGCAGGTATCGTGGCCAACTAATAACAATTCATTCAGGAATAAACAGCATGCGCACAAAAATCAGCACCATCTTCTGCGTACTCGCAACGCTGGTTATCGCGATCCCCGGCTTCGCTGCCGAGGCCGGCGCGAAATACCCATCGAAAGCAATCCGCTTCATCGTGCCTTTTCCGCCAGGCGGCGGCAATGACACCCTGGCACGCCTCATCGGCCAGCAAATGGCGGCGGCGATGGGGCAGCAGGTGGTGATTGACAACCGGCCCGGTGCCGCCGGCGCGATCGGTGCGCAGATCGCGGCGTCAGCACCCGCCGACGGCTACACCATATTTCTCGCCGGCGTTGCCAGCCACGGCCTCAATCCGAATCTGCGCAAGAAACTGCCGTATGACGCGGTCAAGGATTTCGATGCGGTGAGCCTGATCGCGTCAGCGCCGCTGTTGGTGGTGGTGCATCCGTCGCTGCCGGTCAAATCGTTGCAGGAGCTGATTACGCTCGCCAAATCCAAACCCGGTGCAATCAACTACGCGTCCAACGGCGCGGGCGGCTCCTCGCACATGGCGGTGGCGCTGTTCGAAATGATGGCCGGAACCCGGATGACCCACATTCCATACAAAGGCCTCTCCCTTGCGCTGACCGAGCTGCTGGCGGGCGAAGTGCAGGTGATGTTTTCCAGCGCAGTGGCGATGCTGCCCCAGGTGCAGGCGGGACGGCTGCGCGTGATTGCAATGACCGGCGGCCAGCGCTCGGCGGCAATCCCTGATGTGCCGACCGTTGCCGAGGCCGGACTCAAAGGTTATGAGACGGGTTCCTGGTATGGCGTGGTCGCGCCCGTCGGCACGCCCAAGTATGCCATCGACAAGCTGGGTGGGGAGATTGTGCGCATTACCAAGTCGCCGCAGGTGACCAACAAGCTGGTGAAAGACGCAGTGATTCCGATAGGCAGCACGCCCGCAGAATTTGCCGCTCACATCAAGGCGGAAATTGCGCGCTGGGGCAAAGTGATCAAATCGGCTGGCATCAAGCCGAAGTAATTCCCGCCGGCTGACCGGCATCCCCGAAGCAGTTGATCAGGTGAAATCCAGCCGCGTGTCGCGGATGACGCCGAACAGCCGAATCGGTTCGCGGTGCGGAATGGCCAGGGGCGGCAACTCTTCGGCCGAGAGCGTAAATTCGCCCGCAGCGAGTCCGTTCATGACTGCTTCGGAAAATACGAATTCACCGGCGCGCGCACGGTGCAGCAGGCGTTCGGCGATGCTGACGCTGTCACTGATAATGAGCTGCTGACCCGCCACCGGCTTGCCGATTTCGCCGATGACCGCATCGCCGGCGTGTAATCCAACCGCAATGGCGGTGCGGATACCATAGTCGCGTTCCCACGATTCTTCAAAGGCAGCAAATTCACGCTGGATATCCTGCGCGGCTTCCACAGCGCGTTGCGCGCTGGCATCGCCAGCGAAGGACGCTGCGAGGGTGTCGTTCAACACATTGCGCACGATGCCGCCGTGTTTTTTAACCGCGGTCTGGACCAGCGCGAAGAATTCGGAAATGCGCGCCAGCACCACGGCCGGCTCGAGCATGTCCGAGGTGCGGGTGAAGCCGCGAGTCTCGGTAAACAGCATTACTACCGGAACACGTTGCGGCCCGGTTAGCTCAGGTTTCTTTGCTGCCATTCTAAGTTCTCCATTGTTTCCGCCACAAGACACCCCGAGGTGATTCAGGCAATTATAGTTGCTGCTGGAACGTTTCGCGTCCAGTTACTATTGCACGATTGAGAGATTAATTGCACATGATCGTTAACTATTCCATAAGCAGCACAAGGCTCGCATGATGCGGCTGCCAGCGGTATTGCCTGTATTGATTTTTGCCGTGGTCGCACCGGGCTGCGGACGCGACCAGGCGCCTCAACCGTCGTTAAAGCGGTAACCACAGCACCCAAATCCGCGCTGATCGACATCAACCGCGCCAGTAAAAGTAATTTGATGAAACTGAAGGGCATCGGCGAAACCCGCACTCAGGCCATCATTCGCGGAAGGCCACTCGCCCGCAAAGATGATTTCGTGCAAAAGAGCATCGTGCCGCGCTCTGTGTATGACAGCATCAAGGATCAGATCATCGCCCGGCAGAAGTAGCTAGCGTTATTATTTGCGCTGCGGTGGCAGTGGCAATGGCGTGCCCTCGGGCAGCGGCGTCTGGTCCACGTTCAGGCACATCGACACCAGTCCGTAAAAACCGTTGACCGAAATCAGATCCACCACGCCGCGTTCGCCGAAACGTTTCAGCGCGGATTGATAGGTGGCATCGCTGACGCCCTGCGTTTCGTGCAACTCGCGCGAGAATTCATAAACAATGGTTTCGTCCGCATCCATCTGCGCCGGTCGCTGCCCTTGCGCGATGGCCTGTGCAGTGGCCGGATTCAGCCCGCCTTGCAGTGCGAGCTTGTGGTGGGCAAACCATTCGTACTGCGAAGTCCAGTGGCGCGAAGTGATCAGAATGGCGAGCTCATTGAGCTTGCCCGCCAGCGAACTGCGAAAACGGATCTCCTCGCCGAGCTGTTGCACTAAATTACCAATACCCGGGCTGCGCAGCCAGACATTGAACGGCCCGCCGAGCGGCCCCGGTTTTGAAGCGCCTGAATTCGCGAGCTTGGATCGCGGCCCGGACTTGATTGCATCAGAGAGCGCGCGTTGCTCGGGAGTCAGTTGCTCGAGCGGGATCAGCTTGAAGCGGCGCGGATCAGCGGGTTTGTTTTCGGGAGAGGTCATGGTTGCGCCTTGCGCCTGCGGTGGGAAAAGCCGGAACTTAACACGGCGCGATCCGCGAGCGAAGAAGACAAATTTACTTCGACACCCATCGCATTTCCGTTCGTGGTGATGCTTCGACATGCTCAGCATCACCACGAACGGCTCTCAAAATGCCCATTCGCCCTGAGCATGTCGAAGGGTAAATGGGTAATTTGTCAGGCGCTAAAAATTTCTATCCGGCACTCACCGGCAACCTGAGTTGTTTGCCTGCCTTGATGAAACCCCGATCCAGCGACCATATTTTCCTGGCGCCGTGATTCGCCGCAATCGCCAGGTGAAATGCGTCTCCCGCCCGCAGACTGGTCTTGGGCATATCAAGAAATTTTGTGGCTGTCGCAAAGTCTGTCGCTGTCGGTAAGATTATTTTGAACGACTCTTCCAGAATCTTGAGGTACTCGCGCCGCACGGCATCGGCGTCGGCCGCGGTCAGTTCGCCCATGCGAAGTTTTCTTGCCACAAGGCTCGCGAGTTCGATCCGCGTCCATAGGCCTGTTGTCAGTTCGCCAGGCTTCACTTTCATGACCATGGCCTCTACCGCTGCGCTGCTGTCCTCGGTGATCGCCAGTGGGGCGATGAAACTGGTATCCAGATAGATCATCAATAACCCTCATCCCGCAACGTGCGGATCAAGGTCGCGCTCGGTGTCTTGGCTTTGCGCAATGCAGCACGAAATTGAGCGCGGGTGCGCAACGCCTTCTTTGGCAGGGTGACAGGCACGAGTTTGGCGACGGCTTCGCCACGCCGCATGATGATGGTCTCTTCGCCGTTTTCGGCTTTACTCACCAGTTTGCTCAAATGAGCTTTGGCTTCGGCCAGATTAATGGGGGACATGGTGCGCTCCAGTTGGTCATAATGTTGGTCATATCATAGGGGATGCAGAAAGGCGGCGTCGAGCTTTTTTTCATTGCCCAGCCGAGATGCTTGCCCTGCGCACAAAAAATATATTTTTCAGTTACGTGAAAAAAAGTCACGGTTTCCGAGAAATGATTGTTTACAACTTGTTGTTTATAAACAAGTAAATTTCAAATGTACCAAAATGTCCGCTTTGACAGACTCCTGATCTGCCCCCAATCTTCTAACCAAACAAACGGGCTGCGGCGCAAGGCTGCGGCGCAAGGCTGCGGCGCAAGGCTGCGGCTCGAACAGTGGGGTGGTTATGCAGCAGGGGATGGCGGGTCCGCAGCAAACAGGGTGCAGGCGCATTGGTCTGCGCGTTTGTCGTGCGTGGTGCACGGGCGAGTTGCATCTGCTTTGCGCAGAAAAGAAATCCACCCTGGTAACTTTGATCTCGGGTTCTAAAAGAATTGCCAACACGGCCTCTTCTATTACTGCTTCAACAATCATTCGCGACGCGAGCGCTCGCATCTCCGGTAAACAATGGATCAGCGCGGACGGCAAATTCACCTACCAACGCAGCCAGAACGATTTGATTGTCACCATCAAGTATATGAACGAAAAAGAATGGAGGATGGTGGCATGAGCGGCATCTATCTGCTGATTGTGTTCGGGATGTGGGTGGGGCTTACCTGGGCGTTGTGGAAGGGGTGGCAGCGCTGGCTGGTTAAGACGGGCGGCAACCGGAGATTGAAGAATGCGATGGCGCTCGTGATCGGAGTGGCGTGGTTTGGCACTTCCTTCTGGTATGCCGGGGGCCAGAAGCTCTACTACGACATGCAGGTGAGACGGTTGTGCGCCATTGATGGCGGTATCAGGGTCTATGAGACCGTGAAACTGCCGGCGGAGAGGTTTGATAAGCACGGGAATGTACAGATTCCGGACAAGGCGCGGGCGAAAACCGGAGATGAGTATTACTACGAATCAGAAACCAAATATCTTCGTTCGGGTGATCCGCAGCTCTTGCGGATGCGGACTCAAATCATTCGGCGAAACGACGGAAAGGTGCTGGGAGAAATTATCAGGTATGCGCGCGGTGGTGGAGATATTCCGGGACCGTGGCATCTGTCGTCATTCACCTGCCCGAACCCAACAGAGAAACCATACCTTGAACCATCGGTATTTCAGTAAGGGGAATTATGATGAGTAACGTCACGCAATACTTCCAGCAAGCGGAACTTGCTCTGGCTGCGTACTCCAACCTCAACAGCGATATGCCCCTTGAAGCCTATAAGACTGCACTTCAGCAGGGCGGTGTCGGCATGTCTCAATCCCAAGCCGAGCAGTTTGCGACTAGGTTCAAGGTCGTCGATCAATTCATAAGTTTTGGAGTAATCGGCACGGGATTTTCGGCAACCGTGTTCGAAGCCGTTTCCGGCCCGGATGCGGGCAAGCGCTACTTGGCGATCCGCGGCACGGAGTCTTCCAGCCTGTTGGACTTCATTGCAGACGCTGATCTTGCGCTGTTCAATGGCGTAGCCGCCCTGCAGGCGGTCGATCTCTATAACCAGACCAAAGGTACCGGAGTGGATTTCTTTTTGAGCCATTGACCTGAACACGCACATGCCCCGCCGTCCACGCCTCTATCTTGCCGGTCACCCGCAGCACGTCGTGCAGCGCGGGCACAACCGTGCGGCCTGTTTCTTTGCGGAGGAGGATTATCGCTTCTACCTGCACTGGCTGAAGCTCGGTGCCGAGAAACACGGCTGCGAACTGCACGCTTACGTATTGATGACCAACCACGTGCATCTGCTGCTGACGCCGCAACGGCCGGATGCGGTGTCGCGGCTGATGCAGTCACTCGGGCGGCGCTATGCGCAGTATGTCAACCGGTACTACAAGCGCAGCGGCAGTGTGTGGGAAGGGCGCTTCAAGGCGAGCCTCATTCAGGCCGAGGAATACCTGCTGACCTGCTATCGCTATATCGAATTGAATCCCGTGCGCGCGGACATGGTGCGTGACCCCGGGGACTACGCCTGGTCGAGTTATCGCTGCAACGGCCTGGGCCATGCGGACCCGCTGATCACTGAACACCCGCTCTACGCGGCGCTGGGGGCCGGCGCACTGGAACGCCAATCGACTTACCGCGCGCTGTTCAGGGCGCACCTCGATGAGCCTGCGCTCACGGTGATCCGGGAGGCGGTCAACCGCGGACAGCCGCTGGGGGCAGATCATTTCAAGGAGCAAGTGGCGGCGGCATTGGGGCAGCGCGCGCTCGCGCGCAAGCAGGGACGTCAACGAGAAATCGTGGTCACGCCGTTGCCTGGACAAATGGGATTGGATTTATAGGAGGAGATGCAGATGCGAAGAAAAGAAATCCACTCCGGTACCTTTGGTGAGGTGGATACGGAAGAGCCGTTTGGTTTGTAAACAAAAAATATATTTTTCAATTTCGTGACCAAAGTCACAGTTTCCCTAGAAATGGCCGTTTATAACCTATTGTTTATAAACAAGTAAATTTCAAATGTACCAATATGTCCGATTTGACGAGTTCACGATCTGCCCCCAATCTTCTAACCAAACAAGCGGGCAGCAGCGCAAGGCTGCGGCCCGAACAGTGGGGTGGTTATGCAGCAGGGG
>JAQBGW010000103.1:0-8285 GCA_032128415.1 Betaproteobacteria bacterium | reverse complement strand
AGCACTTCCTTGGGAATCAGCAATTCCTCGCGGCGCGTGCCGGAGCGGTTGACGTTGATTGCCGGGAAAATCCGTTTCTCGTACATGCGCCGGTCCAGATGGATTTCCATGTTGCCGGTGCCTTTGAATTCCTCGTAAATCACGTCGTCCATGCGCGAACCGGTGTCGATCAGCGCAGTGGCGATGATGGTCAGACTGCCACCCTCTTCGACATTGCGGGCAGCACCGAAAAAACGCTTTGGCCGCTGCAGCGCATTGGCGTCCACGCCGCCGGTGAGCACCTTGCCCGAGGCCGGCACTACCGTGTTGTAAGCGCGCGCAAGGCGGGTGATCGAGTCGAGCAGGATCACCACGTCCTTCTTGTGTTCGATCAGGCGTTTGGCCTTTTCGATCACCATTTCGGCGACCTGCACATGGCGGCTCGCCGGTTCATCAAAGGTCGATGACAGTACTTCGCCTTTTACCGAGCGCTGCATTTCAGTTACTTCCTCGGGGCGTTCGTCGATCAGCAGTACGATGAGTATCACTTCCGGATGGTTGGCGGTGATCGCATGCGCGATGTGCTGCATCAGCACGGTCTTGCCGGCCTTCGGCGGTGACACGATCAACCCACGCTGGCCTTTGCCGATGGGCGCGATGATGTCGATGATGCGGCCGGTAATGTTTTCTTCGGCCTTGATGTCGCGTTCGAGTTTGAGGTGTTCGGTCGGGTGGTACGGCGTCAGGTTCTCAAACAGGATCTTGTGCTTGGAATTCTCCGGCGAGTCTTCGTTGACTTTGTCGACCTTGACCAGTGCGAAATAACGCTCGCCTTCCTTGGGTGTGCGGATTTCACCTTCGATGGTGTCGCCGGTGTGCAGATTGAAGCGGCGAATCTGCGACGGCGAGACATAAATGTCGTCGGTGCCGGCGAGATAGGAGGTGTCCGGGGAGCGCAGGAAACCGAATCCGTCGGGCAGCACTTCGAGCGTGCCGCCGCCGTAGATGGATTCGCCTTTTTTCGCCTGGTTTTTCAGCAGCGCGAAAATCAGTTCCTGCTTGCGCAACCGGTTGGCGGCGTCAATTTCATTTTTGACGGCCATATCGACGAGTTCGCCGATGGGCAGATTTTTCAGATCGGATAAATGCATAGACTTCGGGCGCTGATCGCGAGAAAAACAGAGTGTGGGGGGATTTTTGCGGTACTACTCCGGCGGTGCTGCAGTCCGCCGGCGCCTGTCGTGCTCTTAATGTTCGCTGCCGGGAGCGGCTATACGATCAGGCGATGGTGAAGGGTATAGCGTTCAGATATGGCTGTCAATGAACGCGGTTAACTGGGATTTGGACAGCGCACCGACTTTGGTGGCTTCCACCGAACCATTCTTGAACAGCATCAACGTCGGGATGCCGCGGACGCCATATTTGGGCGGTGTGGCCTGATTGTCATCAATATTGATCTTGGCGACTTTCAGCTTGCCTGAATACTCGCGGGCGACTTCGTCAAGAATGGGTGCAATCATCTTGCACGGGCCGCACCACTCTGCCCAGTAATCGACCAGCACCGGGGTGGCCGACTGCAACACCTCGGGGTCAAAAGAATCATCGGTCACGTGATGAATGTGATCACTCATTTATAGTCCTGCCTTATTGAATGTAAAGGGATGTCGCCACGGGTCCGCGGCGAGGAATGAGGCGCTATCCTATCCAAAATCCCCGCTCTTGGGAAGCCACCCACGCTACCGGGGCGTATTCATGGTGCTGCGCGGCATCTGCTAAAATGCGCCCGTTTCCCGTCATTTCAAGGCGGTGTTTACCAGGAATATCCATGACTTATGTAGTTACCGAATCTTGCATTAAATGCAAACTCACTGATTGTGTCGATGTCTGCCCCGTGGATTGTTTCCGCGAAGGGCCGAACATGCTGGTTATTGACCCGGATGAATGCATAGACTGCACGCTGTGTGTCGCCGAATGTCCGGTGGAGGCCATATTCGCCGAAGATGACGTGCCAGATGACCAGCGCGAGTTTACGGCGTTGAATGCGGAGTTGGCCAAACTCTGGAAGCCGATCATCGAGAAAATTGATGCTCCGGCGGATGCTGACGAGTGGGCAAAAATAAAAGAGAAAAAGCATCTGATCGAGAAGTAACGGCGCTTCCCGGCGCCGTCGCTACGGCAGGTTTATCATCCCTGCCATGGCTGCTGCTCCTGCATTTCAGAAAATTCCCCACGACGAGGTCTTTGCTCGGCTGAAACAGTCGCCGGCTGGAACCGTTTCCGTCGTCACGCCCAATCAGCGCCTTTCATTGGTGCTTCAGCGCGAGTTCGGCGAACGTCAGTCCTCGGGCGGTGAAGTCCTGTGGGAGTCTGCGGATATTCTGCCGTGGTCTGGTTTCCTGGAGCGCGCCTGTCAGGAAGCGCGTTATTCCGACATCGAACCCTTGCCGCTTGCGCTTGCCCCGGCACAATCCCAGGCGTTGTGGGAAAACCTGTTGCGCAGTTCCCCGACCGGCGAAGCGCTGCTCGCCGTGGCCGATGCTGCGCGGATGGCACATGACGCCTGGCAACTGATGATTGCATGGCGACTGGAGCCGCGCCTGCGAGGCGCAACACTGAACGAAGACGGCAAGGCGTTTCAGGACTGGGCGCCACGTTACGGACGGACGCTGCAACGCAGTGGCCTGATGGATGCAGTCGAACTGGCGGATCGTATGCTGTCGTTGATGACGGGCGGCCACATCAAGCGGCCGCAGACGCTGATTGCCTATGGATTTGAAAGCTTTATTCCGCAACAGTCGGATTTTCTGGGTGGATTGCAGCAGGCGGGGTGCGAAGTGCTGCTGGCCGGACCGTCGGCGCGTACGAGCCACGCACAGCGGTTGCCTTGCGCCAATGCCGAGCAGGAGATCCATCGTGCTGCCGCCTGGGCCCGCAACCGGCTTGAGGCCGGGTGCACGCGGATTGGCATAGTGGTACCCGATCTGGCTGCCCGCCGCGCCGGCGTCGTGCGCCTGTTCAGCGCGGCGATGGCACCGGATTACGCATTGCCCGATGCCGCAACGCGCGTGTTCCCCTTCAACCTGTCGTTGGGCGCATCGCTGGCGACCTATCCGCTAGTCAACACGGCATTGCTGCTGTTGGAACTCGCCGGCCGTGATATCGAGTTTGAACGCGCCAGCCGCGTACTGCGTTCACCGTTTATCGCCGGCGGGGAAACCGAACGTTCAAACCGCGCGATGCTGGATGCGAAATGGCGCCAAAGTGCAGAACCTTCAGTGACGCTGGAGGGTTTGCAGGGCATGGTGGCCCGACATGGCGAGGCGTGCCCGCAGCTTGCGCGTCATTTGATGGCGCTCGCCGAATTTCGCAAAAGCCGGCTCTTTGGCGCGCAGGCGCCTTCAACCTGGGCCAAGGCCATTTCAGAAGCACTGGCCACCGCCGGATTTCCGGGCGAACGCGCACTCGATTCCGCCGAATATCAGACGCTGAAACGATGGCAGAACGTGGTCGCCGGGTTTGCCGCGCTGGATCGTGTGGCGCCACGCATGAGTTATGCGGAAGCGCTGTCGCGTTTGCGGCGAATGGCCGCTGACACTTTGTTCCAGCCGGAATCGCCGGATGTGCCGATCCAGATCCTCGGTGTACTCGAATCCTCGGGACTGACGTTCGACTGTCTGTGGGTGATGGGGTTAGACGATGAAAATTGGCCGCCGCCGCCGCGCCCCAATCCGTTTTTACCGCTGGCAGTTCAGCGCGCAGCGGGATTGCCGCAATGCTCGTCGGCCGATGCCCTGGCGACGGCACGCAGTATTACCGAGCGCTGGTGTGTTTCGGCCGATGAAGTGGTGGTGAGTCACCCGTTGCAGGAAGACGATCGCGAACTGCTCCCCAGTCCGCTGATTGCGCAGGTGGCGGTGGCGGACCTGGACATCATTGGTTATCCGGATTTTCGGGGGGCTATTCACGCCTTACGCGAGATCGAACGTCTCGCCGATGAGGTATCGCCACCGCTGGTCGATGATCTTGTCGCGGGGGCGGGCACTGCGCTGCTCAAAGACCAGGCCGCCTGTCCGTTTCGTGCAAGCGCCAAGCATCGCCTGCATGCTACGACGCCGGAAGTGCCGCATGCCGGTCTTGATGTGCTGGAACGCGGAACGCTCGCGCACAACGTGCTGGCGAAAGTGTGGGACCGATTGCGCAGCAGCGATGCGTTACAGGCGATGGGGCGGGATGAGCTCGATGCCCTGATCGAAAGTGCCGCGGATGCCGCGATGGTGCGCATGCGGCGCGACCGGCCGACAGCATTGTTTGGGCGTTTTGCTGACATCGAAAAGCGGCGCCTGACCGCTTTGGCTCGAGCCTGGCTGGAAGAAGATCGCAAGCGCGGCGCATTCACAGTGCTGGCAGTCGAAGACAAACGCGGCATGGCAATCGGCAGTCTGCAACTCAATGCGCGATTGGATCGGGTTGACGAAACGGCGGATGGCCGCCGCATTGTGATCGACTACAAAACCGGCAAAGCCAGTGCCGCCGATATGCTCGGTGAGCGCCCCGAAGAGCCGCAACTCCCTTTGTATCTGGTGACTGCCGAACCGGATGCGGCAGCGGTGGCGTTTGCGCGGGTGCGTATCGGCAAGATGGCTTACGTCGGGTTGGCACGCGACGGCGACTTGCTGCCGGGTATCAAAGCCCATATCGATACCAGGCACTGTGATCAATATCCAGCATGGGCTGATCTGGTTTCAGCGTGGCGCAGCGATCTTGTGCGTCTCGCCGATCAGTTTGCATCCGGTGTTTCGGTCGTGGATCCCAAACGGCATCCCCAAACCTGCAAGTTTTGCGACCTGCAGTTGTTCTGCCGCATACGCGAAAGAATGGGCGAGCCCATCACAGACGGGGAGGCCGGCGAATGACGGCAACTGTCCCCGATATTGCCCAGCGCCGCGATGCGTTGGATCCGCGACGCTCGTTCATCGTTCAGGCGCCTGCGGGTTCGGGCAAAACCGAACTGCTGATCCAGCGTTATCTGCTGTTGCTCGCGCGGGTGGAGCACGCCGAGGAAATCATCGCGGTGACGTTTACCAAAAAAGCCGCAGGTGAAATTCGCGAGAGGGTGCTGCAGGCGCTGGCCGATGCGCAGGCCGGGAAAATCCCGGAATCGGCGCATGAATCGTTGACGCTGGAGCTTGCAGTCGCCGCGCTGCGGCGTGATCGCGAGGCCGGCTGGCACCTCATCGACAATCCTGCGCAACTGCGTATCCAGACTATCGATTCGCTGTGCGCGGGTTTGACGCGGCAGATGCCGACGCTGTCGCGGTTTGGCGCGCAACCAGAAAGCATCGAGGACGCCGACGTTCTCTACCGACAAGCGGCGCAGGCCACGATCGAGTTGTTGAATGGGGCCGGACCGGTCGCGGCTGATGTCGAAAACGTACTGGTGCACCTGGATAACGATGTGACGCGGGCCGAGGATTTGCTGGTCGACATGCTGGCGCGCCGCGACCAGTGGTTGCGCCATGTGCATGGCCGCGAACGCGATGAGCTTGAATCCGCTTTACAGCACGTTCGCACAATGGCGGCGCAGCGCTTGCGTGCCGCCATCTCGTCGCAGGTCAATGCCGAACTGCACGCGATTGCAGATTATGTGTTTGGAAATCTCGGACTGGGTTCTTTTTCGGACGATGTTGATGGTTGGGCTGCGCTGGCCGACGCGTTTCTTACCGGCGAAGAAGCGTGGCGGAAGCGGTTGACCAAAAATGAAGGGTTCCCTGCAGGCGTTGCCGCGCAGCCCTGGAAGACACGTGCGCTGGAACTGTTTGCAGCACTTGAGACCAGCAGTGATGTGCGCATTGCTCTGGCGGAAATGCGTCGAGTCCCCCCGGCCCAATACAGTGACAGCCAATGGCAGGTGCTGGGCGCCATCCTGCGCCTGTTGCCGCACGCAGTCGCGCAACTGAAGCTGGTATTTCAGGTGCGCCGGCAAGTGGACTTCACCGAAGTTGCGCAGAGCGCGCTGTATGCACTGGGCACCGAGGATGCGCCCACCGATCTGACGCTGGCTCTGGATTACCGCGTTCATCACCTCTTGATCGACGAATTTCAGGATACGTCGATCAGTCAATTTGAGCTGGTGGCGCGGCTGACTGCCGGGTGGCTGCCGGATGACGGACGTACGGTGTTCGCCGTCGGCGACCCGATGCAATCGATCTATCGCTTCCGCGAAGCCGAGGTCGGGTTGTTTCTGCGCGCACGTGCGGAAGGAATTGCCGGCGTCGAGCTGCATCCGATTAACCTGTTTTCAAACTTCAGGTCGCAGTCCGGCATCGTTGAATGGGTCAATGCCGCTTTTGCACGCATACTGCCGACAGCGGAAAACATCGCCTCCGGTGCGGTGCCTTACACCGCATCCGTGCCAACGCGTGACGGATTGGCCGGCACCGCGGTCCAGGTGCATCCGTTGTTGGATGACGATGGCTCAGCCGAAGCGCAACGTGTGACCGACATTGTTCTTGCCGCGCGCGCAGCAGATCCCGCGGCAAAGGTGGCGATACTCACTCGCACCCGCGGACACCTGCGCGAAATCGTTCCCGCACTGAAGGGTGCGAACCTGCGCTTCCGCGCCATCGACATCGAACCGCTGGGCCAGCGTCCGGTCGTGCAGGATCTGCTGGCGTTGACCCGCGCACTGGCGCACCCAGGTGACCGGTTGGCCTGGCTGGCGGTGCTGCGCGCGCCGTGGTGCGGGCTGAAACTTGCCGACCTGCATGTGCTCGCTGCGGGCAATACGGACATGACGTTGTGGGATGCGCTGCACGATGATCAGCGCATTGCTCGATTGTCTGACGATGGACGTGTGCGTACGGCGCGCGTACGTGCGGCACTGGAGCCCAGCCTGTTGCAGCGGATGCGTGCGCCGCTGCGCGAGCAGGTGGCAGGCGCCTGGTTCACGTTGGGCGGCCCGGCCTGTGTCGAGTTCGAAACCGATCTTGAAGATGCGGAGACTTTTTTCCGCTACCTTGATGCGCATGAAGACGCCGGCGAACTGCCGGATCGCGCGGCGTTTGAAGACGGACTGGAAAAGCTCTTCGCGCTGGCCGACGTTGAAGCGGATGACAGCCTGCAGATCATGACCATCCACAAGGCCAAGGGCCTGGAGTTCGATGTGGTGATCGTGCCGGGTCTCGCCAAGGCGACGCGGAGCGATGACAAGAAGCTGTTCCTGTGGACCGAACAGCCGGATGCCGGCGGCATGTCCGGTCTGCTGCTGGCGCCGATCAATGCGACGGGTGAAGACGGTGATCCGATCTATCAGTGGATCGCACGATTTAACGCGGAACGGCAGAGACTGGAGGACGGACGCCTGTTGTATGTGGCGGCAACCCGTGCGAAGCGTCAATTGCATTTGCTGGGCAACGTGAGTGTGGCTGTGGATGACGAGGGCACCAGATGTATCAATGCCCCGTCTGCACGCTCGTTGCTGGGCAAGTTGTGGCCGGTGGTCGGAGCGGAATATGAGGCAGCTCTGCGCGATGCACCGGAGACCCACCAGAGCGCCACGGTACGGCCGGAAGTAATCGATCAGTTGTTGCGCCGTTTGCCTGCCGGCTGGCAACTTCCCGCTGCGCCGTGCCCGGCAGAGTGGACGTCGCCGCCGGATCTGGCGCGCGCTCAGGAGGATCTCGAGTTTTCCTGGGCCGGTGAAATGGCGCGCCACATCGGCAGCGTCGTGCATCGCTGGCTGCAGCGCATCGCCGATGAAGGCGGTGCGGGATGGGATGCTGCGCGTATTGCCGCGCTCGAACCCGTGATCCGGCTCGCGCTGGCGGCGCAGGGCGTCGGCGAGCATGAGCTTGCAGACGCGACAGCACGCGCGAAGCAGACGTTGATCAATTGTGTCGGCGACGAGCGTGGTCGCTGGGTGGTGGGTGCGCATGCCGAAGGCCGTTCCGAGCTGCGGCTTACTGGTATCACCGAAGGGCTGCGAGTCAATGTCGTGATTGACCGCACCTTCGTCGATGAGAAAGGCGTGCGCTGGATCATTGATTACAAGACCAGCGGGCATGAAGGCGGGGATATCGCGGTTTTCCTCGACAACGAGCAAGGACGTTATCGCGGCCAGCTCGAGCGCTACGCCAGCCTGATGCAGGCCGGCGGCGCCCCCCAAGGGGACTTGCTGCGCGGCGCGCAGCGCATCCACCTGGGACTTTATTTTCCACTGCTCGGCGGCTGGCGCGAGTGGAGTTACGAGCCGCAGTGAATCGCCCGCGGTTGCGGCTCCGTGCGATAAGAATTAGCATGGGGCTGGA
>JAQBGW010000102.1:0-6671 GCA_032128415.1 Betaproteobacteria bacterium | reverse complement strand
CTCGTGGGTCTGGCGCTTGCTGCAACCTTGGGCGCATGCGCGATACCAAAGCCAGCGCCATGACGTTAGTTGCAATCATGTGGATTGCGAGTGCGTCTGGTGCCGCTGCGGAGGCGCACTTGCGTAACACGCTTAAAAATCTCCGAACACCAAGCAGCACAAAAAACCGGGAAGGCCAGATTGGTATTTTCCCCGTTATATAACTTTTTCGTCGATCGGTTTTCCCGGTGCGCTCCCGAGAGACCGTCATGACACGCAATGATTTCCTGTCACGCGATAGACAGATACATCAAACGACGGCGCCTGAACCTGAAAGGAGCACGATATGTATGGATATGATCATAGTGGATGGATGTTCGGCGGAGGCCTGTGGATGGTACTGGTGTGGCTGGTACCGATAGCTTTGGCGATTTGGCTCATCAGTTCCCGGGGCGAGCGCCCCGCACAGAATTCCGCGGAAAAGACCGCGCTCGACATCCTCAAGGAGCGCTATGCAAGAGGCGAAATCAAACAGGATGAATTTGAACAAAAAAAGCGCCATATCAACGATTAGCCGAACAAGGGGATACAGATGAGCACAGAGAGGGTCGCGGAGAAATCCGCATTCATCATGCGCGCCGGTCTGTGGTCAGTGCTCGCCATCGCGCTGAATCTGGTATGGGAAATCGCTCATGTCAGGCTTTATACCATCTGGGTTGAAGCGGATCGCTTGACTGTCGCATGGTCTCTGGTCCACTGCACCTTGGGTGATGCCGCGATCGCACTGACCATGTTCGCACTGGCCGGCATCGTGCTCCGGCAAACGGACTGGCCTGTGTCCTCCCCATGGTCCGGCAGTGCGATTGTCACTGTTGGAGCAATGGCTTTCACCGCGTGGAGCGAATGGTACAACGTCTATCAAATCGGTAGCTGGAGCTATACGGCAAGCATGCCGATGATCCTTGGCATCGGTCTGTCCCCGTTGCTGCAGTGGCTGATTCTGCCGCCAATAATGGTGATCGCCTATCGAAATCTGGGACCGGCGTTGTTTGGCCAGCACAACTTGCGAAGCCCGATTCCAACTCACGATTTTACGAGGCAGCAGAAATGAAACACGATCATCACGAACATGACCACCACCATGATCACGTGGGCGCAGTGAAGACGACCGACCCTGTTTGTGGCATGAAGGTGGATCCACAATCGGCTGCCGGGTCAAAGGAGCACGCGGGCGTGACTTACCACTTCTGCAGCGAGCATTGCCTTAAGCAGTTCCAGTCCGATCCGACGAAATACCTCGCCAAGTCCACGCCAACCGCGGCCGCTGTTCCGGCCAAAGGTGCCCAGTACACCTGCCCCATGCACCCGGAAATCGTGCAGGACGGGCCGGGTTCGTGCCCCAAGTGTGGTATGGCACTGGTGCCAATCGCCGGCACCGGTGAAACGGACGACTCCGAGCTGCGCGACGTCACGAGGCGACTTTGGATCGGGGTTGCTCTGTCAATCCCACTGGTGGTACTCGCGATGTCGCCGATGATCGGCATCCATGATCTGTTTGGCCTTCAGCCACGGCAACGCGGCTGGATCGAGTTTGTACTGGGCACACCGGTGGTGCTGTGGGTGGGTTGGCCAATATTGAGCAAGTTCTGGCTGTCGCTCGTCCATCGCGCGCTCAATATGTACTCGCTGATCGGGCTGGGCGTGGGACTCGCCTATCTGTTCAGTCTGGTAGCGATTTTCCTGCCTGACCTGTTCCCGCCAGACTTTCGTGAGCATGACGGCGCAGTCGGCACCTATTTCGAAGCAGCCGCCGTCATTGTCACTCTGGTGATACTCGGCGACGTGTTGCAGATGCGCGCCATGGGTCAGACCAGCCAGGCGATCCGGCAGTTGCTGCAGCTCGCCCCCAATCTGGCATGGCGCCTGCGCGACGACGATACCGAAGAGCAGGTTGCAATGGATTCCGTAGTAGTCGGCGACCGATTGCGTGTGAAGCCCGGTGACAAGGTGCCGGTTGACGGGGTCGTGCTCGAGGGCAAAAGCCGGGTGGACGAATCGATGATCTCCGGCGAGCCGGTTCCTGTAGCCAAAACCGCCGGGGACAAGGTGACCGGAGCTACTGTAAATGGCACCGGCTCTCTGACCATCCGTGCTGAGCGGGTAGGCTCGGATACGCTGCTCGCCAAAATCGTACATATGGTGGCCGAAGCGCAGCGTACTCGTGCGCCGATTCAGCGGCTCGCCGACGTGATCGCGGCCTACTTTGTGCAGGTCGTTGTGATCATCGCCGTCGTGACCGCGCTGGTCTGGTGGTTCGTGGGGCCGGAACCCCGGCTGACCTATGCACTGATCAACGCCATCGCCGTGTTGATCATCGCCTGCCCCTGCGCGGTCGGGCTGGCCACACCGATCTCGATGACCGTCGCCATGGGTGAAGGTGCCCGTGCGGGGATTCTGTTCCGCAGCGCCGAGGCCATTGAGCGCATGCGCGACATCGACACCCTGGTCGTGGACAAGACCGGAACTCTGACGCTGGGCAAGCCGGCACTCACGGATTTCGCTGCGGCTGACGTCCCGGAGGACGAAGCGCTCGCGCTGATGGCCGCCGTGGAACAATTGTCTGAGCATCCCATCGCTCATGCCGTTATCGAAGGCGCAAAAGCGCGCGGGCTCGCGCTGAAAAAGGCATCCTCGTTCGAGGCCGTCAACGGCCTGGGGGTTCAAGCAATAATCGATGGGCGAAAAATTCTTGTCGGCAGCCGCGATTTTTTGAAACAGCACGGCATCGATACCCTGCGCTGGGAAGAACAGGCCGAGAAGCTGCGCGCTGATGCGAAGACAGTAGTATTTCTTGGCGTAGACGGGGCCGCTGCGGGAATAGCCGCAGTCGCCGACCCGGTCAAGAAAAACACGCCTGATGCCATTGCTACCCTCAAAAAATCCGGCGTGCGCATCGTCATGCTGACCGGCGATTCACGCCGCACCGCCGAAGCTGTCGCGCGCAATCTCGGTATTGACGAGGTGCTCGCCGAAGTGTTGCCCGAGGACAAAGCCGGCCATGTGAAGCGCCTGCAGGCCGAGGGACGGAAGGTGGCCATGGCGGGCGACGGCATCAACGATGCACCGGCCTTGGCCCAGGCCGATGTCGGCATCGCCATGGGCACCGGCACCGATGTCGCCATGGAAAGCGCGGGCGTGACTCTGGTGAAAGGCGATCTGCGCGGCGTTGCACGCGCTGCCGTGCTGTCACGCGCCACGATGCACAACATCCGACAGAATCTGGCTTTCGCCTTCGGCTACAACGCGCTCGGCATCCCGGTGGCAGCAGGCGTACTGTACCCGGTATTCGGTTTGCTGCTGTCTCCAATCTTCGCCGGCGCTGCGATGGCCTTGAGTTCAGTGTCAGTCGTCACCAACGCCCTGAGGTTGCGGAAAACAAAATTGCAATGAATACTATTTACTAATTTATTCGAGAAAAATATAGCATGGCTATCCGATGAATCCTGAATCGCGCAACAAAATCGGCATCAGCCTGCTCGCGATCACCGTTGCGCTACTGGCGACAGCGATCATTGCGGCCCTTTGGTTTGACCGAAAACCACCGCAAAGGGCTGATCCGAACAATACGCAACAAGTGGCCCACGGGCAGTCAATCTATGCGCAACGGTGTGCGGCATGCCATGGCAACAAGCTGGAAGGCCAACCTGACTGGCGCACACGCCTCGCCAATGGTCGAATGCCCGCACCGCCTCACGATGCATCAGGGCATACCTGGCACCATCCTGACAGCATACTTTTCGGTATTACCAAACACGGCCTGATCCCCGGCCGCTACGCCCCACCGAATTATCAAAGTGATATGCCGGCGTTTGCCAATACGCTATCCGATGAGGACATCTGGGCCGTGCTGGCGTACATCAAGTCGTCGTGGACTATCGAAATCCGGAAGGCACAAAAAGAACTGTCCGAGAAACGACCGTAGATCTCTCAGGCGCAAGGGGTTACGCGAAAAACCTAGTGCACCGCGCTGGCACGCAAACGCCCGACATCCGGAATTCGTACCCGCTGCCCGTCAACCTCGATCAATGCAGCGGAAGTCAGATCGTGCAGGATGCGTGAGAAATGCTCCTGCGTCAGGTTCAGCTTCGAGGCGATGATCCCTTTCCGCGTCGATAATATAACTTCGACCTCGCCGGATGCGCCGTTCTCGTCCGGGATCTCGTGCAGCAGATGGCTGATAACGCGCTGCGTTCCGGAGAACAGCACATAGCTTTTGAGGTCATGGGTACGACGGCGTGACTGCTGCGCAAGCCCTCTGATTACGCGCATGGCGAATTCGCCATTCGCGGTGATTTCCCTGAGCAACGTCGTCCGCGAAAGCAACACCAGTTGCGATTCGATGATCGCCTCCGCCGTCACCTGGTGCGGCAGATCCAGAAGCAACGCGGACTCACCAAAACTGGTGTCCGCACCAATCACATCAAATACCTTGTCATGACCCTTGCCGGCGCGCAGCACCAATTTGATCTGGCCGTGGATAACAACATGCAATCCGGTACAGCGATCGCCTTCGCGAAACAAGACGTATCCACGCGGCACGGTCAAACAAGTCACACCACCGGCCAGCCGGCCACGAGTTTTGGCATCCAGCCCTTTGAACAGGGTCAGCCCGGCAAACTCCTCCTTGGCACCAGAAACGACAGCCATCATGTAATGCCTCTTTTTTGGCTATTAACGAGTCAGCCTACGGTATCGGGTCCGGAATATCGGGTTTTGATCCATATCAACCATGTCTGCGCTTGGCGTCCGCAGCAGCTGGTTCCCGGAGTGCCGGCGAATTCATGGACATACATCAAGGTATCCTCGCAATGAGCTTCTTATGCTGCACCTGCACTATTTGTTGACATAGATCAAGATAGCCTCACGATGAGCCTTTTATGCTGCTCTTGCGTAAATGTGGTAGAGCCAAGCTATGATCAGCAGAATTTCTGCCAATATCACTTAAGAAAAAAGAGAAATACTCTCCATGAAACTCAATCTTCTCTCCATTGCCGCCTGCGGACTGCTGCTATTCACCTCCTCTGCATTTGCCGCCGACGTCGATGTTGACGCCGCGAAGGCGCTGGCCAAAAAAAGCGGCTGCCTGAAATGCCACTCGATCGACAAAAAGAAGGATGCGCCGTCCTACAAGGAAATCGCCGCCAAGTACAAGGGCAAGGCCGACGCCGAGGACAAGCTTTACAAGCACGCAACGACCAATCCCAAGGTGAAAGTCGACGGCAGGGAAGAAACCCACGACACGCCCAAGACCAAGGATGAAAAAGAAATTCGCAATCTCATTCGCTGGATCCTGAGCCTTTGACGACGGTGTAAGGAGAAACTGCCGTGATCCGCCGATGGTGGCAAAACCTGCAAACCCGCTGCAAGACCTGCTCCCGGGTCGCATTGACCGCCGGCGTCACCCTTACCGCACTGGTCATTGCCAGCGTGCTGATGATCGCGGGTGCCGCAGGTCTCGCGTGGACCAACACAGAACAGTTCTGCATCGGCTGCCACGAGATGAAGAACAACGTCTATGCCGAGTACAAGGGCACCATCCACGACAAGAACCGCAGCGGCGTGCGCGCCGTGTGCTCAGACTGCCACGTCCCGCGCGAACCGGGCCCCTTGATTCTGCGCAAAATGCGCGCAACCTTCGAACTGATCGGCCATTTCCGCGGCATCATCGACACCAAGGAAAAATTCGAGTCGCACCGTTCCATGCTCGCCCAGCGAGTCTGGGAACGCATGCTCGACACCGACTCACTCGAATGCCGCAATTGCCACAAACGTGAATCCATGAGCAAGGACAAGCAGTCCGAGAAAGCGCAGGCCCGCCACGCCAAAGCGGACAAGGAAGGTCTCACCTGCATTGAATGTCACTACGGTATCGCGCACACGGAGCCGGAGGGCCCCGGCCCGCAGGAACTGAAAGCAGCACGGTTGAAAGCTAAGTAGCAGAAGATGGCCGGGATACCGGCGTTTGCCGATCGTCAACAGTAGGGGGAAGCAGCGATGAAGACGAATACAGGACATGCACTGATCACCATGCTGCGGAGTGCGGCCATCGCCTTGGGCCTGGTCATAGTCTCTCAGGGTGCCCTCGCACAGGACGCCGCGAAAGCGCCGCGCAAGGACATGGTGTTGAAGGGCGACGCCAAGTGCACCCGCTGCCACGACGAGGGCGAGGAAGTCCCGGTACTCGCCATCGGCAAGACCAAGCACGGTACGGTCGCCGACGGCCGCACTCCGACCTGCACCAGCTGCCATGGCGAGAGCGATACCCACGCTAATAAACCTGCCAACGCCAAAGAGCGCCCGAAACCCCAGCGCGTATTCAGCAAGAAAGGCGGCACGACGCCCGAAGTCCAGAATGGCGCCTGCCTGACCTGTCATCAAGGCGATCCGCAACGCATACATTGGAAATCGAGCGTACATGCCAGCCAGGACCTCTCTTGCTCGTCCTGCCACAAGGTACATACCGGCCACGACGATGTGCGCGACAAGCTTACGCAGCCCCAGGTGTGTTTCAACTGCCACAAGGACAAGCGCGTGCAAGTCAACAAACCCTCCCGCCATCCGGTGCTGGAAGGCAAGGTGAGCTGCTCCGACTGCCACAACGCGCACGGCAACAATCCCAAGCAGATGGTCAA
>JAQBGW010000101.1:0-23932 GCA_032128415.1 Betaproteobacteria bacterium | reverse complement strand
CAGCGACATCACCAGCAACGCACCGGTGATGTTCAGGATGGCAAGCGACCGGTACAGCACGCGCACTGGCGCGCTGGGCTCTTCGTTCGCTGCCATCCCCATGTTTACTCGCGATCCCAGTGGCGCAATGGCTTCGCACCGCCCGCCCGCAGCGCATCCATGTAAACTGCCAGCATCTTGCTGCCGGGTTGACCCTTGGCGTCCAGATCCGCCGCCCATTTCTTGGCGAGATTCGGCATGCCCTTGACCCAGGCTATTCGTTGCTCATCCGACATATCGTTGATCATGCCGCCAGCCTTGACATAGCCCTGCTCGCTCGTTTTGCCTTTGGCTGTTGCGACTGCAGCCAGCCGGTCGCGATAGGCAAGAGCAACTTCCTGAATAACCTTCTTCACTTCATCAGGCAAGCGTTTCCAGGACTCCGCATTTGCGGCGATAACCTTGGAATTGACCGTACCGAGATCCGCTCTAAGCATGTAGGGCGCGACTTCTGCGAGTTTAAAACTCACCGCCGCCTCCGGCCACAGTATTGTTGCGCTGATAACGCCCGTCTGCAAATTGTTGTAATAACCGGTAAGCGGTCCTGCCACGCCGGTGGCCCCGAGTCCATCCAGATACCGCAGGTTCGTGCCCGCACCACCGACCTTCATACCCTTGAAGTCGGCAAGCGTCTTGACCGGATCCTTGCTGAAGATTTGGTAGCTATCAAGCACCGCGCCCGTGGTCAAATATACTTGTCCGTGCGCCGCAAACTCCTGCTTTACTGCCGGGAACTGCTGTGCGAGTTTGTCCATGGTTTTCGCAACCAGCAGCGGATCACTAGTGACGAACGGGGTCACATAAGCCAGCGCCTGTATCGGCACCTTGTCGGTATGAAACGGCGTAGTAACCACACCAATGTCGCCCAGTCCGCGCTTGAGACCTTCGAGCACGCCGCGCGGCTTCACGATCTGTCCACCCCAAGCCTGGTTCCAGCGAATTTTGTACTTGCCGGTCTTGGCAAGACGCTTGTCCACCTCGGGAATGAAAAACCCCGAGAACTCCTTGACCCACATCGCACGTACTGGATACCCGTCGATGGCTGTCAGGTTGATAGTCTGTTGCGCCGACGCGGTATGTGTCAGGGCAAATACGCTCATTACTGCTACGAGCAAACGCGTACCACCAAATTGCTTCAACAAATGGGAATAGGTCATGACGTACTCCTCCTATCTAGATTTTGTATTTTAGTGCGGACTTTCGGCCTTACACATTGTCCGTCAATTGCCTTGACAAAGCCCTTGACAGCAAAGCAAAGTATATCGATACTTTTTAATGTGTCAACAAAATATCGACATTTTATGGTTATGCGTCAGAATGACTTACGGCACCTATCGCACCCAATTTAGCGATGCTCAAGAACACGTGCGGGACTCATCTAGAAATTACTCGCAAACCAGACGACACCCACGCTTGATCTGCGTTTGAGCACACCAACATCGCACTCTGCCAAAAACGAACCTGACCACAAAATCAGCCGGAACAAGGAGAGGGATGAAGAGGAGGATATCTAGCGCATTGCTATTTTTGATATTGTCCATGCTGGGGTATATCCGCCTGATCGCATTTTTTAAACCGGCAAAATTCTAACGGTCATTCAGAAATTCTCTATTACTTCATCACGATCGGCTGCGTTGGAATACTTGCCCAGTGCGTGAGTCAATTGCGCGCCACACCCATGAATTTGGACAATCCGGATACAATATTCAAATGAAGCCTGCGCAAGCTACCAAGGTCTCCGCCGAGGGTGTAGCGAAACCCCTGCTGACCACGCTCGCGAGTACTGTTTACGAGCGACTGCGCGACGATATCCTCGCGGGAACCCTCGCCCCGGACTCAAAACTGCGGATTGAATTCCTCGGGGAACGCTACAACACGGGCACGAGCCCGATGCGCGAAGCGTTGAACCGGCTGCTCGCTGACGGGCTCGTACGGCGGGAAGAACAGCGCGGATTCTTCGTTGCACCGGTCAGCCCTGATGAACTGATTGAGTTCACCAAGACCCGCTGCTGGGTGGAGGAAATTGCGCTTCGGGAATCAATCGAGAATGGCGATGACGATTGGGAAGAACGCATTCTGATAGCCTCTCATCGCCTGCTGCGTGTGCCGCGCTCGCTCAAGCCAGGCACTTACGAAAGCAACCCGGAGTGGGAACGTAGGCATGTTATTTTCCATCATGCGCTGCTTTCGGCCTGTGGCTCGCGCCCGCTACTCGCGTTTTGCGATCAGTTGCAGCAACTCACTTTCCGCTACCGTCAGCTTGCCGCGGCAAAATCTTATCCCCGACACGACGAACAGGGCGAGCATGCGTCCGTAGTGAAGGCGACGCTGGCGCGCGACGCAACGCTAGCTTCGCGCCTGCTTACCGACCATTATCGCCATACCACCGCTGTAATTCTGAGTCAGTATGAAGTTTTGAATCCGAATAACAAGGCACCGAAAAAGACGCGGCGCCGGTCCGAAACGCAGAGCGAAACGTCCTGACCGGCGCACTGGCGTTTAGACCGCCTATACGCCAGCTGTCTTCAATACATAGCGTCGTTTGAAAACATTGATCTGGTTTATTTCGCCGGCAGGCGGATGCTCACGAGATCGGTTCCCACGATGATGTTTCCGGTAAATCCACTCTCCTGGACCGAAGTGCGGTAGTCCGCTTCCGTCAGAGCGCCGCCCGGCAATTTATAAGGCCCCTGACGTTGTGCTCCGAGCGGCGGAATCAGATGCGTAAGCATGAGATGCTTCGCGCCTGTCCGCTCGGCCATTGCACCGAGGTCAGTGGATGTGCTCTGACGATAATAGATGGGTGGTGGAAAACCACTGCCTTTGCCTGGCGCCATAACGGTGTGTATCGCCGAGTGCACGATAATGTCTGCTCCTTGGGCCAGCTTTTCCACCTGTTCCGAGGTCGACGACGCGCGCGGCGGCGCTGGCGCATCATTGCCGGCATCACCACCAATCACCACACTGCCGGCGGGCGTGTCCACACGATAGGATGCATGGCCCGCAATGTGCGTAGACTGAATTGCACTGACCTTTACATCGCCGGATGTCCAGACGACCTGGGGTTCGTTCTGGGGTTCGAAAGCGATCACGTTGGTCAAGGTGGCCGGGCCGCCAGTGGGGCGCGCTTTATTTTCGGAGTGACGCTGGGCAATTTCGCCAGATTGCAGATAGGCGTCGGCAGCGTGCGCTGCGAATTTCCCGCAACTGATGGTATGTCCCTTGGCTGACGCCTTGTCGGCGCTGCAGATTACGTCAAGCTTGGGCCCTTTGGAACCGAAATGCCAGCGCACTTGCATGATGTCGGAAAATCCATCGGCGTGATCCGAATGCATGTGCGTAAAAAAGATCGCATGGAGCTGGCTCGCTGTCACACCCACTTGCGATAATCGCATGGTGGTGCCGCGTCCCGCGTCGAACTGCAGCCGTACGGCGTTGCACTTATTGCTGTCATCACCATAACGCACCAGCGTTCCGGAACCAGCCAGCCCGTTAAAAACCGATGGACCGCCCTGAGTGCCCGTCAATGTTACGACGAGACATGGCGCTGCGTAGGCTGTAGACACGGCGCCAACGAACCATGCACAGGCGATGAGCGTCATCGCGACCGGGATTTGTTTTATGTTCATGACGTCTCCGGATCAAAGGACATTCAACAGCGGAAGCTTCTCGTTTTTCACCCGGGTTCGGTGTCCCAGATATAGGCCTGCTCGAAGTGATTCATCTTGTGTTCGGCGCCTCTCGATCCTTGCACGCTGAACGGATTTTTTTGGCGACCGTACCGTAATTTAAACCGTACAGCCAAAACCTGTCCCGAGGACTCGCACAAAATTGCCATGCACAGTGCTTGGGACACGCATTGTTATTAAAATAACGATAAAACTACAGCGTGTCTTATTAATATCGATATAATTGTGACACAATATCGATGCGTAGGTAATCTCTAATGGCCGTCACCTGCTGTATTCGTGGCGATCCAGGCAGATCCTGCCATTCACCACACGGGCCCCGCTCCGCGGTAGATCCATTCCTTCGAAGGAGAAACTCATGGCACGCAAGAAAAAATTCGAAGCAATTCCGGTCAACCCCGACGATCTTGATCCGAACCACAACTGGACTCGCCCCCTGCCCGCGCCGGGGCACACGCAGGTGGATTTCGAGGAGCGGATCAACTTCCGCCGGCTGCACTCGTACCGCCTTGCCCGCACACGTCAGGCATTGGCCAAATCCGACCTGGGCGCGGTGCTGTGTTTTGATCAGCACAACATCCGCTACACCTCGAGCACGGTGATCGGCGAGTGGGCACGTGACAAGCTGATTCGCTATTCATTGCTCACCGGCAACGGCGAGCCCTATGTCTGGGATTTCGGCTCCGCCGCACGTCACCACAAACTCTATTGCCCGTGGCTCGAAGAAGATCACTGCCTCGCAGGCAATCCCGGCATGCGCGGCGCAATCTCGCCCAAGGTTGGTTTGTTTGAACTTGCCGCAAAAGAAATCAAAGACATCCTCGTCAGGGAAGGCGTGGCCGACATGCCGTTGGGGCTGGATGTCTGCGAGCCGCCAATGCTCTTCGCCCTGCAAAAAGAAGGCATTATCGTTCGCGACGGCCAGCAGGTCATGTTGGACGCCCGCGAAATCAAGAACTACGACGAGATCGCGCTGCTCAATATGGCGGCGGCGATGGTGGACGGCGTTTATCAGGACATCGCGGAAGCGCTCAAGCCCGGCGTGCGTGAATCACAGATCGTGGCGCTGGCCACAAAACGACTCTACGAAATGGGCTCCGACTGCGTGGAAGCCATCAACGCGATTGCTGGAGAACGATGCAGCCCACACCCGCACAACTTCACCGATCGCATCATTCGTCCTGGCGATCAGGCCTTTTTCGATGTAATTCAATCTTTCATGGGCTACCGCACCTGTTACTACCGCACATTCAGCGTGGGCCGTGCGACCATGCCGCAGATCGATGCCTACAAGCGCGCCCGCCAATGGATGGATGACGCCATTGCCATGCTCAAGCCCGGCGTTGATAGCGCCGCTGTCGCCAAAATGTTCCCTAAATCAACCGAGATCGGATTTGAGACGGAAATGGCTGCGTTCGGTCTGAACTTCTGCCACGGACTTGGCTTGGGCTTGCACGAGCGGCCACTGATCTCGCGACTAAATTCGTTCAAGGATTCATACGAACTCAAGGCCGGCATGGTGTTCGCGGTGGAGACCTTCTGTCCGGCCACGGACGGCGTCTCAGCCGCACGTATCGAGGAAGAGGTGGTACTCACGCCGACCGGCGCAAAAATCATCACGCTCTACCCGGCAAACGAACTGCCGGTAGCCAATCCGTATTGACCAGAAACAGACACGCATAGACCGCAACAGGAAGCAGGAGACCAAACCAATGATCAAAGCAGCAATCGTGGGACTGGGCTGGTGGGGCAAGACGCTGGTTGAAGCCGTTCAGGGCACCAGCAAGACCATCCAATTTGTCGCCGGCGCGACCCGTACTGTTACACCTGAAGTGCAGACATTTGCCAAAGCGCAGAACTTCGATCTGCGCGGCAGTTACGAAGAACTGCTCAAGGACAAAAATATCGACGCCGTGGTGTTGTCCACACCGCACTCGATGCATGTGCCGCAAATTATTGCCGCCGCAAAAGCCGGCAAGCATGTCTTTTGCGAGAAACCCTTTGCGCTCACCGGTGCTGAAGCAAAAGCCGCTGTCGAGGCAGTACGCAAAGCCGGCGTCACCCTCGGACTGGGCTACAACCGCCGCCTGCATCCCGAGATGACCAAGCTGCGCGAGCGGATACGTTCAGGTGCCCTCGGCACCATACTGCATATAGAAGCCACGATGACTTTCCCCAACGCCCTGACCATCAATCCCGAGCAATGGCGTGCCGACAAACACGAAACCCCCTGCGGCGGCCTGACGCCCATGGGTGTGCATGCCGTCGATGGCATGATCGACCTGTGCGGTCCGGTTGACGAGGTCTTCTGCCAGAGCTTCCGCCGGGTGGTAAAAGTCGATGCCGACGACACCACCTCCATCCTGTTCCGGATGAAAGACGGCATGTCAGGATATCTTGGCACCATGACTGCGACCGGACCCGGTTTCAGTTTCCAAGTTTTCGGCTCTGCCGGATGGGTGCGCTTGGAGGGCATGACCCACGTGGCGGGCGCCTCTTCCGAAGAGCGGCGCAATCGCCTCTTCGGGGCCTGCAAGTTCCAACCAGTCAAAGGTCCTACCGAAACCTGGCAGGCAGAGTCCTACGATGTCAGCCGCGCCGTACTTGAAGCATTCGGCGCAGCTGCAGCAGGCGGTCCTGCGTTTCCGATTACCCTGGACGAAATGGTCCACGGGGCCGCAGTCACTGAAGCCATCGTGCGCTCAGCCGGTACACGCAAGCTGGAAAAAGTATCCTGATAATCGTACGTTCTAATCAATTAAGGCACTCAACATGAAGCTAGCCGGAAATCTCGGGCATCTCACCTACTCCACCTTGGTACACGCGGGCGATACCTGGGATGAAATGTGGCATAGCCTCACCACTTACGTGCCACAGGTCAAAGCGCGGGTTTCTCCCAACGACCGCTTCGGTGTTTCGTTGCGACTCTCCGCCAAATCGGCCGAGCGCCTCGTCGGCGACAAAAAAGAGCGCGAAAAGCTCAAGGCTTTTCTCGACAAAAACGACATGTACCTCTATACAGCGAACGCCTTCCCCTACGGTCCGTTCAAAAACCAGATCATCAAGGAACAGGTATACGAACCTGACTGGCGCAGCGAAGAACGCACACAGTATTCGATGAATGTCGCCGATATCCTCGCTGATGTCGCACCCGCGGACATTGCGCCTTCGATACAGAGCCCGCCACTCGGCTTCAAACCACGCGTAACAGGCCCTGATGTCGTTGATGCCTACACCAGTCATGTGCTGCGACTTGTCGCGCATCTGGTCAAACTCGAAGCCCGCACCGGGCGCACCGTAACGCTCGCGCTAGAACCTGAACCTTTCTGCTTTCTCGAAACGACTGACGAGGTCATCGACTACTTCACGAATCACCTCTACTCAGGCCACTCCGCAGAAACGCTCGCACGCACTGCAGGTCTATCCACGTCCGAGGCGCTGGGTGCACTGCGCAGGCACCTAGGCATCGTATTCGATATCTGCCACCAGGCCGTCGAGTACGAAGATATCTACGAATCGCTCGCAAAACTCGTCAACGCCGGGATTCCCATATTCAAACTGCAGGAAGCCGCGGCCCTGCGCGTGCCGGAAGTCACCCAGGAAACCGTGGATGCCCTGATCCCCTACGCGGATACCGTGTATCTCACGCAGACCGTGGAAAAACGCAACGGCAAACTGACCCGCTACCTCAACCTCGAAGACGCATTCGCCGCCTGGAAAAAAGATCCAGGGCCGCGCGAATGGCGCACGCATTTCCATGTGCCGGTGTTTCTCGACGATCTCGGTCCGTTCAAGACAACACGGTTTGCCATTGAAGACGCGCTGCGCTTCCACAAGGAGCGCCCGGTCTCACGCCAACTCGAGATTGAAACCTACACCTGGGACGTGCTGCCCGACAGTCTCAAAACCGGAGACATCGTCGACTACGTGACACGCGAAATAGAGTGGGTTCGCGGTCAGCTTAAGTAACACGAAAAACTGGAGATACACGACATGAAAGTCGGTTTCATCGGACTGGGACGCATGGGTCAGGCAATGGCCCGCCGGATACTCGATGCAGGGCACGAGCTCTCCATCTACAACCGCACTGCCGCGAAAGGTGCAGAACTGGACAAGGCCGGCGCACACTCTACAACCTCGATCAGCGAAGTATGTAAAGGCCGCGACGTTGTCATCACCATGCTCGCCGACGATGCCGCGTTGAATGAGGTCGCTCTGGGCGAGAACGGTTTGATTGCCTGCCTGGGCGCCGACAGCATCCACGTGGCCATGGGTACCCACAGCGTAGCCCTCATCCGTTCGCTCACCGAAGCGCATGCGCAGGCAAACCGCACTTTTGTGGCGGCCCCCGTACTGGGGCGGCCGGATGCTGCAGCCGCGGGACAGCTCGGTGTTGTTCCTGCGGGCCCCACTGCCGCCGTTGCCCGCTGCCAACCGTTATTTGCAGTCATCGGTCGGCGCAGCTTTGAAGCCGGCGAGAAACCCGAGTCTGCCGCTGCCGTCAAACTCGCGAACAATTTCGTGCTGGGCTGCGCCATTGAGGCCATGGGTGAAGCCTTCGCTCTGGTCGAAAAGTTTGGCGTCAACCCACCGGCGTTCTATGACGTACTGACCGATGGATTGTTCTCCGCGCCAGCCTACAAAATCTACGGCAAGATCATTGTTGAGAAGGCATACGATCGCGTCGGCATCACGGCAAGGCTGGGATTGAAGGATGCAAACCTGGTGCTTGCTGCGGCCCATATCGCCGAAATGCCGATGCCCAGCGCAAACGTATGGCGCGACCGCCTCCTCGGGGCGATTGCCCACGGCGACGGTGAAAAGGATTGGGCGGTGATGGCGCTGGAGCAGGCGCGGGCAAGCGGGCTGTCGTAAAACAAAAAGCCGGCGCATGCCGGCTTTATTGAGTGGTCGCGCGATTACTTTTGCAGTATTTTTTGCAATTCGCCGCTCTGGTGCATCTCGATCATGATGTCTGAACCACCGACGAATTCGCCATCGATATACAACTGCGGGATCGTCGGCCAGTTGGCGTATTGCTTGATGCCCTGGCGGATCTCGGGATCCTCCAGCACGTTGACTGTAAACGGCTCGTTGACACCGCAAGACTGCAGAATTTTGATGGCGTTGGCGGAAAATCCGCATTGCGGAAAATCCGGCGAGCCCTTCATGTAAAGCACGACTTTGTGGCTAGTGACTTGATTCTTGATGGTTTCTTGAGCAGACATGGCAACGATTCCTGTACCTGAGCAACTTTGTCGGGATTGGAGTCTAACGAGGCGGTGCGGCAGGGTCAAGGGAGTAGTGACAGCAAAAATACCCACGCTGCCAACACTTCTATCTCCCGTTCAATGCGGCCAGCAACGATTCCGGCATCAGGGCCGCTCCGAATACCTCCTGCGCGGCCGACTCCATCATTTCGGCTTCCCAGCTGAACCAGCGGCCGACGCTGTCCGGCTTGCTGTGCTCCGCATCACATAACGCAGGGTCGGTCACCACCAGCAGCTTGCGGCAGGCATTGGGCCGGGATTCATAGACCGTGCACGCGCCATCGCTGCCCAGGAATACGCAAGCCTTATCGACTGCAGGCTGTTGCCGCCAGGTATCCACGGTGTAGCGACTCTGGCGTTCTAGGCGCGCCTGGTCCAGAGCCCTGCCGTCCTCGCGCACAATCCCGACCAGCAGCGCAGCTTCGTGCGGCCAGATCTCGACTGCTTCACGGCAGCAATGGCTGCAGCCTTTGCCGCACTGGATGTTTTTGCTGCCGGGGCTATTTTTTCGATCGCGTTGCAGCACATCATCCATTGCACCGTGTGTGTTGCGTGCGATTGATGGCGCATCCTGATCTCCGGCCGCTTGGAACTGAGCTATATAACGATCGTAGATCGCGCGGAGATACGCTTCTTTTTTCCCGTCACGCGAATTCTTGTTCGCGGTAGCTTTAGAGTCATCAGTCATGTCACAGCATACGCTTGGGAAAATCAAGCGGCCAGCGCCCGCCACTCACGCGCGGTATGCCCGCCAGGTCTGGTGCGTTGAAAATTTCCTGAAACTCTGCTTTCGCCAGCAGTTGCGCACACGCTACTACCTGGTCATGCCCGTGTTCGAATAGCAACCAGCCGCCCGGCGTCAGTTGCCCCGGCGCGCCGGTGACTATGCGGCGGATGTCGTCCAGACCATCGGCGCCCGCGGCCAATGCTGATTGTGGTTCGAACCGCAGATCGTCCTGCGCGAGATGCGGATCGCCGTCAGCCACATAAGGTGGATTGGCGACGATCAGATCGAAACGCTCGCCGCCCAATGCGGCATACCAGTCGCTGCGCAGCAGCGTGGTGTTGGCCGGCGCCCAGCGCGCGGCGTTAGCGCGAGCAATATCCAGTGCGACTGCCGATGCATCGACCAGCACGATTTTTGACTGCGGCCGCTCAACAGCAATGGTGGCGCCAATACAGCCGCTGCCAGTGCCGAGATCGAGTACGCGATACGTGGCTGATGCGGACATACGCTGCAGAGCCAACTCAACCAGCAATTCCGTTTCGTGGCGCGGAATCAGTACGGAGGGCGTCACTGCGAATGCGCGTCCATAAAATTCGCGGTGCCCAGTGATGTAGGCGATGGGCTCACCGGCGATACGGCGCGCCACCAATGCTGCATATCGTTGTGCGTGTGCGGCGCTTAATTCTTCGTTGCCGTGCGCCAGCACATATGCATCATCGCACTGCAGTATCTCGCGCAACAATACGCGCGCTTCGATCCGGCCGATGGCGGAGTGGGCTGACGCCAGACTTGCAGCTATGGTCGCCACAGTTGGGGGCTTATTTCAATGAAGACCTTCCCTCATCCCCACCCTTCTCCCGAGGGGAGAAGGGCTTGTCCTCCCTCCCCCTCCGGGGGAGGGATCGAGGGTGAGGGAATGAAATTTCGTTGCTGCAATGGTCACGATGCCTAAAATCAACATTTATTAAATAAAAACAATGGCTTATGCAACGCCCTGCTCTTCAGCCAGTTGCGCCAGTTGTTCGGCCTGGTGTTCCGATGCCAGCGCATCGACGAGATCGTCGATATCGCCGTCGATGATCTGCGCAATCTTGTACAACGTCAGGTTGATGCGATGATCGGTAACGCGGCCCTGCGGAAAATTATAGGTGCGAATGCGCTCTGAGCGGTCGCCACTGCCGATCAGCGATTTGCGTGTCGCCGCAGTTTTCGAGTTCTGTTCGCGAATCTGTTTGTCCTTCAACCGCGCTGCCAGTACCGCCAGCGCCCGCGCCTTGTTCTTGTGCTGCGAGCGGTCGTCCTGACATTCGACGACCAGGCCGGTAGGCAGATGCGTGATGCGGATCGCTGAATCGGTTTTGTTAACGTGCTGGCCGCCGGCGCCGGACGCGCGAAAGGTATCGATGCGCATTTCCGCCGGGTTGAGCACGATCTCGCCGACTTCGTCCGCCTCGGGCATCACCGCCACAGTACACGCCGAGGTGTGGATGCGGCCCTGCGTTTCGGTGACCGGCACTCGTTGCACGCGATGGCCGCCGGATTCAAATTTAAGTTTTGAGTACGCGCCCTGACCGATGATTCTGGCGATGATTTCCCTGTAGCCACCCAAGTCGGAGGGGCTTTCCGAAATGATCTCGACCTGCCAGCGCTTGCGTTCAGCATAGCGCGCATACATGCGATAAATATCCGCGGCGAATAATGCCGACTCGTCCCCGCCCGTGCCTGCGCGCACCTCAAGAAATATGTTGCGGTCGTCGTTGGGATCGCGCGGTAGCAGCAGTTTCTGCAGCTCCGCCGCGATGCTCTCGAGGCGCGCACGGGTCTCGCTCACTTCAGTTTCAGCAAAATCGCGCATCGCTGGATCGTTGGTCATGTCCTGCGCAGTTTTCAGGTCGCCTTCGCTGACCTGAAAGCGGAGATAGAGCTCGACCACCGGTGCCAGTTCGGCGTGTTCGCGCGTCAGCCGGCGATAGTTGTCCAAGTCTGCCGTCACGTTTTCGGAACCCAGCAGGCGATTGATCTCTTCCAGTCGCTGTGACAACTGGTTTAATTTGGCGGCAATGCTCGGTTTCATGATTACAGGCTCTGGCCACGGCGAACGCCGCAGCTAAAAATCGACCCTCTTACTCGGGCCGTTGTATCTGGTAGAGCCGCGCGATCAACGCCGCCAGTTCATCGCGCTCGTCATGCGCAGCGTGGTTCAGCGCGTGCGACGGCGGATGCATGAATTTGTTGGTCAGCGCACGCGACAGCGCATCGAGGACTTCCTGCGGATCATCCCCCCGGGCGAGGCGGCGCTGCGCGCGCTCGAGCTCGTTGCGGCGGGCACGCTCTGCGGAATCACGCAGCGCACGGATGGTCGGCACCAGTTCGCGGTTATCGAGCCAGCGCATGAAATCGGAAACCTGGTTCTCGATGATGATCTCAGCCTGGGCCACGGCATTTTCACGCTGATCCATGCCTTCGCGCGCGATCTGGCCAAGATCATCGACCGTGTACAGAAAAGCGTCGTCGAGCGCGCTCACCTCCGCTTCTATATCGCGCGGCACCGCCAGATCAAAAAATAGCATCGGCTGATGCTTGCGTGCCTTCAGCGCGCTTTCGACCACGCCCTTGCCGACGATGGGCAGCGGACTTGCGGTGCAGCAAATGATGATGTCGTACAGCGCCAGTTGCGCGGCAATGTCATTCAGCGGAATCACATGGCCGAAAAAACGATCGGCCAGTTGTTGCGAGCGCGCCTGGGTGCGATTGGCGAAGGTCATGCGCCGGGGATGATGTGCGGCAAAATGCGTCGCGGCCAGATCAATCATTTCGCCGGCGCCGACCAACAGTATGCTCTGCTCCGCAACACTCGGGTAGATGCGCTCGGCCAGTCGCACTGCCGCCGCCGCCATCGATACCGTGTTGGCGCCGATATCGGTTTCGCTGCGCACGGATTTCGCCACCGAGAACGTACGCTGAAATAATTTGTTCAGCAGCCAGCCCAATGTACCCGCGGCCTCAGCGGTACGCACCGCGTCCTTAAACTGGCCGAGGATCTGCGGCTCGCCCAGCACCATCGAGTCCAGTCCGCTGGCCACGCGAAAGGCATGCTTCACAGCGCGATCCTGTGGCAGTTCGTAGAGATAGGGAGCGATCTGCGCCGGCTTCAGTTGGTGGTAACCGGCCAGCCATTCCACGGCATGTACCGGTTCGGCGGTCGAGCAATACACTTCGGTGCGATTGCAGGTGGAAATGATTGCCGCCTCGCTGACCGGGCGGCGATCGACGAGATCGCGCAACGCCTGCGTCAAATGTTCGGCGTGAAAAACCACCCGCTCGCGCACATCGAGCGGCGCGGTCTGGTGGTTAAGTCCGAATGCGAACAGTGGCATGGCGGTACAGCGTGACCGGGTAAAAAGGTCTTTTATTTTAACTGCTTACCGGCACCCCTGCCACTTGGCAGCACCCCTGGGCAACCCCTGTTTGCAGCGAGCTGCCCACCTTTGATCGTTCAGTTGGCGGCGATCCCCGAATCCTTGATCAATTTGGTTCACCTCGGCAGTGCCATTTTGACAAAAGCGAAACGCCGGCTGCTATTGCCTCGCACATGCGCCCGACAATTGCAGCCGGCGTTTTCGCCGGAAATGCCAGACCCAGTCAGCCGCTTGCTACAAATCCCGGGTAACCACTTTCCGCAATGGTTGGCACGTCCGGCAATATCGGCGAGCGCTTGAGGCTGATGATGCCCAAGCCGCACACCCTGCCGGATTCTTGCCCCATATTTCCTCCTCGTTTCCTCGTATTACAGAAGAAGCGCCACGGCGTTACTACGCCAACCACGACTTATAATGCCAGGATCAAGGAGTGCCCCCTGACCATGATTACCTTGCCGCATGCCGAAAAAATCATCGACGCCATACTCGTGCGTGCGCGCGAACTGAAATGCCGTCCCATCTCAGCGGTGGTGGTGGAGCCAGGCGCCATTGTTAAAGCTTTCAAAAAAGAAGATGGCTCGTCAATGCTGCGCTTTGAGATGGCCATGGGCAAAGCCTATGCAGCGCTGGCACTGGGACGTTCATCCAGTCTGGTGCGGGAACGCGCCGAAGCACGTCCGCTGTTCATGGATTTTTTATTCAAGACTTCCAAAGAAAAAATATTCGCCGAGGGCGGCGGCATGTTGATCCGCGCTGCGAACGGCGAATTGTTGGGTGCAGTGGGCGTCACGGGCGACACACAGGAGCAGGATGAGGCGCTCGCCGCGCACGGCATCCGCGCGGCCGGACTCAAGACCGATGAGGATTGCGCCAATTCGGCGCATCCGGTGCGACTAAAAAATTAAACAGCTGCGAGCAGCGAACCGTCGGCTCGGCGCGATCACTTCAAGGCGCGATGACGATCATGTCGAAATCGCCCTTGGTCGCCCCGCAATGCGGACAAGTCCAGTCTGCCGGCACATCTTCCCAGCGTGTGCCCGGCGCAATGCCATCATCGGGCAGGCCGGCGGATTCGTCGTAGATGAAGTTGCACAGGATGCATTGCCATTTTTTCATGCTGCACCCTGCATTCAGCGCTGCTCGTTCTGCCGCTGTTCATTCTGCCGCTGCTCATTCAACATTGGTTCGCCGCGCACAAAGTGCTGCACGTTATCGGTAAACACTTTTGCCGCACGCCGGTCATTACCATCAGACGCTGACGCGTTGTGCGGCGACAAAATGACATTGGGCATATTCCACAGCGGCGATTCGGCGGGCAGCGGCTCTTTCTCGAACACATCGAGATAAGCGCCCGCGATCTGTTTGCTCTGCAGCGTAGCGATCAACGCTTTTTCATCGACGACTGCGCCGCGCGCAACGTTGATCAGATGTGCATGCTTCGGCATCAGCGCCAGCGTTTTGGCGTTGACCAGTTGATGCGTCTCTTTGGTGTACGGACAGGCCAGCACCAGCCAGTCGCAGCGTGGCAACAATTCAGGCAATTTATCGAGCGTATGAATTTCATCGGCCGGATCACCGTCACGCTTGGGGCTGCGCCGCACGCCGATCACCTTCATGTCGAGCGCTTTGCAGAATCGCGCCACCGTCGCCCCGATATTGCCGAAACCGACGACGATCACCGTCTGCCCGTGCAGATCGCGCGGCACGTCGGGCCCGCGGGCAGGATCCCAGCGCCGTTCGTGCTGCGCAGCGATCCAGCGCGGGAAACCACGCGCCAGCATCAGCAGGCCGCAGATCGCGGTCTGCCCAACCGGTACACCGTTGGTCCCGGCCGAGGTGGTAAACCGTACCTCGCGCTCACGCAGCGCCGGCAGAAATGGATGCTGGTCGATGCCGGTGCTGGTGAAATGCACCCATTTCAGATTGGGCGCGGCTTTAACGGATTCACTGAAGGTGTGATAGTGCTCGGAGAAGCGAAGGTCGCGCGTCAGGTAGGCGACTTCGATTTTTTCGAGTTCCGCTGCCGACAGCCGCTGGGCGGGGTCATCGGGGAGATGAATAATCTGCGGCGTCGTCCCCGCCGCCGCTGCCGCGGTCTGCAGCTCAGCGCCGAACTGGGCGACAAAACCCTTCGACAGCAACAGGCCGGTCATCATCGCGCCAGTTCCGCGGAATTAAAACCGATTGCCAAGCTTTTCATGATTGGTGACAAACCTGCTCCGTTCGGGCCGAGCCTGTCGAAGCCCTGCCGCCCTTCGACAGGCTCAGCCCGAACGGAGCCATAAATGTTGTAAAGAAGTATGGTCGATCAACTGCGGTTGATTATTTGTCGCGCTTGAACAGCGCGTCGAGCTTCTGTTCGTAGGCGTGATAGTCGAGATAATCATAGAGATCATCACGCGACTGCATCAGCTCCACGACATTTTTCTGGTGGCCTTCCTTGCGGATGCTCTGGTACACGCGCAGCGCCGCAGCGTTGGCAGCGCGCCATGCCGACAGTGGATACAGCGCCATACCGACGTTGGCGCCAGCCAGTTCCTGCGTGGTGAACAGCGGGGTCTGCCCGAACTCGGTGATGTTAGCGAGGATCGGCACTTTGACTGCGTCAGCAAATTTTTTGTACATCGCCAGCTCAGTGATGGCCTCAGGAAAAATCATGTCGGCGCCGGCCTCAACACAAGCCACAGAGCGCTCGATAGCCGCCTCCAGTCCTTCAACCGCGAGCGCATCAGTGCGCGCGATAATGACGAAATCCGGATCGGTTTTTGCATCCGCGGCGGCCTTGATGCGATCAACCATCTCTTCCTTGCTGACGATCTCCTTGTTGGGCCGGTGGCCGCAGCGCTTTTGCAAGACCTGGTCTTCCATATGCAACGCGCCAGCGCCGAACTTGATCAGCGACTTCACTGTGCGTGCGATATTGAAAGCACCGCCGAAGCCGGTATCAATATCGACCAGCAGCGGCAAATCGCATGCATCGGTAATCCGCCGGACGTCGGTCAGCACATCATCGAGCGTGCTGATCGCCAAGTCGGGAACACCCAGCGATCCGGCAGCCACACCGCCGCCGGACAGGTAAATCGCCTTGAAGCCGCTGCGTTCGGCCAGCCGCGCGTGATAGGCGTTGATGGCGCCGACAATCTGCAACGGTTTTTCCGCCACCAGTGCCGCACGGAAGCGCGCACCGGCTGATTGCCGCACCGCGCCGCGTTTTGAAAGATCGGTCATGGAAAGCGCTCCTGTGGATGGCATCGCCGGGAGTCCGGAGCCACCCGGGAGTATAGCCAGAAACCGAATGTCCGATATCTGGACAAAATCCGTTTTAATGCCACTATTTGTCGCCGAAAAGATAGCACAGGGTCGGCTATTCCGCTAGGGCAGAGGCGGTGGCATAATCCGCATTCCCTCAGTATCACGATTCGGACTAAGCCATGGCCACCTCTAAAAACTCCGACGACGACACCCAAGGCCGGCTGACCGGCACCCAAAGCATAGAGCGCGCGCTGCTGTTGCTGCGTGAGATCGCCGCGCACAACCGCGCCGGCTCGCGCCTGCTTGATCTGGCCACCCGCACCAACCTGCAACGGCCGACCGTGCATCGCATGCTGAAGTGCCTGGCGCATGAAGGTATGGTGCAGCAGGATTCCGAGACCCATCGTTATTTTCTCGGGGCAATGGCCTTCGAATTGGGACTGACCGCCGCGCCGCGCTTCAATCTGCGCGAGATTTGCCATCCGGCAATGACGCGCATTGCGGAGGCCACGGGCGATACTGTATTCCTGACACAACGCAGTGGCCTCGACGCCGTGTGCATCGACCGTCACGAAGGCACTTTCCCGATCAAGACCTTCACCCTAGAAGTCGGCATGCGCCGGCCACTCGGGGTAGGCATTGGCAGCCTGGCGATACTCGCCGCACTGCCCGAGGAGGAAGTCCGCAACATCATCACCAGCAACGAGCCGCGACTGCCGGAGCACGGACTCAACAGCACCGCGCTGCTATCACAAGCGCGCAAAGCCCAAAAACTCGGCTACGCGGTACGCGAAACACCGACGCTGGCCGGCGTACGCTCCATCGGCCAGGTGCTGCGTAACCTGAGCGGCATGCCGTTTGCAGCACTATCGGTCTCGGCGATTTCCAGCCGCATGGCCGAACGCCGCGTGCAGGAACTGGCCACGATGCTGCGCAACGAGTCGAGACTGATCGAGCGTCAAATTGCCAACGGCCTGGAGCCGCGCTGATCACCGGTATCGCCTGGCGGCATCAGCCGCGTCACAAATAAAATACGGGGGATCCGATGACACCGATAGATCGCGCATTGGTTGCACTGATACTCACTGCCGCACTGGGCTGCGCGCATGTCCAGAACTACCCCGCCGAATCCGTACGGCTGATGGGCAATCGCAGCAACGCCGGCATCAAGCCGGACTAAGGCGACACCGGATGGGCGTGCCACAACGCGATTACGATCCCGCTGCCCGCGGGCCGCTGACGGGGATACGAATACTCGATTTGTCACGGCTGGTTGCCGGCAATCAACTGACACAGGTGCTGGGCGATTTCGGCGCCGAAGTCATCAAGGTCGAACCGCCCACCGGCGACACCCTACGCGCGTGGAAGGTCGAGGACATCGCCACCAACTGGAAACTCTACGCGCGCAACAAGAAAAGTCTGGCGCTCGAACTGCGCAAGCCGGAAGCGCGCGAACTGCTGCTGAAGCTGGTGGCTACCACGGCGGTGTTTGTCGAGAGCTTTCGTCCCGGTACGCTGGAAGCCATGGGACTCGCTCCCGATGTATTGCTCGCGCGCAATCCGCGGCTGATCATCGTGCGCATTTCAGGTTGGGGACAGGACGGTCCCTACAAGCGCCGCCCCGGATTCGGCACACTGGTCGAAGGCATGTCAGGATTCGCTGCGATTAATGGGTTTGCAGATCGTGAACCGGTACTGCCGCCGATGTACCTCGCCGATACCATCGCCGGACTCTACGGCGCATCGGGCGTAATGATCGCGTTGCGCGAAGTGGAGCACAGCGGCGGCCGCGGTCAGGTCATCGATTTGCCTCTGCTCGATCCGCTGTTTGCAGTGCTGGGGCCGCAGGCCGCCAACTACCGGCTGACCGGAAAAATCAAACCGCGCACCGGCAGCCGCTCCACCAACGCCGCGCCGCGTAATGCCTACCAATGCAAGGACGGCAAGTACGTTGGGCTTTCGGCGTCGATCCAGAAAATGGCCGAACGCGTGTTTGAATCCATCGGGCGCCCTGACCTGAGCAGCAATCCGCGTTACAAGACCAATGCCGATCGCGTGAAACACGCTGCAGAACTCGACGCCATCATCGGCGCGTTCGTTGCGCAGCGCACGCAGGCGGAGAACGTCGAATTTTTCGAGAAAGCTGATGTCACCATCGGGCCGATTTACGACATTGCGCAGATCGTCGAAGACCCGCATGTACTGGCACGTGAACTGCTCGCCGATTATCCGGACCGCGACATGGGTGCGTACCCGATGCACCACGTCGTGCCGCGACTGTCGGGAACCCCGGCGTCGATCCGCACCCAGGCACCGCAGATTGGCGAACACAATGCGGCGTTGCTGGCGGAGCTTGGTATTGATGCTCAGGCATATCGGCAATTGCTTGTGGACGGAGTGGTGGCGGAAAGTAGTGCTGGTGATCCAGACCCAGGGGTCTGATAATATTTATTCAATTAAAACAACGGGTTATATATGAATCGAGAACTTCCGGTGTGGCGTTCACTAATGTACGTGCCAGTCAACGTCGAAAAATATGTCGATAAGGCGCATACGCGCGGCGCCGACGTGATCCAGCTGGATATTGAGGACAGCGTACCACCAGCTGAAAAAGCCAACGCGCGCAAACTGGTCGAGAAAAATGCAGCGCGTGTGAAACGTGGCGGCGCCGATGTGGTGGTGCGCATCAACCAGCCGCTGTCGCTCGCGGTGCGCGACATCGAGCATTCGATCTGCCCGGACGTCAACGGCATTGCCATCACCAAGGCGTCCGGCGTGTCCCATGTGCAATTGCTCGACGAGATGATCAGCGAGCTTGAACAGAAGCGCGGCATGATGGTCGGCCATACCAAATTCATCACCATGATCGAGACACCCGAAGCTTTTTTCCAGATCCGCGACATCACCACTGCCAGCAACCGCATCATCGCCTGCAATATCGGCGGTGAGGATTTCGCGCTGAACTGCAACATGCAGCCCACCGGTGAGGCGTTGTTCTACCCGAAGCAGCACATGATCATTGCGGCCAATGCTGCCGGCATCATGCCGCTGGGCTTTATCGACAGCGTGGCCACCTTCGGTGACTGGGAAAAATTTCGCAAGATGGTGCGCCGTTCTCGCGATTTCGGTTTCATGGGCGCCGGCTGCATTCATCCCGGCCAGGTCACCATCGTCAACGAAGAATACAAGCCGAGCGCTGAAGAAGTAGAGTACGCGCGCAAAGTCATCGCGCTCGATAAGGAAGCCGCTGCCGGCGGGCGGGCGTCGTTCGCCCTCGACGGCAAGATGATCGATATTCCGATCATCGTACGCGCTGAACGCCTGCTCAAGCGTTATGCCGCGATCACCGCGCGTGAAGCGAAAACGCTGGCCGCGATGAAGGATCAGCACTGATGGCCGGTGGACCGCTGGAAGGCATCAAAGTCATCGACATGACCTCGGTGGTGGTCGGGCCATTGGCGACGCAAACGCTGGCCGACCATGGCGCGGACGTGATCAAGGTTGAAGCGCCCAGCGGCGACATCGTGCGCTCTCTTGCCGGTCGCGGGCGCACCGCCGGCATGTCGGGGAAATACCTGCACCTGAATCGCAACAAACGTTCACTGGTGTTGGACATGAAAAAACCCGGCGCCCATGACGCACTGATGCGCCTGCTGAAAACAGCGGATGTGCTGATCTGGAACATGCGCCCGCCGGCGATGGCACGGCTGAAGCTCTCATACGAAGAGGTATGCAAGGTCAATCCAAAAATCATTTACTGCGGTATGTTTGGGTTCGGCCAGAATGGGCGTTACCGCGAAAAACCGGCTTACGACTCGATCATTCAGGGATCCACCGGCATCGCCGCGCTGTATCACATGGTCGCGGGCGAGCCGCGCTATCTGCCGATGGTTATTGCCGATCGCACCGTGGGGTTGATCGCCGTGCAACTGATACTGATGGCGCTACTCCATCGCGAGCGCACTGGCGAAGGCCAGTCGATCGAACTGCCGATGTTCGAAAACATGGTGAAGTCCGTGCTCGAAGAACACATGTATCTAAAAACTTTCGATCCGCCGCTGGGTCCGATGGGTGACCCGCGACTGACTGATCCGCAGGCAAAGCCGTTGCCGACCAAGGACGGCTGGGTTTGCGTTTCAGCCAACACCGACGGTCAGGCTTTTGCGGTGTTCGACGCCATCGGCAAGCCGGAACTAAAAACTGATCCACGCTTTAATAGTGTCGCTGCGCGTTTCAAGAACACGCCGAAATATTTCAGCATCCGCGCCGAGGGTTTGAAGCAAAAAACGACTGCGGAATGGATGGAAATTTTTGACCGCACCGATGTGCCGGCGATGCCGTTCCAGACCTTGGATGAGATCATGCAGGATCCGCACCTGAAAGATGTCGGATTCTTTGAGAAAATCGATCATCCGACCGAAGGCATGATCTGGAACATGAAGCTGCCCAACAAACTCTCGCGCGGTGCACGCAAGGACTTTCGCCATGCGCCAAAAATCGGCGAGCAAAGCATCGAAGTGCTGGGCGAAGTTGGCTTGTCGGATGCGGAAATTGACGCACTGCTCGCCAGCGGCGCAACGCTGGACGGGCGCCCCCAGAAAAACTGATCGGCGACCAGATCAGCTTCATGGCTAATGGTGCCACCTACTCCGGCCGCGTCACCGGCCCGACGATGCAAGGTTCGACGAAGCTACGCGCCGATGGACAACCGGCATCGTGGAGCGCTGCATTGATCAAACCGCAAATCTAGAAACCGGTTTACTGACGCAGTCCCGCGGGGAACGGACGATATAATGTCCGTTCCCCGCAGTTCATTTTCATTCAAGGAATTTCATATGTCCGGCAAGACTTCCCACGTCGTAGTCATCGGCGGCGGCATCATGGGCGGCGACATCGCCACTCTGTTCGCCGCCCATGGCTGGACCGCGCATGTCATGAGCCCTTCGGCGAAAACCCGCGAGGCGCTACCTGCGCGCATTGCCAATGGTCTCGCTAAACTTGGCGCACCGGTATCGAGCGCCGCTCAGGTGCACTATTACGCTGAACTCAAATCGATTCCGTGGTTGGATATCGCCATTGTTGTGGAGGCCGCCACCGAGGATCTGCCGTTGAAGCAGAAACTATTTGTCGAGGTAGAAGCTCTCGCGCGACCGGATATCCCGCTGGTCAGCAACACTTCAAATTTTCCAATCGGTGAAATTTCCAAAGGCCTCAAGCAGCCGGAGCGGGTCGCAGGGTTGCATTTTTTTATGCCGGCGCATCTGGTACCGCTGGTGGAAGTCGTCAGTTCGGCACACACCGACCCCAAAGTCGCGGAACGCCTGGTTCTAATGCTCAAGGATCTCGACAAAGCGCCGATCTGGGTCAAAAAAGATGTGCCGGGATTCGTCGGCAACCGGCTGCAGCACGCGATGATGCGCGAGGCGCTGTACCTGATCGCGGACGGTGTCACCGACGCGGACGGCATCGATACCGCGGTGCGTTACGGTTTCGGCTTCCGTTTCATCGCCTGCGGACCCATGCTGCAAAAAGAAATGTCGGGCTGGGACACGCATGATCTTGTCGCCAGCGCGCTATATCCGCATTTGCACGCCGAGAAGAGTCCGCCGCAGTGGTTGAAAGACATGGTCGCCAAGGGTCGCACCGGGATGAAGGCCCGTGCCGGCATGTGGGACTGGAGCGACGAAGAGATCAAAAAGGAAAAAGCCCGTATCGAGCGCGCACTGCAAGCGGGATTCGACATCCTGCGCGCCGACGACTGATGTCACCGCCGCATGCGCGCGCATCCCGCGCACAGTGGCGGGAAACTACTTGCAAACCCCGGGTTTCTTGACCACTACCTTTGATCCAGACACAGAGAATGATCCAACTGATCCTGTCAACACTACGAGCTGATTCGTGGCCGGATCGATTGTCACCACCAATACCAACTGGTCATTCTGGCTGACGTACACCCCAGGTTCGGGCAAGGAGTTGGACGTGATCAACATCGTCTGACCGGTATTCACATTGGTGTACACGTCAGACGTAATGCTGGTCGTGGTGCTAAGGGGCACGAGTTGCCCGCCGGTGGTTTCAAGGTAGGCGCCACTCAGGGCCAGCCCGCCCGAATTGAACACGTTAGTCGTATTCTGGGTCGTGTTGGTGCTCGGCGGTGCGTTGTTCGTTTGATTGATTTGAGTATTCAGCAGAGAATCAGTAGCTGCCGCAGTGCTGCCGGTAGTGACATCAACCGTCGAACCCAGATATTGGGTGGTCAGGGAACCATAGGGGAGCGCCGAGGGAGTAGACGAAAAAGCCCCGTTTATAGCCGTGCTCTGCACGAGCGTAAAAGAAGTGCCGGCTGCAGGAACGAAGCCGTTGACGAGAACGACATCGAGTGTGCCAGCCAAGGTCACGGTTCCAGTAACAATCAGCTGGTCATACAGGCCAGACGCAGTGCCGCCTAATTCAGCCAGTAACGTGGCCGACGCACCCTGAATGTAATTGCCGTTGATTGTCATAATCCCCGGCGAGGCGCCGGGGCTCACGGTGCCGGCGAGATTATTCACATCTCCATTGATCGTACGCGAGCCACCCAACAAGCCTCCGGCGAGGACATCCAGCGTCGTTCCGACCAAGGTGATTGTTCCTACACCGTTCAGCGTGCCGCCATTCAGCGTCAGCGGTAGCCCGCTGAATGTGGAGACATCTGCAATCGAATTCCCCAGAGTCAGCGTGCCTCCAGTCATCGTGAATCCGGAATCACTGCTGAGGGTTTTCAGGCTGGTTGCGCCGCTCACACTGGAATAAACTACCGCCCCGCTCAATCCCCCGGGGATATTGGCCATTGCGCCATTCATGGGAATTGCACCTTGGTTCCAGTTTGCCGGGTTTTCCCAGCGCAGGTCGCCACCGCCAGAATCCCAGGCGAACGGCACTAATGCCGTTGCCGTGATCGTGCCGGTGTGTGTGCCGCCTACCAGCGTGTAGTTGCTCTCCAGACCGGTGCCGTTACCCAGCTTCAGGCTGTCCTCCGTCAGCGATTGCGTGCCGGCCAGAACTTTCGGGCTCGATACCATCCCGGTGCCGCTGGCGACAATGAGGGTTTCGCCGTTGACGCCATTGACCGTGCCGAATGCGGTCGGGCCGAAGTCCATACTGCTGTCATAGACTCGATTACCAGAGATGCTAACTACCGCTCGATTAATGTCTGCCGTGGTCGCCGTCGTCGCGTTAAATGTGTAATTGCCCACATCCGTGTCCGTCAGCCCCAGGCCCGCTACGCTCACCGGCTTGGCCGTCCCCGCGTTCTGGTTGTTGAAGTCCGCCGTGGTGTAGCTTGTGGTGAGCGCATCTCCTGGTACACGATTATCCGAGAGCGTCACCGTTGCCATCGTTGTTCCGTCGTATACCTTGTTCACCCCTGTCGCGCTGATCGCCAGCGCCAGCTGGGCCACACTGTAGTTGTTGGTCGCCGTGGTGAAGCTGCCAAAGCTGTAGTTCGCCGAATCCCCGGCCGCCACCAGTCCGCTCGTGGTCTGTGCGTAGCTCCCC
>JAQBGW010000100.1:0-5590 GCA_032128415.1 Betaproteobacteria bacterium | reverse complement strand
GTTGCGAAAACCATGGACAAACTCGCACAGCAGTTCCCGGCAGTAAAGCAGGAGTTTGCGGCGCACGGACAAGTATATTTGACCACGGGCGCGGTGCTTGATAGCTACCAAATCTTCAGCAAGGATCCGGTCAAGACGCTCTCCGATTTCAAAGGCATGAAGGTCAATGGTGCGGGCACGAACCTGAGGTATCTGGACGGACTCGGTGCCACCGGCGTGGCAGGACCGCTGACCAGTTATTACAATAATGCGCAGACGGGTGTCGTCAACGGCGTGATGCTGTGGCCGGAGGCCGCGGTGAGTTTCAAGCTCGCCGAAGTCGCGCCTTACATGCTTAAGGCGGATCTTGGCACAGCCAATTCCAAGGTCATCTCCGCGAATGCGGAGTCTTGGAAACGCTTGCCCAATGAAGTCAAGCAAGTGATTCAGGAAGTCGCTTTTGCCTATCGCGACCGGCTGGGGGATATTGCTTCGGCCAAAGGCAAGGCGAGCGAGGAAGCTTACGTCAAGGCCGGCGGTTTGATTTACGAAATGTCGGATGAGCAACGATTGGCTTGGGCCAAGGGCATGCCGAATCTTGCCAAAAAATGGGCGGCAGATCTGGAAGCCAAGGGGCAACCCGGCAAAAAGATTCTGTCGGCGTACATGGATGCGTTGCGGGCGGCTGGTGCGAAACCATTGCGTCACTGGGATCGCGAGTAAACATGGGGATGGCAGCGAACGAAGAGCCCAGCGCGCCAGTGCGCGTGCTGTACCGGTCGCTTGCCATCCTGAACATCACCGGTGCGTTGCTGGTGATGTCGCTGCTGGTGTTGATCAATACTGATGCTCTGGGCCGTACGTTTTTTTCCATCTCCATTCTTGGTGTCCACGAAATTGTGGAAATGTCGCTGGTCGCCATCGTATTTCTGCAGCTAGGGGATGCGGTGCGTTCGGGGCGGTTGATACGCTCAGATGGACTGCTCACGATTCTGGATAAGCGCATGCCGGTTGTGGCGCGCTCAATGCGCGCTTTTTTTGATCTCGTTTCCGTCGCATTCCTCATGTTGATTGTATATGGCGGCATTCCGCGCTTTATCGAGTCCTATCAAGGCGGCGAGTTCAAAGGTACGGCGCAGCTGTTTACTGCGCCGGAGTGGCCGGTAAAACTCACGATCGTTGTCGGCGCAATCGCTACGATCCTCGCATTTCTTGTCTCGGCCTGGCGGGAGTTTCGCCCAGTGGCGCGTCATTGAGGGCTCAAATGATTCATCTGCTGGGGGGGTGGCTAAAGTGGGTCCTGTCGAGATCGGCATAGCGTCGATCATTCTTGTCGTCGTCTTGATTTATTGCGGGTTATACGTTCCGATTGCGCTGGGCACGGTTTCTGTAATCGGCGTGTGGCTGATGCGTGATCGCCTGGATCTCGCGATTAACCTGCTCACGGTTTCAGTTGGCGACGCTGTCGGCGATTACAACTTTGCCACCATACCCTTGTTCATGATGATGGGTCTGCTGGTAAGCAAGGTGGGCATCGGGCGCGACGTTTACGATGTGGCGAACGATGCCTTCCGCCGAATCCGCGGCGGGCTGGGAATGGGGACGGTCGCGGCCAATGCGCTTTTCGCCTCGGTCACTGGCTCGTCGATCGCTTCTGCATCTGTATTTGCCCGTGTCTCAATGCCGGAAATGCGCCGCCTCAAATATGGCAAGCGCTTCTCTGTGGGCGTGGTGGCCGGCAGTTCGGTGCTGGGCATGCTGATTCCGCCGAGCGTGATGATGATCATTTACGCCTTCGTCGCCGAGCAGTCCGTAGGCCACATGTTTCTTGCAGGACTCATTCCCGGTGTGTTGCTTGCCGTGTGCTTTTGCATAGGTATCGTACTGATGGCTCATTTCACGCCAGGATTTGTCGGGGGCGTAATCGCCGATGACTCCAACCCACAATTCAGCCTGCTGCAGAAGTTGCACAAGCTCGCACCTGTGCTGATTCTGGTCGTGGCTGTGCTCGGGGGTATTTACGGTGGGGTTGTCACGGCGACCGAAGCAGGTGCGCTTGGCGCATTGCTCGCGCTGATCATTGGCGTCATAAAACGCGCGCTCAGTTGGCGCGACCTGTGGGACGTCTTTGTCGAGGCGGGATATATCTCGGCGACACTGCTGTTCCTGATCATCGCCGCCAATATGTACAGCCGCATGCTGGGCATTGCCGGCGTGCCTACGCTGTTCAGTGAATGGCTCACCGGCATGAATTTTGGTCTGAATGAGCTGATTGTGGTCTACGTGGTGGTGCTGATTATTGCCGGGACTGTGCTAGATACCGCATCCATCATTCTGATCGCAGCACCGCTATTTATGACGGCAGTGGTGGGGTTCGGCGGAGATCTTGTTTGGTTCGGCGTGGTAACCGTTATCGGCGCGGAGATCGGATTGCTGACGCCGCCGCTTGGTTTGTCGGTTTTCACGGTCAAGAGTGCGATCGACGATCCATCGATCACCTTGTACGATATTTTTGCGGGCGCATTTCCATTTGCTTTCATCATGCTGTTGGTACTCATTGCAGTAATCGCTTTTCCCGTATTGAGCCTCGCGCTGATCTAGGGCATTCGTCATGCAGTCCGTCAACAAGAACACAATTACTGATGCATTCATTGCTTACTGTGCAAAGACCACGAATCCGCGGTTGATGTTCGTGCTGTCAAAACTGGCGGTGCATCTGCACGCGTTTGCCAAGGACGTTGAACTTACGCACGAGGAATGGCAGACCGCGATGACGCTTCTCGATCGCGCTGGACAGATCTCTACTCCGGAGCGCAGCGAATTCATCCTGTTCTCTGATGTACTCGGGCTGTCTGCTCTGGTCGACATGATTAATAGCGGCAATGGCCGTACCGAATACAGCAACCTTGGCCCGTTTTACATCGCTGGCGCGCGATGGCTCGATGTCGGTGGAGACATGATCGGTGACAACGACGGCGAGCACGTTGCGTTTTACGGGCGTGTCCTCAATGCAGCAAGTGGGAAGCCTGTCCCTGGCGCGGTGCTCGATGTCTGGCAGACGGCGGCGAATGGCCTGTACTCGAACCAGGACCCCAGACAACCCGATGGCAATCTGCGCTGCAGGATGAAGACCGATACCAACGGTGGCTATGCGTTCACCACCATTCGTCCCGCGCCGTATACGGTACCCGAAGACGGTCCCGTGGGCGAGCTGCTGCGGGCAACCGGTCGCCGCCCCTGGCGGCCCGCGCACTTCCATCTCTCAATTTCGGCCGCAGGCCTGCACGATTTAACTACGGAAATCTTTCCTGACGACGACCCGTATATCAATGAAGATCCGGTGTTCGGCGTACGGGAGCAGTTGGTCGTGCGGCTGGTTAAAGAATCCGATTTATCGGTTGTTCCTTACACGCTGGCTGCGGCGAATCGCCTCAATACACCGTTCTATCGCATTCACTACGATTTTCTCATCTGACTGCCGTTGATAAACATGACGCAATTCTGATTGTGTGATCACCATGCAAAAAGCCGGCGCGCGCCGGTTTTTTTTGGTGTCAGGCAGGAAGGTGCTGATATGCCACTTGTGCGAGCAGCACGACGGCGATTGCCAGCAGCATGCGGCGCATCCAGATGCGATATGTCGGGCCGTCGATACGACTGCGAACCTTGGTGCCAAACAGGCAGGTGATCGTGGCCAGCACTGCCAGCGGCAACGTCAGCAGCCAGTGAGCGGGTGAGGCAATATCGCTGACAATCAGCGTGGCAAACTGGGTAACCTTGCCAACGAAAAAGCCGAGGTTCATCGCTGGCACCAGCATTAGCGGCGGCAGGCCGATGCCGAGGTAGTAGATGATCAGCGGCGGCGCCGCAATATTGGCGGTGCTTTCGCACATGCCTGAGAGAAACCCGCACACGACACCGGAAACCTTGTTGTGTCGTTGCAGAAAAGACCAATGTACCTGCTCCAGGTGTTGCAGAGACAGATAAAAGAAGATGACGCCGGCGACCAGCAACGCATAGGGAAACTGCGGGAACTGCACGAACAGATTGGCGCCCACTGCAGCGCCGACCAGGGCGCAAAGTGGTATCCACCAGAATCTGCGCAGGATATGGCCGAGATCAGGGCTTTTGGCCAGGGTTACGATAACGGTGGCCAGGCAGGGTAGCAATATCGTGACTACCGCGAATTGCATGTTGGTGACTGCGGCAAGTAATGGCGTGGCGATCATCGGAAATCCCATGCCGAGCGCGCCCTGTACCCAGCCGCAAAACATGATCACGATCACAACGTATGCGATCAGCCAGGGGGAGAGGGAGTCCATGCCGTACACGAGGATCGGCCGGATCTAAGCAGCGATGCGATCAACGCGGGTCAGCGCCAGTGCAACGACTTCTGCGATGTGTAACGCGTTGCGTTCAGTCAATTGCGCGATCTGTTCCCGGCAACTGTAACCGCTGGCGATAATCATGGTGTGCTCATCCGCTGCGCGCACTGCGGGCAGCAGCGCAGCTTCCCCGATTTTCACCGAAACATCGTAGTGCCGTGGATTGAATCCGAACGCCCCGGCCATTCCGCAGCAGCCCGATTCGACGGTGTGCGCCTGTATGCCCAGCCGTTTCAGCAGGGCCATTTCAGCAGCCATGCCGGACAGTGACTTCTGATGGCAATGTCCATGCACCAGCGCCTCGCCACCGAGCTGCGGCGCATTCCAGTCGGTAATGCGCATCAGGAAATCGCTGAACAGATGGACTTGCGCGCTCAATCTGCGCGCCAACGCGTCGTCCGGGAACAGGTTCAGGAGTTCGTCGCGGAATACCGACACACAGGCCGGCTCCAGTCCGACGATGGGCACGCCGGCGCGGATATCAACCTGCAGGGTGTCGAGAATTTCCCGCAGATAACTGCGCGCGCTATCGAGCATGCCAAAGTCATAGAGCGGGCGGCCGCAGCATAAATGCTGCCGCGGAACGCTGACCGAGTAACCGAGCGCTTCCAGTACTTCAACCGCAGCGGCAGCCGAACCCGGCTGAAAATGGTTGTTAAAGGTATCAGCCCACAGGATGACGCGGCCACGTGGTGCAGTCGCTGTTGCCCCGCGACGCTGCCGGAACCATTGGTGAAACGTGCGATGGGCGAATTGCGGAATGTTGCGTTCACGCGCCATACCGGCCGCATGCTTCAGTAGCGTGGACAGGCCCGGCATCGCTGTCAGCAGGTTGACCAGGCGCGGCGCCAGCGCCGCGATCCGCGCCCAGTGATTGATGAGCCCCATGGTGTAGGCCTGTACCGGCCGCAGCCGGCCCAGATAATGGTGATGCATGAACTCGGCTTTGTACGTCGCCATGTCGGTATGCGTCGGGCAGTCGCTCTTGCAGCCCTTGCACGCGAAACAAAGCTCGAGCGCTTCCCTGATTTCCTCGCTTCGCCATTGGTCGGTGATGATTTCGCCGCGCAGCATTTCCTGCAATAGGCGCGCGCGGCCGCGCGTCGAATAGCGTTCTTCGCCGGTCGCGCGGTAGCTCGGGCACATGGTAACGCTGTCCCTGCCGCGGCATTTCCCCATGCCGACGCAGCGCTCGAGCGCGCGCGTGAAGCCGCGGCCTTCAGGCG
>JAQBGW010000099.1:0-11333 GCA_032128415.1 Betaproteobacteria bacterium | reverse complement strand
GATGGCTGCGGCATACGAAAGCGCGACATCACGGCCTTTCTTGCCGGGGTCCTGGTAGACCGCGATGAGAGAGGGAACCCCACCGCCCTGGGTATAGGTCGAGCGCACCAGATGGCCGGGGCCTTTGGGCGCAATCATGATGACGTCGAGGTCGGCGCGCGGCTCAATCTGCTTGAAATGAATGTTGAATCCGTGCGCAAACGCCAGGGTCGCACCTTTTTTGATGTTGGGCTCGATCTCGTCACGATAAACATCTGCATGGTTCTCGTCGGGCAGCAGGATCATCACCAGATCGGCGCTTTTCACGGCATCGCCGACTTCTTTAACTGCGAGACCGGCTTTCTTTGCCTTGTTCCAGGAAACGCCGTTTTTACGCAGACCCACGGTGACCTTGACCCCGGAATCCTTGAGGTTGTTGGCGTGAGCATGACCCTGGGAACCGTAGCCGATGATGGCAACCTGCTTGCGCTTGATTAACGAAAGATCGGCGTCTTTGTCGTAGAAAATCTTCATATCTTCCCTCTGTCTGAAACGTTATTGATGATCATGCGGGAGCGCAAACAACCCGCTATACGCAGCGGCTTATCGCGCTGCCCCCTAAATTTTCAAAATACGGTCGCCACGGCCAATTCCTGAAGCACCAGTGCGCACCGTTTCAAGTATTGCCGTCGGATCAATAGCCTTCAGAAAGGCATCCAGCTTCGATCCCGGTCCGGTCAACTCGATGGTGTAATCCTTATCGGTTACGTCGATAATACGGCCGCGAAAAATGTCCACCATCCGCTTCATCTCCTCACGATCCTTGCCCACAGCACGCACCTTGACCAGCATCAGCTCCCGCTCAATATGGTCGCCCTCAGAGAGATCAACCACCTTGACCACATCGACCAACTTGTTCAACTGCTTGTTGATCTGTTCGATGACGTCGTCGGAACCGGAAGTGACGATGGTCATGCGCGATAACGTTGCGTCCTCGGTAGGCGCCACCGTGAGCGATTCGATGTTGTAGCCGCGCGCCGAAAACAACCCGGCTACCCGGGACAGCGCGCCGGCTTCGTTTTCCAGCAAAACGGAAATGATGTGTCTCATCGCTTCACACCAGAATCATCTCGGACAGCCCTTTGCCGCCCGGTATCATCGGGAACACATTTTCCGTCTGATCAGTAATGAAGTCGAGAAACACCAATTCCTTCTTGCGCGCAAACGCTTCTTTCAGCGCCGGCTCGACATCGGCCGGCTTCTCGATACGCATGCCGACATGGCCGTAAGATTCGGCCAGCTTGACGAAATCCGGCAGCGCATCCATGTATGACTCTGAATAGCGATTTCCGTGGAAAAATTCCTGCCACTGCCGCACCATGCCCATGTAACGGTTGTTGAGATTAATCAACTTCAGCGGCAGCCGGTACTGCTTGCAGGTCGATAACTCCTGGATGCACATCTGCACCGAGGCCTCGCCAGTCACGCAGGCGACCGTTGCCTTGGGATGCGCCATCTGCACACCCATCGCATAGGGCAGGCCGACGCCCATCGTGCCCAGGCCACCCGAATTGATCCAGCGGCGCGGCTTGTCAAACTTATAGAACTGTGCTGCCCACATTTGATGTTGACCGACGTCGGAAGTGACGAATGCGTCGCCTTTGGTCACCTGATAGAGCTTCTCGACTACAAACTGCGGCTTGATAATCGCACTCGAGCGGTCGTATTTGAGACAGTCGCGACCACGCCATTCGCCGATCTGCGCCCACCAGCTCTTCAGCGCTTCCTTGTTCGGGCCGCCGCGAGCCGCTTCAATCTGGCGTATGAGCTCCTTCAACACTTCGCGCACATTGCCGACCACCGGCACATCGACTTTCACCCGCTTGGAAATCGACGCCGGATCAATATCGATATGAATGATCTTGCGTGGTTGCTCGCAGAAATGTTTGGGATTGCCGATCACCCGATCGTCAAAACGCGCACCCACCGCCAGCAACACGTCACAATGCTGCATGGCCATATTGGCTTCGTAGGTGCCGTGCATGCCGGGCATGCCGAGGAAATGCCGGTCGGTGGCTGGATAACCGCCCAAACCCATCAGCGTATTGGTGCACGGGAAACCGAGCAACTTGATGAACTGGGTCAACTCCGCCGACGCGCCACCCAATATCACACCGCCGCCGGTATAGACCATCGGTCGCTCCGCTTCGAGCAGAAGCTTGACCGCCTTCTTGATCTGGCCGGCGTGTCCTTTCACCACCGGATTGTAGGAACGCATGGTGATCGACTTTGGATAGTCGAATTCGGCCTTCGCTGACGTGACGTCCTTGGGAATATCAACCACCACCGGACCAGGACGACCTGTTGCGGCGATATAGAACGCCTTCTTGATCGTCAGCGCCAGATCCTTGACGTCTTTCACCAGAAAATTATGCTTCACACAGGGACGCGTGATACCCACGGTATCGCACTCCTGGAAAGCATCTTCGCCGATGGCGTGCGTCGGCACCTGCCCGGTCAGTATGACCAGCGGGATCGAATCCATGTAGGCGGTGGCAATACCGGTCACCGCATTGGTGACACCTGGGCCGGAGGTGACCAGCGCAACACCGACCTTGTCGGTGGATCGCGAATAAGCGTCGGCCGCATGCACGGCGGCCTGTTCATGACGGACAAGTACATGCTTCACCTTGTCCTGCTTGAACAACTCGTCATACAGGTACAGCACAGCGCCGCCGGGGTATCCGAATAAATGTTCGACACCCTCTTCCTGCAGACAGCGCACAACGATCTCTGCACCGGTTAATTGCATGATTTTTGATCCGCTCACGTGGGAACGATTCTTGCGGATTACTGGCAAGCTAATGTCAAGATAATGGCAAGATTTATGGCAAAAAGGAACCTGCGACATTACCGGCCCATGCTTCAGTGGTCAAGTAAAATATCCGATTAAACAGCGTGATACGCGCGTTTGTGGCGCCTGCCGACAGCCGGCTTGCCTCCTCTGTCCGATTTGCTAAGATGCCGCGAACTCCGAGAGCGTTGCGCAACAACGCCACGGTCTCTGCCGGCGCCGGCACATCACGCCGGCACATCACAAAAGGCAACCCAACTGGCCACTTACAAGGAACTTGCTGACTTCCTGGCCGAGGTCGAGCGCAGAGCGTTCAAGCAGGCAGTATTTTCAGTGCGCGATGAACACCAGGCGCTGGACCTCGTGCAAGAGGCCATGCTCAAACTTTCCGACAAATATTCCGGCAAGCCGTCGGGAGAACTGCCGATGCTGTTTCAGCGCATCCTGCAAAATGTCATCCGCGATTTTTTCCGACGCCAGAAAGTGCGCAATACCTGGACGACCTCGTTGAGTGCGCTGTTTGGGGCCAATAGCGACGATGACTACGATCCGCTGGAGTCGCTGGAAATCGAGAATGTTTCCAAGATTGCCAGCCGGCCGGCCGAACAGTTTGAGCAAAGGCAAGTTATTGATATTATTGAGAAAGCCATAGAAACTCTGCCACTGCGTCAACGTCAGGCCTTTATGCTGCGTTACTGGGAGGAACTCGATGTCGCTGAAACGGCAAAAGCCATGGGTTGCTCGGAGGGTAGCGTGAAAACGCACTCCTCGCGGGCTACGCATGCTTTGGCGATACTGCTGAAAAAACAGGGGATTGAGCTTTGACCACCCAGGAACATCAGACAGCGCAGAAGATTTCCCGCCTGCTGGATCAGGCCGCCCGCGAAATTCCGGACGATACTGCGGCAAAGCTTGCCGCGGCGCGGAAACAGGCGCTCGCCGGCTATCGGAAAAACCAAGCCTGGAGTCTGACCGGGGCCGGACAATTGGTTTCCCGCCTTGCCGGACAATCGTCCGGCGGGATGCGCTATGTACTACCCACCGCAGTTTTGATCCTGGGTCTGATCGGCATCGTTTACTGGCAAACCAGCAATGGTCGGGGCAATGAATTGGCCGACATTGATGCGCGTTTGCTGACAGACGATCTGCCTATCGATGCCTATCTCGACAAGGGCTTCGATTCATGGCTAAAACGGCAGTCGCGCTGATCATCTGGTTCTGCCTCGCGCTACCAGCCTTCGCCGCAAAGCCCCCAAAGCAGGCTGCTAAGCCCGTCCGACCAGCATGGTCGGAACTCTCTCCGGCACGACAACAAGTCCTTGCACCACTCGCGCCCGAGTGGAACAGTATGGATGCTTCGCGGCGAAAAAAATGGGTCGGCATCGCCGACCGCTACCCAAAAATGAAACCCGCCGAGCAGCAGCGGTTACAGAAACGCATGAAAGACTGGTCGGCGCTGACGCCGCATCAGCGAAAGGCCGCGCGTGAACGTTACCAGCGCCTCCGCAAACTGACCCCTAAACAGCGCAAGGTAATTTCCCAGCAATGGCGGGAATACAAGCGTTCGCTGGCGCAACCTGAAACGCCATTCGATCCCGCTGTCAGCGAACCCTTAGCCCCGGACACGCCTGTCGATGCCCCGGCGGCTGAGCGGCAGTGATTCCACGCCCGGCCACCCCGGGTATCGGCCGGCGCCTGCTGAGTCTGATTTACGAATTGCTGCTGCTGACCGCATTGGTACTGCTGGTTGGCGCGGGTGCAACCGCCATTTCGCAATCAACAGCGCCAGACCATGCACGAATCATCACGCAAATTTTGGTCGCTCTCTTTAGCGTCGGGTATTTTGCAGGGCAATGGCATCATCGCGGCCAGACGCTGCCGATGAAAACATGGCGCATGCGCCTGGAAACAACCGACGGCAAGGCGGTAACGATTCCGCGTGCTGTGCTGCGGGCGTGCCTCGCTCCGGCAACTTATCTGTTTTTCGGTATGGCTGTACTGTGGGCGCTCATCGATCGCGACAGGCAATTCCTGCACGATCGCATCGCCGGCACGCGCCTGGTCATCGTCGGGCAACCCGGAGGAACGGCAGGATTCACCGCCGCTCCTGCCATGCCAGCATCGCCACAGCAGCACACAGGAAAATCAGCGTTGGCGTAACAGCGCTGGCAAAGGGCGGCCAGTCGTTTAGCAAACCGAGATGACCGAACAGCCGGTTGAGAAAATAAAATGCCAGTCCGATCATGATCCCGACGAATATCTTTGCCCCCACTCCACCCTGGCGCACCTGAAAATAGGCAAATGGCAACGCCAGCACCATCATCACCACCACGGCCAATGGGTAGAACATCTTGGTCCACAACGCGATTTCGTAGCGCAGCGCCTTCTGCCGGTTCTCGCGCAAGTGTTGCGAGTAGGAGTAAAGACTCCACGCCGACATCTTGTCGGGGCGCACCAGCAATACGTTCAGCAGTTCCGGCTCGAGCACCGACTGCCAGGTCATCTGCGACTCCCGGCTAACACTGGCACCCAGATTTCTGAATGTAGTTTGCGCAACATCCGTCAGCAACCAGCGATTGGCACCCTGATAAACCGCACTTGCCGCGTGCCGCAGAGAGCGCAGATGGTAATCTTTGTCGAATTCATAAATTTGCAGCCCCTTCAGACTCGCATCCGGCGCCACTTCCAACACGTTGACAAACGATGTGCCGTCCTTCAGCCATAGACCGGAACGAAACTCCTGTGCGACGATGCCCGAAATGGCCTGGGAACGCAGGCGCTGGGCAAATTGTTCCGCGGGAGGGGCAACAAATTCCCCAACGGCGAATGTCAACACTCCGAAGGCAAGTCCGATGGATACCAGCGCGCCCGCCATGCGTGACGCCGAAACGCCGGAAGATCGCATTACTGTGTATTCCGAATTCGCAACCAGCTGTGCCAACGCAAACAGCGTGCCGATCAGCGTCGCGATCGGAAAAAGTTCATAGACGTGATTCGGTGCCGACAACAGCACATGCAACAGGATATGCCGCAACTGGTAGCCTCCACGCCCCAGATCTTTCATCTGCTCGACAAGATCGAAAAAAGCAAATAACAACAGTAGCGCAATGAATACCACCGAAGTCGCCAGAACAATCTCGCGCGCGATGTAAATGCGTAGCGTCTTCATCGGATCAGGCGCCAAAAAGAAACCAGAATCAGGCGCTGGTAAAACAGCCCGAATAACAGCAACAGCATTGCGGCGTGAACGCCCCACATGCCGGTCATCAGATCCACCCTGGATTGCGTAATCGCAGCCTGCATGATCGACAGCATGTTGCTGTAGGTCACATAAACCAGTATGGCCAGAATCATGTTCATCGAGCGCCCCGCCCGCGGATTGACAAAGGACAATGGGATCGCCAACAGACTGAGCAACAACGCGCTGGCAGGCAATCCGATGCGCCATGACAGTTCGCCAAGATTGCGTTGGGTTGGATCGCTCAACAATTCCCAGGTGGATAGTGTTTTTGTGGTCGGTGCGCGAATCGCCGCGTCCGCGGTCTCAATGCGCATGGCATAACGCCCGAACTCGGAAACCTTGTATTCTGGAGAGCCCGGCTCGCCCTCATAGCGCCGACCGCTTTGCAACACCAGAAAACGGTCGCCGTTAGGCGCAGTTTCCTGAAATCCGCTCCGCGCAACCATTACGCCCAGCTTGCCATGCTGCGTCGAACTGACAAACACATTGGCCACCAGATTTGATGCGCCCTCGATTTCTTCAACCAGATAAACGCGATCGGCGCGCTGTGATTCATGGAATACACCTGGTGTCACCTGGGCTACGTCGTCGCGGCTATCCATCTGACGGCGAAACTCCTCGGATTTCTCGACAGCCCATGGCGCCAACAGCAGTGACAGCAGGGCAATAGTCACAATCAACGGCCATGCAAACATCAGCACCGGGCGAATCCAGCTGGTCAGGCCGACGCCGCAGGCAAACCACACGATCATTTCAGAGTCGCGATAGCTGCGGGTAAGCGTCATCAGCACGGCGATAAACAGCGTCACCGACAGCAATATCGGCAGATAGCCGACCAGCGTGAATCCGAGAAGTGCAACTACACCGGTAGAAGTAATCAAACCGCTGGCGGCCTGCCCCAGCAAACGCACCAGTTGAGTGGTAATCGAAATGCCGAGCAGCACAAGGAATATTGCAACCGCAGACGTGGTGAATTCGCGCAGCAGTGAGAATCGAAAAATCATGCCGGCATTTTGCTTTTTGGGGGGAACCCGCAGATAATCAACGAGCGACGAAGGAGTAAACTGTTCATCGACCAGCCTTCATCGGCGATCAGCGATGATCATGACACTGAAAAAACCAATTTGTGCATAGGAGTTGACGCGTGGAATTTAGCATAAAACCCCTCGTTCCGGGCCGCGTTGCCAGCGGCTGTGCCGTGGTTGGAGTCTACGCGGATCGCAAACTCAGTGATGCCGCTGCCCTGCTGGATCGCAGCGCCAAGGGCTATCTGCGCCGCGTCATGGATCGTGGCGACATGGACGGTCGCATCGGGACGACACTGGTTCTGCACGATGTGCCCGGCATTGCAAGCGCCCGTGTACTGCTGGTTGGACTCGGCCCGAAGACCGGATTTGCCGAGAAACAATTCTGCAAATCAATCGCTGCTGCCATCAACGCCCTGGCGAAAACCGGTGCCGCAGATGCCGAAATCCATTTGGTCGAAGTACCGGTAGGTCGTCGAGACATTGCCTGGCGCGTCACACAGGCAGCGCGAACTGCGCGTGAAGCCGTTTACCGTTTTGAACAAATGAAAAGTAAGCCGGAAAACAAAGCCCCGGCGCTGCGCCGGATCGTGCTGGCGGTAAACGCGAAACGCGACGAGAAGTCCGCCACTGCGGGTCTTGCGCAGGGTCTTGCGCTCGCGCACGGCATCGCCCTCGCGCGCGACCTGGGCAACCTGCCGGGTAACGTTTGCACGCCAACCTATCTCGCCGACCAGGCGCGCAAACTCGCCAAACACTACCACCTGAAAATCCAGGTGCTTGAAAGCGCCGACATGAAAAAGCTGGGCATGCACTCACTGCTGTCGGTCGCGCAGGGCAGTAGCCAGCCGCCTAAATTGATTGTCCTTGAATACCGAGCTGGCCCGAAGATCCAGAAACCTGTCGTGCTGGTCGGCAAGGGCGTCACCTTCGACACCGGCGGCATTTCGCTGAAGCCGGCGCCGGAAATGGATGAAATGAAGTACGACATGAGCGGCGCGGGCAGCGTACTGGGCACGATCAAAGCTGTAGCTGAAATGAAACTCCCGGTGAACCTGATCGGCATCATTCCCGCCACCGAAAACATGCCCGGCGAACGCGCCACCAAACCCGGCGATATCGTCACCAGTATGTCCGGGCAAACTGTCGAGATCCTCAATACCGACGCCGAAGGCCGGCTGATCCTGTGTGATGCGCTGACTTATGCTGAGCGTTTCCAGCCCGCTGCGGTGATCGACATCGCCACGCTGACCGGCGCCTGCGTCATCGCACTGGGGCATGTGGTCAGCGGCCTGTTCACCAATGACGATGCGCTGGCGCGCGAAGTACTCGCTGCCGGGGAGCTCGCCGGTGACGGCGCCTGGCAGCTGCCCCTGTATGACGACTATCAGGAACAGTTACGCAGCAATTTCGCGGATTTCGCGAATATCGGCGGACGTCCGGCTGGTGCCGTGACCGCTGCGTGTTTTCTCTCGCGTTTCACCAAAAAATACAAATGGGTCCACCTCGATGTCGCGGGCACGGCATGGAAATCGGGCAAGGACAAAGGCTCAACCGGCCGGCCGGTGCCCCTGTTGACGCAGTTTCTGATTACCCGCGCCGGCAAGCGCTGAACCGCCTGCGCAATGACGCAGATCGATTTCTATACGCAGGTCAAGGACAAACTGCAGATTGCGTGCCGGCTGGTCGCCAAAGCACGCAGCCAGGGCTTGCGTGTGACGATTTACTGCCCTGACGCGGAAATCGCGACGCGGCTTGACCGCATGCTGTGGACCACACCTGCCACCGGATTCCTGCCCCACTGCCGTGCCGGCGATCCGCAGTCCGGCGTAACGCCTGTGCTGATTGATGACAGCGGCGAGGCGCAGCTGCACGACGATGTGCTGATCAACCTGCATGCCGAGTGGCCGGCATTTTTCAGCCGTTTTCAGCGGCTCGCCGAAATCGTCAGCGCGGAAGATGCTGACCGGTCACAAGCGCGCAGCCGCTACAAGTTCTACCGTGATCGCGGCTATGCCATACGCACCCACGACCTCTCCGGCCCCCAGGCGTCCTGATCCGCCCGTCGTCCATGCCCGACACACGCGTGGGTTGAGCGCGGCACGTTCTCTCCGTTAACATCAGCGTAGCCATGGCCGAGACCCCCACTCCTGACGACAGCACCGATGACGTGCTGCAACGAGCCGATGCGCTGCTGCAGCGGCATCGCCAGGCCACCGCGGCCGACGCTGCATCCGCCACCAGCGACATTCCCACGCTAACCGATATTTTTATCGAGGGTGAAGTGCTGCCGCGCGCCGATACTTCCGCGTCCCGGGATGTGGCAAACCCAGCGCAACCCACTGGCGGCGCGGTGATGTCGCGGGTGCAAGCCCAGAACATCGAGCACTCAGTCCATCTGAAACTCAAACGCAGTCTGGGCAACCAGATCGCAAAAGTCATGGAGGAACGTTATCTGCCGGAAATCGGCACGGCACTGGAACAGGCGATGAGGCGCGCCACAGGTGAACTGCAATCCGGCATTGCCGAGCTGGTACGCACGTCAGTGGCCGAAGCACTGCAGGCACAACTCAAGCAGTTGCAACTGCAGGCACCCTCAGTGGCGAGCGCTCCCTCCGGTATAATTCCGGACGCCACACCTGCATCTTCCCCGCCTGCACAAATGGATCTCCCAAAGAGTTTTGAACCCGCAACCATCGAGTCGCGCTGGTACCCGGCGTGGGAAAAGAACGGCTATTTCAGAGCCGGTCTCGACAAAGCCAACCCCAACACCTACTGCATCCAGTTGCCACCGCCCAACGTCACCGGCGTGCTGCACATGGGACACGCGTTCAATCAGACCATCATGGACGGGCTGACGCGCTATCACCGGATGAGCGGCTTCAACACGCTGTGGCAGCCCGGGACCGATCACGCGGGAATCGCCACGGAAATGGTGGTCACCCGACAACTGGAGCAGCAAGGCCAGTCCCGCAATGCCCTCGGTCGTGAGGCGTTTATCAGCAAAGTCTGGGAGTGGAAGGAACAATCCGGATCGACTATCACCCGTCAGATGCGTCGCCTTGGCGCCTCGTGCGACTGGGAACGCGAACGTTTCACGATGGACGAGCCACTGGCAAAACTCGTCACCCATACCTTCGTCAAGTTGCACCGTGACGGCCTGATCTATCGCGGCCTGCGGCTGTCGAACTGGGATCCAGTGCTGCATACCGTCATCTCCGATCTCGAGGTGCAGGCAGAAGAGGAGGACGGCAAGCTGTGGCAGATCCGTTATCCTTTCGTCGACGGCAGCGGCCATCTGACGGTGGCGACCACGCGCCCCGAAACCCTGCTCGGCGATGCTGCGGTGGCAGTGCATCCGGAAGACGATCGTTACCGCGCGCTCATCGGCCGGCAGGTCGTGCTACCGCTGACGGGGCGCACCATTCCGGTCATTGCCGACGAGTACGTCGACAAGGCATTCGGCACCGGCTGCGTGAAAATCACTCCGGCGCATGACTTCAATGACTATCAGGTAGGACTGCGCCACAATCTGCAGCAACTCAACATATTCACACCCGACGCTGCCATCAACGACAGCGCTCCGGAAAAATACCGCGGCCTTGATCGTTACGTCGCCCGCGAACGCATCATTGCTGACCTGAAGGCGCAAGGTCTGCTGGAGTCCGAGAAACCGCATCGCATGGTGGTGCCGCGCGGCGACCGTACCGGCGTCGTCATTGAGCCGATGCTGACCAGCCAGTGGTTCGTCAATATGGAACCGCTCGCCAAACTTGGCCTGGATGCAGTGGCGACCGGTGAAGTCAAACTCTTTCCTGAACAGTGGATCAACACCTACAACCACTGGCTCAACAACATTCAGGACTGGTGCATCTCGCGCCAGTTATGGTGGGGGCACCGGGTGCCTGCGTGGTACGACGACGCTGGCAATGTGTACGTCGCACACGACGAGGCCGAGGCGCAGCGGCTGTCCGGCGGCAAACCACTGCGACAGGACGCCGATGTCCTCGACACCTGGTTCTCCTCACAGCTGTGGTGTTTCTCAACACTCGACTGGACGCCGGAATGGCCCGCGAAATCAAACCCCGCGCTTGATCTCTATCTGCCCTCGTCGGTGCTGGTCACCGGCTTCGACATCATTTTCTTCTGGGTCGCACGCATGGTGATGATTACCAAGTACATGACCGGGAAGGTGCCGTTCCGCCATGTCTATGTACATGGCCTGGTGCGCGAC
>JAQBGW010000098.1:0-46377 GCA_032128415.1 Betaproteobacteria bacterium | reverse complement strand
CCTGACTGAAGCCATGGGTCAAACCATCATTGTCGATAACCGTCCGGGCGCGGCCGGCAACATCGGTGCCAATTCAGTTGCCAAGTCGCCTGCCGACGGTTACACGCTGCTGATGGCCAATGCCACGCTGTCCATGCCGGGGCTGTTCAAGAACATGCCGTTCGACGTCCGGTCGGAACTGATACCGGTGAGCCTGCTGGCCATTGGTCCGTCCGTCCTCGTTGCCCATCCCTCGATGCCGATCAAACGGCTGAAGGACATGCTGGCGCTCGCAAAATCGCGACCGAATGAACTGCTCTACGGCTCGGGCGGCGTCGGCAACATCACCCATCTGGAAATGAGCCTGCTCAACGCACTGACCAAAACGAAGATGGTGCACGTGCCCTACAAGGGCAGCGCGCCGTCGATCGTCGGTCTGCTGACCGGCGAAGTGCATGTGCTGTTCTCTTCGATACCGGCCGCGCTGGGACAGATTAAAGCGAACAAGATGCGGGCCATTGCGGTATCAACCAAGGGCCGCAGCAGCGCCATGCCCGACGTGCCGACTGTCGATGAATCCGGAGTGCCTGGCTACGATGCGGCGAGCTGGTATTTCGTGCTGGCGCCGGCAAAAACACCGAAGGACATCGTCAACAGGCTCAGTAGAACGATCGTGAAAATCGTGAGCTCCCCTGAAATCAAATCAACACTTATAAAGGACGGGTTCGAACCGGCGGGTTATACACCCGAAGCGTCCGCAAAGTTCCTGCAGGACGAGCTGAAGAAATGGGCGGATGCCATCCGCATCTCGGGAATCAAACCGGAATAGCCGCGCATGACCTCAGCGTGGCGACCGTGCTAATGCGCAGCGGATGATGCCGGGCTCGCACGATAGCGGGTATGCGCGGGAAGCTGCAGTGCATCCGGCGCCTCGAACGGGCGATGGCCTTCGACCTGTGCGGCATAGAGTACGCGCCGGCTCGTCGATTCAAAGGCGTCGCGGCGGTGCAGCGTCGCGCGGTTGTCCCATACCACGACGTCGCCCACTGCCCAGTGATGCTCGTAGACGAATCGCGGTTGCGTGGTATGCACCCATAGTTCGTTGAGCAGCGCTGCGGATTCCTCGAGCGTGCAGCCGTTGACGTACGCGCTGTGACGGCGGCCGAGGAAAATCATGTTGCGCCCGGTTTCGGGGTGCGTGGAAATGATCGGGTGGCTGGGACCGGGAATGTCACGAATGTCCATGTCGAGCGACGCGCCCGGCCGCACCTGCATCGCGGTATCGACGATATTGGCCTGTTTGATGGTCTTGCCGGCGATGCGCCGTTTCATGTCAGCGGACAGCGCGTCGTACGCGGCGTAACAATTGGTGAAATAGGTATAGCCCCCGGCCGGCGGAATCTCCACGGCGAGCAGCATGCGCGCGGCGGTGGGCGCTTCCTTGAACGAAAAATCCGAGTGCCACACCACTTCGCCATCGCCGAGAATGCCGACGGGCTTGCCGTTTTCGCGCAAATTGGTAACCACGGTCACTTCGGGCGGCAGGTTGAACACCTTGTTCGCCGTGCGCTCTTCCAGGCTGCGCTTGTGCAGATTGGATGAACTCACCGGCGTGCCAAAACGCTTGACCAGGGTAACTAGGTCCTGCGCCGCAAACTGCTGACCGCGGAACACCAGCAGCAGATGTTCAAGCCACAGGTCATGCAGTCCGCGGAAGACCGCGTCATCGATTTTGGTGAGGTCGATGCCGCGCACTTCCGCGCCCAGCGCGGCGTCGGCAGGCACGACGTCAAATTTTCCTGAACCCCGGGGCGCGACTACGGCAGGCATGGGTCTGATCCTCCGGAAACACCGTCATTGTAATAAGGCACAGCGCAGCAAATTTACCGTCTCCCGGCAACCTCGGTTAAGAAACGTAAGGTTGCGTTGGCGCAATCCGCCGCATCGCTGGCCGCCACATGATAGGACTTGCCCGGCAGCACCAGCAACCGCGAGTCCGCAATCTGTTCCTGCCATTCGCGGGTGCGCTCCACCGTGCCGAGCCCGCTCTCCTCGGTGGAAATCACCAGCGTCGGGCATTTTATTTTCGGCAGATCAGCGCGGATGTCGGCGTAGTTGATGCCGCGGTTGAAGCCGATCAGTGACGACACCGGCGCGCGGCCCATGAATTGCGTCCACCACTCCACGCCCTCCGCCGGGAAATGCTCACCGAGCCGGCCGGCCATGGTACGCCGCGCCCAGTGTTCGGCACCCCTGGTTTCATATTCCTCGATCAGTGCGGGGATCAATTCCGCGCCGGGGCGCAGCGCCTGCGGTGTACCGACCACGGTCAAGGATTGGATGCGATCCGGGCGGCGACCGGCGAAGGCACGGGCGATGGTGCCGCCGATCTTGGCGGCGACCAGATGGCAGTGCTCGAGCTGCAGGCTGTCCATCAACCGGCAGTAATCGTCGATCACCTTGTCGAGCGTCCATTCGTAGTCGCGCAGCATCGGCGTCGATTGCCCGTAGCCGCGCATATCGGGCCGCACCACGCGCAACTGCCGCGCCAGCACCGGCACCCAGGCATACCAGGCGAGGCTGCTCTCGGCGTTGCCGTGGAGCATCAGCACGGTTTCAGATTTGAGCCATGGGTCGGTGAAATCATCGACCTGATAAAACAGCTCACAGTCGGGAAGCTTCAGCGTAGGCATGGCAGCGGCAGGACAGGCCTCAAGTCTGCGCGGCCAGCAACTGCATCAGCCGGTCCGGATTGGCAGCTTGTGCAAAGCCGTGCACTTCCGCAAGCAAATCATCAACCTGTGCAGCAGGAAAACGCTTCGCCATTTCCTGTTTGAAGCGGGCCACGTGGTCATCCATGGTGAAGGGGCGCGAGGCGCTGCCCTGCGGCGCTTCGATGAAGCGTTCGTGCGTTTCTCCGGATTGCAACGTCAGCGTGACCTTGGCGCCCACCGATTGCCCGGTGCTGACGCGTTCGGCGTCGGCGTCGAGTACGCACTCGATGCGCCGTGAAATCGCCATGACCTGTGGCGCTGCCAGCATGCCCTCGAAATCTTCCACATTCAGCGTGAAGCCGGTGCGTAGGCGCTTGCCCTGCGCAATGACCATCGCCATGCAGAACGGCAGGCTCATCTGCGCGGCCTGGATGTCTTTGGGCTCATTGGCAGTGAGCCGGCCCTGAATGATTTTGGGGATGCCGACGCGGACAGACTTGATGTCGGCAATGGTCAATTGATTTTCACTGCACAGCGCCGCGGTGGCCTCGATGGCCGACAGCACCCGCGCACTGCAGGCGTGGGGCTTGATCGCGGTTTCAAGCATTCGCCAGGTGCTGCCGATGCCGGCCAGGCCCTGGTCGAAATCGTGGCCGTCGGCATAGGCGCGCGCGAAACCGTCCTGGCCTTCGAGTATGTCGGTAGGGCCGGTGAAACCGGCTTCGGCCAGCAACGCGGCGTGTACGCCCTCGCCCGCAGCGTGCGCGGCGTGGATGCGCTTGACCGTGGAACCGGAATGATAAAACTGCGTCAGCCCGCCGCTGAACGAAGCAACCAGGCCGATGGTCTCGGCGATGCGTGTCGTGCGATCTTTGCCGTTGAACAGCAGGCTCGCTGCCGCAGTGGCCGCACCGAAACCGCCGCAGGTCGCCGTGCTCTGAAAGCCGCGCTTGAAATGCGAGGGCTGGATCGCCAGCCCGATGCGGATCATGTTTTCGTAGCCGGCGGCGATGGCGGCGAGGATTCTGTCGCCGCGCAGGTGGCGCGCTTCGCCAATAGCCAGCGCCGCGGAAATCACGATGCAGCCCGGATGCAGCATCGACCCCACGTGCACGTCGTCGGCATCGATGCTGCCCGCGTAGGTGGCGTTGACGAAAGTCGCGCGCTCGGGATCGGTGCGATCGTGCGAAAACAGCACCGTCGAGTTTTCGCGGCCGCCGAGTTCGCGCGCGAGATTGGTCGCCCACGTGCTCCAACTCATGCGCTGGCCGAGTGAGGCCACACGCAGGTAATCGAGCAGGAATACGGTGAGCGCTGTACGCACCGGCGCTGGCAACGCCGTGTAGTTCAGGCCAGCGGCGAATTCTGCAAAACGCGTGGTTTCTCTCATCGGCACCTGTTCCCGGATATTACTGTAACTTGTTGTTTTTTAATGTTATTTTAGGTTGTGCCCGGGTTTCGCGGTGGCGTTCACCTGGCCCCAATTTTCATCATCGGCCTGGTGCAACGCAGCCAGCGCAGCAGGCAATGCAGGAATGGTCAATTTCGTGAACGGCATGATGTGGGCCTTTCTGCTGAAACGACGCTGCGCGCAGCGCTGCGGCGTAACCGTGATGGAATTAACGCGACTGGATTTCGCTCGCTGCGCGTGAGTCACTATTGTAAACTGCGTGGCGCTGCTCACCGGCTCCAGGGATCACATGGTGACGGATTCCGGGCACGCCATACTCTGCGTTGCACGCCCGACATGAATTCCCGTCGGCGGTCGGCGGATTACTGCTGTTGTGCGTTAACCCGTAGAGCCCGACCCGGGGCACACGTCATCATTCATCGGCGGCTACGGGACCCGCATCCCAACATATTGATAGAATATTTAAATGAGAAAAACCAATCTGATACCGCACGCAATGCACGGCCGGTTGTTTCCGGCAGCATGTGCATTCCTGCTTTGTTTCGCATCCGCTGCGGGCTTTGCCGCGGAGCCAGCCACGGCCCCTGCTCCTGGATTCGTAGCGGCTGCACCTGCGGTGCTATCCGACAACCTCGATTCCGTCGCGCGCCTGCTCGCCGGTCTGGCGCCGTCCCACCCTGACCATGCCGGACTGGCCCGCACCAAGGCCTGGGCCAGTCACAGCAGCACCATGCAAAAATCGTGGTTGCGGGTACGCAACGGACAACTGGCGGCAATGAAAACCTGGCGCACCACCCAGTTGCCCGGAAAATGCCCCGTGGGCGACACGCTGTTTTATCCGTTTAGCGGGCCGGATTTCCTCAACGCCTACACCCTGTTCCCCGAGTGCAACACGTACATCATGTTCGGCCTCGAGCCGATCGGCGTCATGCCTGCCCCTGCGGCGATGACATCCAAGGAGTTCGCGGCGCTGCTGACGACTGTGCGCAACTCGATGGCCAATCTTTTTGAAAGGAACTACTTCGTCACCTCCACGATGAAGATGCGATTGCAGAAGACGCAGTTGCGCGGCGTGTTACCCGTGCTGATGATGTCGATGGTGTTGTCGGGTGCCGAGGTGATCGACACCGCGCCGGCGCCGTTCCCGCGCCATACCGGAAAAGGACACAAGCTTGACGGCATCGCCATCAATTTCCGCGTGCCGGGCAGCAAGCGTGTGCAGCAGGTGATTTACTATTCCGTGGACATCTCGAACAAGGGCCTCACCGACTATCCGGAATTTCTGACGTATCTGCGCGGACTGACGCCGACGACGACGCTGGTCAAGTCGGCTTCGTACCTGATGCACATTCGGGAATTCAGCAAAATCCGCGGCGTGCTGCTCGATATCAGCGAATTTCTGCTGCAGGACGACACCGGAATCCCGTATAACTTTCTGGTCAAGCGCGGCTTCGAAATCAAGCCTTACGGCACATACCAGATGCCGATCCCGCCGTTCGAACCGCAGTACCAGCCGTCGCTGGCGACTTTCTACGAGGCAACCAAGGTCCCGGCGCTGCCGTTCCGCTTCGGGTATCACGCCAGTCTCGCAGAAAACCGCTCTCATCTGATGATCGGCCGCCGGGCACCGGTTGCACAACCACCACGTACGGATGTTCGTTAGCGGGGCGCCCGTCAAACTGGTCGCATTGCTGACGTCGGCCTGGTTGTTGTTGGCCGCGCACACGGGCACCGCATCCGCCATGGACACCCAGATCAACAGCACCAGTTTTGTCACTACCGATGGTGTGCGCCTGCACGTGCTGGAAGCCTGTCCACAGGGCATGGACGCGCAGAATCCGGCATACCCGGTCATTGCCTTTGTGCCCGGCTGGTTGATGCCGGCCGCGGTCTGGCGCGAACAGTTGCTCGCAATCGGCAAAACGCATTGCGTCGCCGCACTTGATCCCCGCGGACAAGGTGAATCCGAACTGGCTGACAAGGGCTACACCATCGAACAGCGGGCAGCAGACCTCTATGAGTTCATTGCGCGCTATCCGCGCGTGGTGCTGGTCGGGTGGTCGCTGGGTGCGCTGGAAGCACTGGAATACATCCACCGTCATGGTCACCCTGCAGTGGACGGACTGGTGCTGGTCGACAGTTCGGTAGGTGAAGAGCCGCCGCCCACTCCGGAACCAGGGCCCAGTCTGCGCGAAAAACTCAAGCAGGACCGGCACGCCACCATCGATGAATTCGTGCGCGAGATTTTTGGCGCAACGCGCGATGAATCTGAAATTCAAGCGTTGATCACCGCCGCGTTGCGTCTGCCTGTGGAAAAAAGCCTCTCGCTTTTTCCGTCGAAAATTCCACGAACACATTGGCGCGACATTGCGCGGTCATTCCCAAAACCGTTGCTGTATGCCGTCAGCGCCCAGTTCGCGGAGCAGGCGCAAAACCTGCAGCTCAACCGGCCGGCGACGCAAATTGAGATTTTTGAGGACGCCGGTCACGCGCTGTTCGCGGACGAGGCGGAGCTATTCAATGAATTGCTCGGCCGTTTTGTCGCGAAAGTAACTGCATCGAAAAAACCCTGAAGACCTGAATCCCGATCACGGCATCAGCAGCGCCGCGCGGCCGGTGATCGAACCCGTTTCCAGTTTCTGGTGTATCGCTTCGGCTTCGGCTAGCGGCGCTTTCTCCGTTACCATCGGCCACAGATCGCCGCGTGCGACCAGCTCCAGCGATTCAATCACTTCCTGCTTGGTGGCGTAGCGGCTGCCCATGATTTCAATTTCCTTGCGCATGATCGTCGGCCCATCGGCATCAAAGCGCTGGCCGTTCCCCGCCAGCAGCATCAGCCGCCCGCCTTTGTTCAACCCGGCAATGCCGGCCTCGATGGTGTCCTTGGTGCAGACGAAGTCGATCACCACATCGACGCCGCGCCCGCCAGTGTGTTCAATCAGTTGCTGCGCGACTTTGTCGTCGCTGGCGTCGATGGTCTCATCCGCACCCGCTTTGAGGCAGGACTCGAATTTGGCTGCCTTGGTATCCACCGCGATGACTTTGCGCGCGTGCGCCCAGCGCGACACCATCAGCATGTGCACGCCGAGCCCGCCGCCGGCGCCGATCACGGCCACGGTGTCGGTCGGCGTGACACGCGCCCTGCGCGTGACCTTGACCGGCGTGGCAATCGCGTCGCAGATCACGCCGATTTCGGCAGGATGTTTTTTCCAGTCCATACCCTCGGGCAACGTCAGGAAATTATCCGCCGGCAGTTTGATGTATTCGGCGTAACCGCCATCGCATGCGCGCCCGACATAGCCCTTGAAGTTGTCGCACAGGGTTTCGCGGTTGATGCGGCACCAGTAGCAGTGCCCGCAATTGAGATAAAAATACGCGGTGACGGCGTCGCCGGCCTTCAGGCGCGTCACACCCGCACCAATGGCGACGATCTCGCCGGTAATTTCATGGCCAATGATGCGCGGATACTGTAACGGGATACGACCTGCGCGCGCATGGTGAATCGTCAGGCCTGCACCACAGGCCAGCACCCGCGCCACCGCTTCACCGGGCCCCGGCACCGGATCGGGCACGGTTTCGAGTACAAACGGCTGGTTCTTCCCCTTCAGCAACATGGCTTTCATGTACGCGCCTCCCCTTGGATGCCACAGTTTAACCCAGCCGTTTCCGCCGCAGCACGCCAGCTCAAGGTTGGATGTTTGATGTAAGACAAACCGCTGTGTGGTCGCCCGAGTAGCATTAAACGCGTTCAGGACGATGGCGCTGCCCCGCGGTCGCGCCGCAACCCCTACCGGAGATCTGCAATTGAGAGTCGTTGTCGCCCTCGGCGGCACTGCGCTGGCCAGGCGCGGCGAGCCGCTCAACGCGGAAGTACAGCGCAAGAATATCGCCCGTGCGGCAGCGTCCATTGCCGCGATCGCGCGCACCCACGAGGTCATCGTTACCCACGGCAGCAGCCCTCAGGTGGGCATGCTGGCGATGCAGGGTGAGGCTTATCCCGGCATCGATCCCTATCCGCTGGATCTGCTCGGCGCTGAAACCGAAGGCATGATCGGCTACATGATTGAGCGCGAGCTGCGCAGCCTGCTGCCCTCCCGGCATATAGCCACGCTGCTGACGCAGGTCGAGGTCAATCGTGGCGATGCCGCTTTCCGCCATCCTGTCAAGATGATCGGCCCGCTGCTGGATCAACACAAAGCCGAACACCTCGCCGACACGCACGGCTGGAAAATCGCCCCCGACGGCGCCCAGTGGCGACGCGTAGTAGCCTCACCCGAACCGCTGCGCTTTCTTGAAATTCCGGCGATCCGGCTGCTGGTCAAGGCCGGTATGCTGGTGATATGCGCAGGCGGCGGTGGCATTCCGGTGACGATATCGAAAGAAGGTGTCGTGCAAGGCGCCGAAGCAGTGATCGACAAGGATCTCACCGCTGCGCTGCTCGCGCACCAGGTCAGCGCCGACGCATTGCTGCTGCTGACCGACGTCGATGCGGTCTATTGCAACTGGCGTGAGAAGGACGCGGTGGCGATTCGCGAAACCACGGCCGAGGAACTTCGTAAACTCAACTTCGCCGCGGGCTCGATGAAGCCCAAGGTCGAGGCGGCATGCCGCTTCGTCGAATCCGGCGGCAGTTATTCCGGTATCGGCAAACTTGAGGAGGCCGCTGCCATCCTGCTTGGCCAGCACGGCACGCTGATCCGCCGTCCGGAGAGCGCACTCGATTTCACCGACGGTTCTGGTTTGAAACTCACCTGAGCAGCCGGGTCGGCGGCAAAAACCTGCGGTAAAAACCGCTACAATCGCGGTTCATTTTTCTTCGGGCGGCAGTCGGGGCCTCGCCCGCGGTTGTGTCACCCGTGCTGAACCCCGGATTCCTCGTCCCCGCGCATGGATACGCCCGAACACCGTAGCAGCCACATCGTCATCCGCGGCGCGCGCCAGAACAATCTCAAGAATCTGTCGCTGGACCTGCCGTTGAATGAGCTGATCGTCGTCACCGGCGTGTCGGGCAGCGGCAAATCCTCACTGGTGTTCGATACGCTGTACGCCGAGGGCCAGCGGCGTTACGTGGAAACCTTCTCACCCTACGCGCGGCAGTTTCTCGACCGCCAGGACCGCCCGCAGGTAGATGCCATCGAGGGCATACCGCCGGCCATCGCCATCGATCAGGTCAATCCGGTGCGCACCTCGCGCTCGACGGTCGGCACCATGACCGAACTCAACGATCACCTGAAGCTGCTGTTTGCCCGCGCTGCGCAGTTGTATTGCAAGGGCTGCGGCACGCGGGTGAAGCGCGATTCGCCGCAGATGATTTACGACGCACTGCTTACGCGCGCCAAAGCGGCCGGCGATTCCCGGTTGGCGATTGCATTCCCGGTGCCGGTGCCGGCGAATTTCAAGGCGGAGGAAGTCAAGGCGCTGCTCGCTGCGCAGGGCTATACGCGTTTCCTGCATGAGGGCCGCGACAGCTTTGAGGTGGTGCAGGATCGGCTGCGCATGGGCAGCGCTGAACGCACACGCGTGATCGAGGCGCTGGAGGCCGCACTGAAGGTAGGCCAGGGCCGGGTCAATGTACATGCGCTGATGGCGGACGACGCCAATGCGGGTAGCGGCACGGTGTGGCGTTTTTCATCCGGCCTGCACTGCGCCGAGTGCGACATCCATTACGCCGAACCCAACCCCAGCCTGTTTTCGTTCAATTCGCCGATGGGCGCCTGCGACACCTGTCGCGGTTTCGGGCGTGTCATCGGCGTTGATTATGGGTTGGTGATTCCGGATGAAACCAAATCGCTGCGCGACGGCGCAGTACGGCCGTGGCAGACACCGTCGAACAAGGATTGTCAGCGCGACCTGATTAACTACGCGAAAAAGCGCGGCATTCCCATAGACACGCCGTGGCGCGGATTGTCGGCGAAGGAAAAACGCTGGGTCATCGACGGCGAACCGGAATGGGTGAGCTGGCGCAAATCGTGGCCGGGGGTGTGGTACGGCGTGGCACGGTTTTTTAAATGGCTGGAAACCAAGGCTTACAAAATGCATGTGCGCGTACTGCTGTCAAAGTATCGCGCCTACACCGAATGCACGACCTGTGGCGGCGCACGCCTGAAAACCGATGCGCTGCTGTGGCGGGTCGGCACTGCCGGCAATGCTCACGCTGCGCTGGGTGAGGGGCAACACCGGCGTCCGCGCCATAAACCTGCAGGGGTCAACTATTCTGACGCGCAACTCGCAGCGTTGCCGGGTCTGACGCTGCACGATGTGGTGCTGCTGCCGCTGGAACGCACGCAACTGCTGTTCGATGCGCTGGAATTGCCCAAGCCGCTGGATGAAGCCACCGATATGCTGGTCGGTGAAATCCGCACCCGTTTGAATTATCTGACACAGGTCGGACTCGGTTATCTGACGCTGGATCGCCAATCGCGCACGTTATCTGGCGGCGAAGTGCAGCGCATCAACCTGACCACGGCATTGGGCACTTCACTGGTGAACACGCTGTTCGTGCTCGACGAGCCATCAATCGGCCTGCATCCGCGCGACATGGGCCGCGTGATCGGCGTCATGCACAAGCTGCGCGATGCGGGGAACTCGCTGGTGGTGGTGGAACACGATCCGCAGGTGATGCTCGCTGCCGACCGCCTGCTCGACATCGGGCCGGGACCGGGCTCGCGCGGCGGCCAGATCGTCGGCTTCGACCGGCCGGCACGCATCATGCAAACGAAAGATTCGATCACCGGACGTTATTTGTCAGGTGAGCTGCACGCCTCCGGCCACGGCACCGCCAATGCCCCGACAAAAAACACGCCGCGCATCCGCCTGCGCGGTGCGACCGAACACAACCTGAAAAATATCGATGTCGATTTTCCGTTGCGGCGGATCACTTGCATTACGGGCGTTTCGGGCTCGGGAAAATCGACACTGGTGCAGGACGTGTTGTACGCCGCGCTGCGCAAGGCCCTGGGCAAACCCACCGAAGCGCCGGGCAATCATGACGGGCTGTACGGTGTGGATCACATCAATGACGTGGTGATGGTGGATCAGTCGTCGATCGGCCGTACCACCCGTTCAAATCCGGCGAGCTATGTCGGTGCCTTCGATGCGGTGCGCAGCCGGTTCGCATCATCGCCGCTGGCGCAGTCGCGCGGCTACACCGCGGGCACCTTCAGTTTCAATTCGGGCACCGGGCGCTGCCCGACCTGCAGCGGCAATGGATTCGAGCATGTCGAAATGCAGTTTCTATCCGACGTGTACCTGCGCTGCCCGGACTGCGACGGCAGACGCTACCGCGCCGAAGTGCTGGAAATCACGCTGGAGGGAAAATCCATCGCCGATGTACTGGACCTGACGATTGCCGATGCGCTGGATTTTTTCGGTCGCGCGCCGGATATCGTTCGCGTCCTGCGGCCGCTGGTGGATGTCGGCCTCGATTACCTGAAACTCGGCCAGCCGGTACCCACGCTGTCGGGCGGTGAAGCGCAGCGCTTGAAGCTCGCCGGCTTCCTCGCCGCCGCGGCGAATGTCGGACGTAATGCAGCCGGCCGCAATGCAGTGAAAGCCGACAATACGCTTTTCTTGTTTGATGAGCCGACCACGGGCCTGCATTTTGACGATGTGCGCAAACTGCTGGGCGCGTTCCGCAAGCTGATTGCTGCGGGGCATTCGCTGATCGTGATCGAACACAATCTCGATGTCATTCGCGCCGCGGACTGGATCATCGATCTCGGCCCCGAAGGCGGCGACGCCGGCGGTGAACTGATCTGCAGCGGCACGCCGGACCAGGTTGCCGCGCACGTCTCATCACATACCGGACGCGCGCTGCGCGAATACCTGGCAGCGTTGGGTGCGCCACTGACTGCGCCCAAAGCGCTGCCGCCACCGGCAAAGCAAAGCCAGGTGATCAGCGTCAGCCACGCGCGCGAACACAATCTGAAAAACATCTGCGTGGACATCCCGCGCGGCAAATTCACCGTGGTGACCGGCGTGTCGGGCAGCGGCAAGTCGACGCTGGCCTTTGACATCGTGTTTGCCGAGGGTCAGCGCCGCTATCTCGAATCGCTGAATGCGTATGCGCGGCAGTTCGTGCAGGCGGCGGCGCGGCCCGATGTCGATGCGATTTACGGCATACCGCCGACGGTGGCCATCGAACAGCGCACCAGTCGCGGCGGCCGGCGCAGTACAGTTGCCACGCTCACCGAGATTTATCATTTCCTGCGTCTGCTCTATGTGAAGCTCGGCACGCAGTACTGCCCGGATTGCGATGTGGCCATCGAGCCGCAGAGCATTGATCAGATCGCCGCGCGTATCCTGAAAACCTATCGCAATGACCGCATCGGCCTGCTGGCGCCGCTGGTGGTCAGCCGCAAGGGTTATTACACCGATCTCGCCAAATGGGCTGCAGGCAAGGGTTATACGCACCTGCGAGTCGATGGCGAGTTCATTCCCACGTCACCGTGGCCGCGGCTGGCGCGCTTCAAGGAACATACGATTGAGCTGCCGGTTGCCGACATACGCGTGACACCGGAGAACGAAGCCCAGCTCCGTGCCGGTCTCGCGGCTGCGCTGGAGCACGGCAAGGGCATCGTGCAGGTGCTGGGCGGGCTCGATACGCTGGCCGAGGCGATGGTCAAGAAGGATGCGCGAAAAATCCGCCTGAGCGAAACCGTATTTTCTGTAAAGCGCGCCTGCCCGTCGTGCAACCAGAGTTTTCCGGAGCTCGATCCACGATTGTTTTCTTACAATTCCAAGCACGGCTGGTGTCCGTCGTGCTTCGGCACCGGTTTGACGCTGGAAAAAATCGACTGGGATGAAGATCGCGAAAAAAAGGGAACCGAGGAGCATGTGCTGGATTCGTGGCTGAACTGGCTGGAAGTGGATGAGCCCTGCCCGACCTGCGACGGCCAACGACTCAACCCGGTCGCGCTGGCGGTGCGTTACCGCAAGCGTTCGATTGCCGCGCTTGCCGCGCTACCGGTGGCGAAACTCGCGCGCGAATTTAGCGATGTGTCGTTCAGCGGCCGCGAAGCCGCCATTGCGCGCGACATCGTCGCCGAGATCCGCAGCCGGCTGAGTTTCCTTGATGAAGTCGGCCTGGGTTATCTGGCGCTGGACCGTGCGGCACCTACGTTGTCGGGCGGCGAAGCACAACGCATCCGCCTTGCCGCGCAGCTGGGCTCAAACCTGCGCGGCGTCGCCTACATCCTCGACGAGCCGACTATCGGCCTGCATCCGCGCGACAACCGTATTCTGCTCAATACGCTGGCTAAGTTGCAGACCAAGGGCAATACCCTGATTGTGGTCGAGCACGACGAGGACACGATACGCCGCGCCGATCATGTGATTGATCTCGGTCCCGGCGCGGGACGCCTCGGCGGAGATGTCGTCGCTACGGGCACTGCTGCCGAACTGCAGCGCAATCCGCAATCGGTCACCGGCCGTTTTCTGAAAAATCCGTTGCAGCATCCATTGCATCCGCCGCGACGCGTCGATCACAAAACGCTATCTCTGCAGATTCGCGGCGCGCATTTGCATAACCTGCAGCGCATCAACGCCCGCGTACCGCTGGGGCGATTTACCGTCATCACCGGCGTGTCGGGCTCGGGCAAATCGACGCTGGCGCGCGATGTGTTGCATGCCAATCTCGCGCGACTGGTCAACACCAAGTCAAAAATATCAATTAAAACAATAGGTTGCATTAATATTACGGGGTGGCACAACGTGGGCCGTGTGCTGGAAGTCGATCAGACACCCATCGGCAAAACACCGCGCTCCTGCCCTGCAACGTACGTTGGATTCTGGGACACCATCCGCCGTTTGTATGCCGAAGTGCCGGAATCACGCATGCGCGGCTACACCGCGAGCCGTTTTTCTTTCAACACCAATGGCGGTCGCTGCGAAGCCTGTGAGGGCCAGGGCGCGCAGAAAATAGAAATGAGTTTCTTGCCCGACGTCAAAGTGCCCTGCGATATCTGCGGCGGCGCACGCTTCGACGCCGAAACCCTGGGCGTGCTTTTCAAGGACAAATCCATTGGTGATGTGCTGGCATTGTCGGTCGACGAAGCGGTGGATTTTTTTACCGCACACACGACGATACATCACGCGCTGCGCTTGCTGCAGGATGTCGGCCTCGGTTATCTGACGCTGGGCCAGCAAAGCCCGACGTTGTCAGGTGGTGAGGCGCAGCGCATCAAGCTGGTCACCGAACTCGCCAAGGTGCTGCCGTCCCTCACCCCCGGCCCCTCTCCCGAAGGGAGAGGGGAGGGACATGTTTCCCTTCTCCCTTCGGGACAAGGGAACACTTGGAACGGAGTAGAAGGGTCAGGGATGAGAACGGCGGGCGTACGGCCCGGCCGCGCCGGTGCGCAAAAACACACGCTCTATGTACTCGACGAGCCGACCGTGGGTCTGCACATGGCCGATGTCGAAAAACTGGTCCATGTACTGCACCGGTTGGTCGATGCCGGGAATTCGGTGGTGGTGATCGAGCACAACCTCGACGTGATGGCCGAAGCCGACTGGATCATTGATCTGGGACCCGAAGGCGGCGATGGCGGCGGCCGAATCGTCGCGGAAGGCACACCGGCGCAGCTCGCCACTCAATCCGCGCGCTCGCATACCGCGCGCATCCTCGGCGAGTTTCTGCGCGAGCGCAGCCGCTAGCCTGAGGGAATTTAATAAGACCGACGCGGTCTATAATATATCTCCCCTTTTCATCTCTCCTTACGCACCTCTCACTATGAGTGCCGCAATACCCATGATCTGCGCTGTACGCACCATGTGTTTTTCAGTCGTCATCTCCGTCGCGCTCATGCTGGCCTCGTGCGCAACACTATTTGAAGAACCTCCAATTCCCCTGCCCGAAGGGCGCTGGGAACTGCAGGCGTCGAGCTTTATCGACATCGGCCGCATTCCAGGCATCCCGCGTGCGACACTGCAGATTCGTGACGGCCGACTTTCTGTTTTCAGCGGCTGCAACACCGGCACCGGCAGCGCAACTGCCGACGATGGCAGGATGGTCGTGTCGGCGCTGGCAACTACGCGCCGCGCCTGCCCGGAACCGCTCGGCGGATTTGAAGGCCGGCTGTTCAAATTGCTTCGTTCCAAGCCCTATTTCCGCGTGGAGAGCTATGTACTGACGCTTTCTGCCGATGAACAGAGCGCGCGTTTCCGCCGGCTGCCTGAACTGAAACCGGCGGCGAAAACCGTCCAGCCATGATTGCGCTAACACTCACAGCGCACACCAAGGATCTCGGCGGAGGCTTCGAGGTGCGGCGCCTGCTACCGGCCGCAGCGTGCCGGATGGTCGGGCCGTTCGTATTTTTCGATCACATGGGTCCGGCCTATTTTGCACCCGGCCACGGTATCGACGTACGACCGCATCCGCATATCGGGTTGGCGACGGTGACGTATCTGTTCGAGGGCGCAATCATGCACCGCGACAGCCTCGGCTGCGTGCAGCGCATCGAACCGGGCGACGTGAACTGGATGACCGCGGGGCGCGGCATCGTGCATTCCGAGCGCAGCCCCACCGAGGATCGCGACACCATGCGCGGATTGCATGGCATTCAGACCTGGATCGCGCTGCCGCGCGCACATGAGCAAACTGCACCCGCATTTTCACACCATCCGAAGACCACGTTGCCGGTTACGCAATGGGGCCACGCCACGATGCGCCTGATTGCCGGCGAAGCCTATGGATTGCGCGCACCGGTGAAAACGTACTCGCCGATGTTTTATGGTGCCGTCGAAACCACGGGTGCGGCGCAGTTCGAACTGCCAACGGAATATGCCGAGCGCGCAATCTATGTGGTGGAAGGTGACGTCACTGTCGGTGGCACCCCCGTCGCACCGCGCACCATGGCCGTCATCGCCGCTGGCGCCGCAACCGGGATCAGCGTCGCCACCGGCGCCCGGCTGATGCTGCTCGGCGGCGCAGCCATCGACGGCGAACGTCTGCTGTCGTGGAATTTTGTCGCCAGCAACAGCGCCCTGATTGAGGACGCGCGCGCCCGCTGGCGGGAGCGACGTTTCGAACCGGTACCCGGAGAAACAGAATTTATTCCGCTGCCGGAGCGCTAGAATAGACTACTATTTTCTGCAGGATGCCTGTCGTGAGTAATGTCGTGAATAAGGATCAGCTGCGCCGCGAGTATCAGGGCGAACCCCTGAACGAATCCGCTGTTGCTGCCGATCCCTTGACCCAGTTTCAGCACTGGTACGACGAGGCAGTGCGCGCAAAACTGCCGCTGCCCAATGCGATGACGCTGGCGACGGTTGCCGCATCCGGACAGCCCTCAGCGCGCATCGTGCTGCTCAAAGGCATCGACAACAACGGCTTTGTGTTCTACACCAGCTATGCCAGCCGCAAGGGGCGTGAACTCGCCGCCAACGCTCGCGCCGCGCTGGTGTTTTATTGGCACGATCTCGATCGCGAGGTGCGCATCGAGGGCAGTATCGCCAAAATCACTGCTGCCGAATCCACCACTTATTTCGACAGCCGTCCGCTGGGCAGCCGCCACGCGGCCATTGCCTCGCCGCAAAGCGATACGGTCGCGGATCGTGCCGCGCTCGAACAGCATTTTGCTGCCGCTGCGCAACTCGGTGATCGTCCATCACGACCCACGCATTGGGGTGGCTACCGGCTGACGCCGAGTATGTTGGAGTTCTGGCAAGGCCGGCCCAACCGGTTACACGACCGCTTGCTGTATGCGCGCGACGGCGCGCTTTGGCAATTGAGCCGGCTCGCGCCGTAACACGCTGTCTTGCCCGCCCTGCTCTCTGCCCGCTCGTGGGATACGCTGCTGGCGTGGTATTTCGTCGCGGTGTGGGGAACCGGCTTTATCGCCACCAAGATCGGTCTGCAACACGCTGCGCCTTTCACCTTCCTGACGCTGCGTTTTGCTTTCGGCATCCTGTGTTTGATACCCATTGTGCTGATCGTCAAACCGCGCTGGCCGGCGAGCCGCCGCGAGGCCGGTCACATTATCGTGGCCGGACTGCTGATGCATGCCGTGCATCTCGGCGGCAGCCACTACACGCAGTATCTGGGCATATCCGCTGGCATCACTGCCGTGTTGCTGTCGATCCAGCCGCTGCTGACGGCAGTGATTGCCGGGCGCTGGCTGGGTGAACGTCTCGGCGCGCGGCAGTGGCTGGGGATCGCCGTCGGTCTCGCCGGCGTCACTTTGGTCGTCTGGCACAAGATCGATGTACGCGTAGCCACACTGGGCAGTCTTGTCGCCGTCACCATCGCACTCGCCGGCGTCACCGCCGGCACGCTCTACCAGCGGACGTTCTGCCCGGCAGTGGATCTGCGTGCAGCTGCCCTGCTGCAGTTTGTCGCAACCATTGCCGTCCTGGCGCCGCTGGCATGGCTGGTCGAGGGAGCCGCTGTGCGCTGGTCATGGGCGCTCGCCGGAGCCATCGTCTTTCTGGTCATCGGCGCGTCGATACTTGCGGTCAACGCATTCCATACGCTGATGCGTCGCGGCCAGGCAACGCGGGTCAGCAGCCTGATTTACCTGACGCCGATTTTCGCGGTGGTGCTGGAACTGGCGATGTTCGGCGTCGTGCCATCACTGCTGTCGATCGTCGGCATCGTCACCATTTGCCTTGGTGTGGCGATGGTTTCGTGGCAGTCAAAACACCCACGGCAGGCCTAGCGCTGAACGACGTACCAGGTTAAAACCGGGAGGTCTGTCGCAAAACAAACGGGGCGCCGCAGCGCCCCGTTTTACCCAATAAAACAAAGGGTTACTTGAAGTTCACCCGATGCAGCTACGGGTTACTTCAGGTGTTTGTTGACCAGTTTGGTCATTTCGAACATGGACACCTGCTTCTTGCCGCCGAAGACGTCTTTCAATTTTTCGTCAGCGTTGATGTTGCGACGGTTCTTGCTGTCCTGCAGGTCGTGCTTCTTGATGTACAGCCAGATTTTCTTGGTCACTTCGGTACGCGGCATCATGCCATTGCCAATCACCGCGCCAAGTGCTGCGCTCGGTTGCATCGGCTTCATGAATGCAGCATTGGGTTTGCGCTTCGCGCCGCTTTTCTTTTTCTTAGCAGCGGGTTTTTTTTTGGTAGCTTTTTTCTTTGCAGCCATCGATTGATCTCCCGTTCAGGTCTGTCTGGTTTAAGTCGGTTTAAGTTGCTCGAATATACTTTGCTTGTTCAGCTTAGTCTGTTTTGCCGTGGTGTTGCACGGTGTAGAGAGGATGCCGAGGGAAAATGGCTTTGTCAATCAATTCCAGAGTGATTTACAGAGGGTACGGCACGATGTTCAAGCGCTATCGTACGGCGCTGCAACATCAATCAATAAAGACCGGTTTGTGTCATGGCGCCTGTGGCCGCACAATAGCGGCTTCCCGGCGCGCTCCCATGCCGCTAACCTGCAGTGCAAGAGCAGAAGCAAATCAATGACCTACTGGAGGAACTTGAATTGTGAGTCTGCATCAACTGCAAGCCCGGCACGCCCATCTGCGCGTCGCCGGACAGTGACAGTCAACCATTTCCCTCGGTAGAGCGCCCACCTCATGTCCAGGCAAATGTCCTTGTTCGAGGGGGAAACACGGGGCGGCCCCACGCATCGCGCAGTGGAAATCGCTGCCATGGACGTCGGCGCCGAGGTGCGCGAACTGGCGCGCAGACTGCCGGACGGCCTGCGACTGGGCGTTTCTTCCTGGCATTTTCCCGGATGGCGCGGCATCGTCTGGGCGGACACAGTGCCTCCGGGAGACCTGTCGCGCCATGGTCTTACGGCCTATGCGCAACATCCACTGTTTACTACCGTCGGTGTAGATCGCTCGTTTTATGCGCCATTGCCAGCGTGGCAATACGAGGTGTACGCAAGACAGGTGCCGGAACATTTCCGTTTTGTAGTCAAGGCGCCCGGCGTGTTGACGATGCCATTGACACATGCTGAGCGCGGCGAAAAAAACGTGCCGAACGCACAATACCTCGACGCCGCCTATGCCACTGATCAGTTTGTCGGCCCGGCCATCGAAGGGCTGGGTGCAAAAGCCGGTCCGCTGCTGTTCCAGTTTCCGCCGCTGGGGCGGGCGCTGACGCGGGCACCCGAACGGTTTATCGCGCAGTTGCAGGAATTTCTCAGCCGGCTGCCGCAAGGTCCGCTGTATGCGGTGGAAATGCGCGATGACCGCATGATTACGCGCCGCTTTTTCACCTCGCTCAACGAGGCGAAGGTACGGTACTGCATCGGCGTGCATCCGCGCATGCCACCGGTGGCGGCACAGGCCGCAGCCATGTCGGGATTTGGCCCAGGGCCGTTAATCGTGCGCTGGAATCTGCGTTCCGGATATGGTTACGAAGACGCCAGAACGCGATTCACGCCCTTCGACCGGCTGGTGGACGAAGACAGTGCCACGCGGGAATCGATTGCGCGGCTGTGCGCCGCAACGCTGGCTGCCGGGCACGAATGCACGATCATCGCCAACAACAAGGCTGAAGGTTCCGCGCCGCTGACGTTGATCAAGCTCGCGCAGTCGCTGGTTGCGCTGCTGCGCCAGCGCTAGCGCTAGCGCACCGCTATCTCCGCTTCAGCCGGGCAGCGAATTTCTGGCGGAACTTGGCGACCTTCGGCGACACCACGGCCTGACAGTACGGTTGCCGCGGATTGCGCTCAAAATATTCCTGGTGATACTGCTCAGCCACGTAAAAACGCGGGGCCGGCGTCACTTCGGTGACTATCGGGTGATCAAAAATTTTGGCCGCCGTCAGGTCGCGGATGGCCGCGTCTGCCGAGGCTTGTTGCTCCGGCGTATGGAAATAGATCACCGAACGATACTGGGTGCCGACGTCATTGCCCTGGAAATTCAGGCACGTCGGGTCGTGTATTGTGAAGAACACATCAAGGATGTCGCGATACGTCGCCACCGCGGGATCAAAGGTAATGCGTACGACTTCGGCGTGCCCGGTGTCGCCGCCGCAGATGTCCTCATAGGTCGGGTTGTCCACATGCCCGCCGCAATAACCCGATTCAACGGAATCGACGCCCGTCATGCCGTCGAACACGGCCTCCAGACACCAGAAACATCCGCCGCCCAGCGTGGCGACTTCGCGCGCGCCGGCGTTGTTGCTTGTTGCAGACATGATTTTTCCTCAGCTTTTCGTGAACACGGCGGGTTGGTCGTGCCGCGTCGGGAATCCTGACAGTTACTGCGGCTTGGTGTGGTATCCCGTCACCCGCGCCACTTCATTGCGCGAGCCGAGGATGACGCCGACGCGCTGGTGCAGCTTGTCGGGTTGCACGTCGAGTATGCGCTGGTGGCCGTTGGTGGCCGCTCCCCCTGCCTGCTCGACAATCATCGACATCGGATTGGCTTCATACAATAACCGCAATCGGCCTTCTTTGTATCTTGTGTCCTGCGGATACATGAAAATGCCACCGCGCGAGAGAACGCGATAGACGTCAGCGACCATTGAAGCCACCCAGCGCATGTTGTAATCCTTGCCGAGCGGACCATTCTTGCCGGCCAGGCATTCGTCAATGTAGCGCTTCACCGGCGGCGCCCAATTGCGCATGTTCGACATGTTGATGGCGAATTCGGCAGTGTCGGCGGGGATTTCGATTTTCGGCTGGGTCAGCACCCAACTGCCCATTTCACGATCCAGCGTAAAGCCGGCCACGCCGTTGCCCACCGTCAGCACGAGTATGGTCGAGGGTCCATAGACCGCGAATCCGGCGGCGACCTGCCGCGATCCCGGCTGCAGGAAGGCCTGCTCGTTGGGTTCACAGCCCTCGGTGCAACGCAGCACGGAGAAGATGGTACCGACCGACACGTTAACGTCGATATTCGATGAACCGTCGAGCGGATCAATCAACAACAGGAATTCGCCGCGCGGATAACGGTTGGGTATCTGGTGCGGATGCTCCATTTCCTCGGAGGCCATCGCCGCCAGATGGCCGCCCCACTCGTTGGCTTCAAGCAATACTTCGTTGGAAATGACATCGAGCTTTTTCTGCGCCTCACCCTGCACGTTGTCGGTACCGGCACCACCGAGTATGCCGGTCAGCGCCCCCTTGCTGACTGCGTTGCTAATCGATTTGCAGGCGCGTGCGACGACTTCGATCAGCAGACGCAGCTCACCGGATACGATGCCTTTTTCCCGCTGCTGTTCGACCAAATACTGCGTGAGTGTAATGCGCCGCATGTTTTCTCCACTAATGAACGAGGCCCGGCACGCCGGGTCTGAATACAGGGATTATCCGATATACTGGTTTTAACCGGGAGACTTGAGCAATGTTAATGATTTTAAAAGGTATTTTCTGCCGTCTGGCCATGGTGTGCGTGGTATTTTTTTCGCTATCAGCCCAGGCGCAGTACGACAAACCGGCGGCTTTGCCCAAAGCCCCCGCGGGCAGCGCCATCGCCACCTTCGGCGCCGGCTGTTTCTGGTGTACGGAACAGTTCTTCGACGAAGTGCCCGGCGTTCTATTCACGACATCCGGATACATGGGCGGGCGCACCAAGAACCCGACCTACAATCAGGTATCCACCGGCGGCACGGGCCACAACGAGGTGGTGCAGGTCGTCTATGACCCGGCGAAAGTCAGCTATGCGCAATTGCTGGATGCGTTCTGGCATAACATCGATCCGACCCAATTCAACGGCCAGTTTTGCGATCACGGCTCACAGTATCGCAGCGAAATATTTTTTCACGACGATGCACAGCGCAAGGCAGCAGAGGCCTCGAAAGCGGCGCTCATGAAGAACAAACCGTTCTCCGGTGAAATCCGCACGCTGATATCACGTGCGACTGAATTTTATCCCGCAGAGGTATACCACCAGGATTACTACAAGAAAAATCCGCTGCGCTACAATTACTACAAGACCAGTTGCGGTCGTAAGGCGCGATTAGACGAACTGTGGAAGGGGCGCTGATAGCACCGCAGTACCGCGCATGAACCGACGGTTGCTGCTGGTCGGCGGCGGCCACAGTCATGTCGAAGTCATCCGTCGCTGGGGGCTCGCCCCGGAGCCCGGCGTCACGGTAACGCTGATCAGCCCCGACCGCCACACGTCCTACTCGGGCATGCTGCCCGGCTTTATCGCCGGGCATTATCGTTTTGAGGAATGCCATATCGATCTGGATGCGCTGTGCCGCCGTAACAGCGTGACGCGCGTTGAAAACGCCATCAGCGGGCTCGATTTGACGCGCGGCACGGCGCGATGCGTGAACGATGCTGATCAATTTTTCGACATCGTCTCCATCGATACCGGCTCGACACCGATCACTGCGAATATTCCGGGTGCCGACCAGCATGGCATGCCGGTCAAGCCGGTAGCGCAGTTTCTGGAGCGCTGGGCAGCATTACGCGCAGCGGCGCGTAATGCTGCGACCGATTTGCATATAGCCATAGTCGGCGCCGGTGCCGGTGGCATAGAAGTGGCACTGGCCATGCAGTACCGCATCCATGGGGAAAGCGGCCGCGCACAATTCACCATTATCAGCGACGGTCCGGCAATACTGGCGTCACACCCCGCGGGCGTGCAGCGCCGGCTCGATGCCATCCTGAGCGCACGCGGCATCGCCGTGCGTCTGCACACTCCCGTGCGCCGGGCGTTGCCCGACGGTCTGGAGTTGGACGACGGCAACTTGTTGCCGGCGAATCACGTGGTCTGGATCACGGGTGCTGCAGCGCCGGCATGGCCACACAACAGCGGCCTGCAAACCGATGAACGCGGCTTCATTGCAGTTAACAGCGAACTGCAATCAATTTCGCATCCCCAAGTGTTTGCTGCCGGTGATGTCGCTTCCATGATTGCGACACCTCGTCCCAAATCCGGCGTCTATGCTGTGCGCCAGGGTCCGCCGCTCGCAGAAAATCTGCGTCGCGCACTGCGTGGTGAGTCGCTGTTGGCGTATCGCCCGCAGACCACCACGCTGGGGCTGATCAGCACCGGAGATCGTTATGCCGTTGCGTCTTACGGGCCCGTGGCGCTCGGCGGTGCGTGGGTGTGGAACTGGAAGAATCACATCGATACGGCGTTCATGCAGCGTTACCGCGCTGCGCCGTGATATCAATGTAACTTATTGTTTTTATTGATATTTATTTAACGGTCACGCGCGCAAATTTACGCTTGCCGACCTGCAGCACGACGCTCGCACCGCGCGCGAGTTGCAGTGACTTGTCGCTGATTTTTTCGCCGTCCATCTTGACCCCGCCCTGTGCCAGCATGCGCAGCGCATCCGATGTGCTCGCCGTGAGCCCCGCCTGTTTCAGCGCGACGGCAATCGACAGACCACCGGACTCCGCCACGAGTTTCACTTCGGGCAGATCGTCCGGTATCTCGTGCTGTTTGAATCGCGACTCAAAATCGGCCAGGGCATTTTGCGCCGCCGCAGCACCGTGAAAGCGTTCCACAATCTCCTGCGCCAACCCCACTTTGATATCGCGCGGGTTGCGACCGCCGGCAACTTCCTTGCGCCACTGACGGGTCGTCTCGACAGGTTTGAAAGACAGCAGATCGATGTAGCGCCACATCAGATCGTCGGACACCGACATCAGCTTGCCGAATATTTCATTGGGCGGTTCCTGGATGCCAACGTAGTTGCCCAGTGACTTCGACATCTTGTTGACGCCATCCAACCCTTCGAGCAGTGGCATGGTGAGTACGCATTGCGGCGGTTGCCCGTGATGCTTTTGCAATTCACGGCCCATCAGCAGATTGAATTTCTGGTCGGTGCCGCCGAGTTCGACGTCGGCCTTGAGCGCGACCGAATCGTAGCCTTGTACCAGCGGATAGAGAAATTCGTGAATGGCAATCGGCTGGTTGCCACGGTAGCGTTTGGAAAAATCGTCGCGCTCAAGCATGCGCGCCACCGTGTGCGACGCCGCCAGCCTGATCATGTCGACCGCGCTCATGCGATCCATCCACGTTGAGTTGAAAACCACTTCGGTGCGCGCGCGGTCGAGGACACGAAACACCTGTGTAGTGTAGGTTTCGGCATTGCGCGCGACCTCCTCGCGCGTAAGCGGCGGTCGCGTTGCGTTCTTGCCGGTCGGGTCGCCGATCATGCCGGTGAAATCGCCGATCAGAAACAACACGTGGTGGCCGAGTTCCTGAAACTGGCGCAGCTTGTTGATCAGCACAGTGTGGCCGAGATGCAGATCCGGCGCCGTCGGATCAAATCCTGCCTTGATGCGCAACGGACGCCCTGCCGCCAGTTTTTCGCGCAGCTCAGGCTCGCGCAGCAGTTCATCACAACCGTGGCGGATGATGTCGATCTGGTGATCTATCGTGGTCATGGGTGCGTCATTTCAACAGGTTAACTCCGGGTTTTTCTGCTAAGCTTGTATCTGAAAAAGGCTTGTAAATCAGATAGGAGGCGTATGTTTTCCGCGCGATTTGACAAGGGTAGTGCATGTTTTACGCGCGATTTGATAAAGAAAGGCGCATGTTGGCGCGATTCACGATTCTAGCGCATATGCTTTCAAGCTGGCTTCACCGCGGCGTGCTGCGGCGCGTGCTGCTGGCGCTGGCGCTGCCCTTTGTCGGCGTCATGGCGGCCTTCGGCATCGCCCCCGACACCGTGATTGATACGGTTCCACGGCACAGTGTGATCGAAAACATCAGTCTGCCAGCTGCGCCGACCGTTGCTCCAGCGGTGGAGTCATACTGGAGCGAAGCCCACATTGCGCGCGGCGACACCCTTGCCACGCTGCTGCAGCGCCTGCAGATCAACGACGCCAGCGCCGCGCTGGTACAGCAACGATCGCACCAGGCGCGCGCGCTGTACCGGCTGATTCCGGGCCGCACCGTGAGCGCCCGATCCACTGCAGATGGACACTTGCTCGCGTTGCGCTACCTCAATGGCGATCTGTTGCTGAAACTCGATTTTGACGGCAATGCATTACAGGTCTGGGAAGGTCCCGCCGAACTCGAAACCCGGCAGCACATGCGATCAGGCGTCATCTCCTCCTCATTGTTTGCCGCCACCGACGCGATCAACATGTCTGACGCCATTGCCGTGCAAATTGCCGACATATTCTCGACCGACATTGATTTTCATCGTGATCTGCGCCGCGACGACCGCTTCTCTGCTGTTTACGAGATGCAATATCACCAGGGTGTACCGGTTAAATCCGGACGACTGCTTTCCGCCGAGTTTGTCAATCAGGGCAGGACATACCAGGCCGTGTGGTTCCAGAACAACGAAGGCCAGGGCGGCTATTACACGCTGGACGGCAAAAACATCCGCAAGGCCTTTCTGCGATCACCGCTGGAGTTTTCCCGGGTTAGTTCGGGATTTTCAAGTTCACGCCTGCACCCGGTGCTGAAAACCTGGCGCGCGCATCGCGGCGTCGATTACGCCGCACCGACCGGCACACGAATCAAGGCGACCGGCAGCGGCGCCGTTGAGTTTGTCGGACGTCAGGGCGGCTACGGCAATCTCGTGGTACTGCGGCATCAGTCCAAATACACGACTTGGTACGGCCATCTGTCTCGCTTTGCGCCCGGCATGCGGCGCGGCAAGCGCGTGGATCAAGGCGATGTTATCGGTTTCGTCGGCAGCACCGGCGTCGCCACCGGTCCGCACCTGCATTACGAATTCCGCATCAACAACGTACATCAGAATCCGCTGCGCGTCGTCATGCCGTCGGCCCCGCCTCTGGCCGAGCGCTACCGAGCGGCATTCACTGCGGCGGCGCTACCGATGGCTGAGCGTCTCGCGTTATTGCGGCAATTCAGCACCGCCTCCGTCCAGTAAGCCCCCATGCCCGGTCTGTACATCGGGTTAATGTCCGGAACCAGCATGGACGGCATAGACGCCGCTCTGGCGACGGATGACGCGCACCCCACTGTACTCGGGCACGTCCACCATCCCATGCCTCCGGTGTTGCGCGACACGCTGCTCGCGCTGAATACACCTGGTGGCGATGAATTGCACCGCGCCACTTTGGCGGCAAACGCGCTGGCAACGGAATACGCTGCCGTTGTCCGCGCGCTGCTCGCGCAGGCGCATGTAGCAGCCCGGGACATTGTTGCCGTAGGCTGCCACGGGCAGACCGTACGCCATCGCCCGGATGCGGGCTACACCTTGCAACTCGTCAACGGCGCACTACTTGCTGAATTGTCGGGAATCAGCGTGATCTGCGATTTCCGCAGCCGCGACATTGCCGCCGGCGGCCAAGGCGCGCCGCTGGTGCCGGCGTTTCATCACGCCGTATTTGCCGATCCGCTGCAGGCACGAGCTATCGTCAACATCGGTGGCATCGCCAACATCACCAGCCTGCCGGTCCGGGGGGACGTGCGCGGCTTCGATTGCGGTCCCGGCAATGTGCTGCTGGATGGCTGGATACGCCAGCATCGCGGTGTCGACTACGACACCGATGGCGCATGGGCGAATGAGGGCAAAGTTCTTCCCGAAATGCTAAAACATTTGCTGAAAGACAATTTCTTCAAACGGTCGCCACCGAAGAGTACCGGCCGCGATCTGTTCAACATCGAATGGATACAACCCGCACTGACTGGCGATGAGCGCCCTGTCGATGTCCAGGCCACGTTGCTGGAACTTACGGCGGTAACGATCGCTCATGCACTGGGCGCGCATTGCGCCGGTACGATGGAGATTTATTTGTGCGGCGGCGGCACACGCAATACCACATTGCGTCAGCGCATTGCTGCGCTACTGCCCGGCCGCCGTGTTGCCGCAACTGATGAACTGGGAATTGCGGCCGAATCAGTCGAAGCCATCGCGTTCGCCTGGCTTGCCGCCCGCACACTGGCGCGTGAACCGGGTAATCTGCCGACAGTCACTGGCGCCCGCGGCTTGCGGGTGCTCGGCGCAATTTATCCCGCCTGAAAAACAAAACGGAGGCCGCAGCCTCCGTCAGTCATTCTGTATTGTAGTTTTCGGTCAGGCGGAAAACGACGACCCGCAACCACAGGTGGAAGTAGCACTCGGATTTTTGATGACAAACTGCGCGCCCTCGACGTTTTCCTGATAGTCGATCTCGGCGCCAGCCAGATACTGCAGGCTCATCGGATCAATCAGCAACGTAACGCCGCCTTTTTGCAGCGAAGTGTCGTCGTCATTTACGGCTTCGTCGAACGTAAAGCCATATTGAAAGCCGGAGCAGCCGCCGCCGGTCACGAACACGCGCAGCTTCAGCTCGACATTGCCTTCTTCTTCGATCAACTGCCGCACTTTGGCCGCAGCGTTCTCGGTAAACACCAGCGGATCGGGTAAACGTTCGGTGACTGCATTCATTGCTTGCTCCTGATTCGATACTGCAAACGGGGTGCCATTATCCTCGCCCCCCGACCATCCGGTCAATCGACCGCAGCGGGCTTTAATTTGACGACTTTATCAGCCTTGGCGTCATCCTGATAGACCAATCGACCCTGAACCACGGCACCCAGCTGGATTTCGAGGGTCCGGTAATACACATCCCCTGTGACATTGGCTTTGCTCTGCAGTTCAATATAGTCCGTAGCATGCACCTGACCGACCACGGTGCCATTGATAATCACATGGGATACGCGAACCTCGCCTTCGATTTGGGCGGCCTCGGACAGCACCAAAGCACCGGGTTTGCCTTCAGCGGAAAGCACGTTGCCGTGCACGCGCCCATCCACGCGCAACCCGCCGTCAAACGTCAGGTCGCCCTTAATCACCGTGCCGGCTCCGATCAGGCAATCGATGCGATTCTGCGGTTTGGTTGGTTTATTTCCGAACATGAAAATCTCCTGCTATGAAAGAGTAACGTTATGCGTCAGTTTTGGTGTTTCTGAATTACCTTCAAACACGCGTACCTGCAGGCCCTTTACCACTGCAGCCGGCGGAATCCTGAACATGCCCTCGATACGCTGAAACAGCTTGAACCTGACCTGGTATTCCTTGGAACCAGCAGCTCCCTCAGAGTCAGGCGGCAGCACCATCACCACTTTACGTTCATCCAGCTCCAAATTCAACACCAGCTGCAACCGCCCGTGGAACTCCTTGGCTCGCGCCCCCGTTTGCGCCAGCAACAACTGATAGCGATATTCGCCAGGCACTGTCTCCGGCAACATGCGAAAACGGTTCACGCTGATCGCGCCAACCTTGCCCGTGGCAGTCAACGACTGGAAAAACGCAAGATCTTCCTTCAGCGTCGCATTTTCCTGTGCCAACGCTTTGACTTGTCGTGCGAGATCGCCATAGGTTGCGTGCTCAATCTGCAACCGGCGTTCGGCAGAAATAATTTTTGCATTCAGTCCGACCAGCTCATTCTGCTGGCGCTGCACGATCTCGCTGAGTTCCGTGCGCACGCGCGCCGCTTCGGTCTTGCGGAACCCGGCGAGCTCCAGTCCATAATTGTAGGTAATCCAGGCCACCCCAGCGACAACAGCCACCAGCGCCACGTAGCCCAGCCATTGCCAGTACCAGGGTAAATGCGGTCGCACCGAGAGGCGCGGCGCATGAATGCCGAAACGCCGGACGAAAGCTTTCAGCGTGCGCCGCCGCCCGCTCATGGCAGCAGAGCGACCTGCGTCAGCCCGGCATCTTCTGCAATGCTGAACATGATATTCATGTTCTGTACGGCCTGACCGGCGGCACCCTTCACCAGATTGTCGATGACCGACAACACGACGACGGTATCGCCGCCCTGCGGTTGATGCACGGCAATCCGGCAATGGTTGGCGCCACGCACCGAGCGGGTATCGGGATGACTGCCGACAGGCAGTACATCGACAAATTTCTCCTGCGCGTAGCGCTTTTCGTACAACACCTGCAAATCCACAGCCTTGGTCAAACGCGCATACAACGTTGCATGGATGCCGCGAATCATCGGTGTCAGGTGCGGCACAAATACCAGGCCAACCGGATGCCCGGCGACACGTGACAGCTCCTGCGCAATTTCCGGCTGATGGCGATGCCCCGTTACACCGTAGGCCTTGAAATTGTCGGCGGCTTCGGCATGCAGGATATGCGTCTCGGCCTTGCGGCCCGCGCCCGACACGCCGGATTTGGCGTCAGCAATCAAGTGCCCGATATCAACACAGCCGGCTTCCAGCAACGGCAGAAAACCGAGTTGCACCGCCGTCGGATAACACCCTGGATTGGCAATGACGCGCGCCTTCCTGATCGGGTCGCGGAAAACTTCGGGCAACCCGTACACCGCCTCCGCGACGAGCTCGGGACAGGCGTGTTTCATTTTGTACCACTGCTCCCACAGCGCGACATTGCGGATGCGAAAGTCGGCGGCAAGGTCAATCACCCGCACACCGGCATCCACCAACGCACGCGCCTCCTGCATGGCTACGCCGTTGGGTGTGGCGAAGAACACCACATCGCATTGTTCGAGCCCGGCAGCAGACGGCTCGGTGAAGCGCAGATCGACGTGCCCGCGCAGATTGGGGAACATGTCCGCCACCGGCATACCGGCTTCCTTGCGCGAAGTAATCGCCCGCAGGTCGCAATGCGGATGCTGGCACAGCAGACGCAGCAGTTCGACGCCGGTATATCCGGTACCGCCGACGATGCCGGCCTTGATGGTCTTTGCTGTCATACCTGTCTTGCCTCCCATGCCTCTGCCGATGTCGGCATATCACACCACTTCACCGCCTCCAGAGACGACAAAGCCGCCCTGAGGCGGCTTTGTCTTGACTGCTGTTCTTCCAAATAGCGTTAACGCTTGGAGAACTGCTTGCGCCGCCGCGCCTTGCGCAAACCGACTTTCTTGCGCTCGACCTCGCGCGCATCGCGCGTGACGAGCCCGGCCTTGCGCAGCGCCGGCTTCAGCGTTGCATCATAATCGATCAGCGCCCGGGTGATGCCGTGACGAACCGCGCCGGCCTGACCGGATTCGCCGCCACCGTCCACGTTGACTTTGATGTCGAAGTCCTGCAATTTTTCAACCAGCACCAGCGGCTGGCGCACAACCATGCGACCGGTTTCACGCGAGAAAAACTCGTCCACCGGTTTGCCGTTGACCACGATGTTGCCTTTGCCGGGCTGCAGATAGACGCGGGCTACTGCGCTTTTGCGCCGGCCGGTACCGTAATTCTTTTGAACTGCTGCCATGGTGTCTTTAATCCTAGATTTCGAGGGTCTTGGGTTGCTGCGCGACGTGCGGATGATCAGTGCCGGCGTAAGCCTTCATTTTTTTCAGCATCGCATAACCGAGCGGGCCTTTGGGCAGCATGCCCTTGACGGCTTTTTCCAGCGCACGCGTCGGATGTTTGGCCTGCATCTTTTCAAAGTTGGTCGTATACAGACCGCCCGGGTAGGTCGAGTGCCGATGATAGAGCTTGTCCTGGGCCTTGTTGCCGGTCACACGCACTTTGCCGGTATTGATGACGACGATAAAATCGCCGGTGTCGATGTGGCGGGTGAATTCGGGCTTGTGTTTGCCGCGCAGACGATGTGCGATTCCCGCGGCGAGCCGGCCCAACACCTTGTCGGCGGCATCGACCAGGTACCATTCGCGTTTAATATCGTCCGGCTTGGCGGAATAAGTTTTCATGCTTGATCCTGCTTGTTCGTCATGGTTCAGGGAAACCGCGAATTTTATGGGAAATCAAGTAGATGTGTCAAACTGGCGCGCCCCGCCCGGCCTTCGGCCCGGACCCCCAAGCAACAACAATTAACTTAATATAAACAGTTAGTTACATCTAATATGTGGTCCTGGCAACTGACTAACGCACTCACTACTCTGCTGCTGCCCCCGGGTCTGTTAGTGCTGGTTCTGGTCGCCGGCTATGCGCTGCGCCATACCCGCCCGCGCCTGGCCACCCTGTTGAGCGCTGTCGGAATAGCCACCTTATACACGTTGTCGATGCCGCTCACTGCGCGGTTGCTGCTGGGAGAATGGGAACGTACTGCGTGGGCAGGCCCATCAGCGGCAGTGCAAATCGTGCCGGACGCCCAGGCCATCATTGTGCTCGGCGGCGGCAAGAATTACGGCGCACCCGAATACGGCGGCGATACCATCCTCGGCGCCACGTTGGTACGGCTGCGTTACGCGGCGCATCTGCATCGGCAAACACGCCTGCCGTTACTGGTCAGCGGCGGCAGTCCCGAAGGCAGCGCAGTCACCGAGGCGCAAGCCATGCGACAGGTGTTGGAGCGCGAGTTCGGCGTTCCGGTGCGCTGGGCTGAAGCTGGGTCACTCAACACTCTGGACAATGCCCGACTCAGTTATCGGATGCTGGCGGCGGAAAAAATCCGCACGGTGTACCTGGTCACTCACGCCTGGCACATGCCGCGGGCGCGACTCGCTTTTGAACACGCCGGCTTCCGGGTGATTCCGGCACCCACCGCGTTCAGCACCGGCTTCCGGTTTACGGTACTCGATGTACTGCCCGACGCCCGGGCACTGCGCGATTCCGCGCTGTTTTTCCACGAAGTGATCGGGATGCTCTGGTATCGTGTGCGCCTGCTTGCATCAGGTTAATTTCTGGAGACCCCATGAAAGCACGAATCAAATGGATAGAAAACGTCACCTTCATTGCCGAATCCGGCAGCGGCCACGCGTTGGTCATCGATGGCGCACCGGAAGGCGGCGGGCGCAATTTGGGGCCACGCCCCATGGAAGTGGTGCTGATGGGCACCGGCGGCTGCACGGCTTATGACGTGATGCACATCCTGCGCAAGTCACGCGCACCGGTCACCGATTGCGTGCTTGAAATCGAATCCGAGCGCGCTGCAGAGGATCCCAAAGTATTTACCAAAATCCACTTTCACTTCATCGTGACGGGCAAAGGCCTGAAACCGGCGCAGGTCGAACGGGCCGTACAATTGTCAGCGGAAAAATACTGCTCGGCGTCAATCATGCTGGGCAAGACTGCGGCGATCACTCACGACTTTGAGGTTCGCGAAACCGACGCCTGAGCGCGCGACCCCGCGTGCATCACGGTTTTACAGGAAAAAAGCCGTCCCGGTCATCACTTTGGACGACAACTGCATCGCCGCCTTGACTGTCTCCGGCAGTTCCGCGCCGCCATGACGCAGCGCGCTGGAGGCATGCCGAGCTTCATCGTCACGCATCTGCTGAACAATTGCCCGACTTTTGCCATCGGCCTCCGGCAACCGCTGCAGATGACCTTCCAGGTGCCGCACTACCTGATGCTCGGTTTCGGCAAGAAATCCGAGGTTCCATTTATCGCCCAGCAGACCAGCCGTGGCGCCGATGGCGAATGAACCGGCGTACCACAGCGGATTAAGCACGCTTTTGCGCCCGCCAAGCTCCGTGATGCGTCGCTCGGTCCATGCCAGATGTTCGGTTTCCTCTTGTGCCGCCTGCTCCAGCGCAGCACGCGCCGCCGAATCGCGGGCCGTCAACGCCTGCCCCTGATACAACGCCTGCGCGCAGATTTCTCCGCTGTGATTAACCCGCATCAACGCCGCGGCAAGGCCACGCTGTCTCTCGTCCATGTCGGCGTCCGGCAGCGTATCGCCGGGCGTTGCCCGCACACTGCGTGCCGGCGCAAACACCGTGCGCAGCCCCTGATCAAAGGCGATGATCAGGTCGTCGAGTCGGGGCAGCCTCATGCCGCCCTGCCAAACAGGCGCTCGAGTTCCACACCGGGATCTGCGGCACGCATGAAAGCCTCGCCAACCAGAAAACCGTGTACCGCATGGCTGCGCATGCGGGAAACATCTTCGGCTCCCAAAATCCCGCTCTCGGTAATCACCAGCCGGTTTGCGGGAATCTTTGCCAGCAAACCCAACGTGGTATCCAGTGTGGTCTCGAAGGTGCGCAGGTTGCGGTTGTTGACGCCGATCAACGGCGTTTGCAGCGCCAATGCCGCGTCGAGTTCCGTACCGTCATGCACTTCGACCAGTACGGCCATGCCCAGATCGTGCGCCACGGATTCCAGCTCACGCATGCGCACTGGCACCAGCGCGGCGACGATCAGCAGTATGCAGTCGGCGCCGGCGGCGCGCGCCTCGTACACCTGATAAGGATCGATCATGAAATCCTTACGCAGCACGGGCAACGCACAGGCGCCGCGCGCTGCTTTCAGATCATCGATTTTGCCCTGAAAGAACTGGCTGTCGGTCAACACTGACAGGCAAGCCGCACCATGACGTTCATAACTCGCGGCTATGGCCGCCGGATCAAAACCTTCGCGTAGCACGCCTTTGCTCGGGCTGGCCTTCTTGACTTCAGCGATCACCGCGGGCTTGCCCGCCGCAATCTTTGTGCGCAGGGCGCCGACGAAATCGCGTGCCGGTGATGCGGCTTTCGCTGCGGTCTGCACCTCTACCAGTGAGGCGCGCGCCTGCGCGGCGCTGATTTCCTGCGCCTTCACCGCGAGTATGCGTTGCAGGATGTCAGCCATGGCTTTTCGTGAACGCTACGAACTGGTCAAGCTTCTGGCGTGCCGCACCGCTGTCGATCACAGATAGCGCCTTTTTGACGCCATCGGCCAGCGTACTGGCCAGTCCGGCGACATAAATACTCGCCCCGGCATTCAACGCCACGATGTCGCGTGCCGCACCCGGTTTGTTGTCCAAGGCGCCCAGCAGCATATCCTTCGACTGCTCGACGCCTTCGACACGGATTGCGTTATTGTTGTGACTCTTCAAACCGACTTCGGCAGGCGCCACCATGTATTCGCGTATCTGCCCGTCCTTCAATTCACCGACCATCGTCGGCCCACTGATCGATAACTCGTCGAGACCTTCGAGCCCGTGAACGATCATCACCCGCCGACTGCCCAGACGCTGCAACACCCGCGCCTGGATGCCGACAAGATCCGCGTGAAACACGCCCATTACCTGCTGTTTGGCGCCGGCCGGATTGGTCAACGGCCCGAGGATGTTGAATATGGTTTTTACACCCAGTTCACGGCGTACCGGCGCGGCGTGTTTCATCGCGCTGTGGTGATTCGGCGCAAACATGAAGCCGATGCCGGTGGCAGCAATTGATTGCGCCACGGCTTCCGGTTTGAGATTGATGTTGGCGCCCAGCGCCTCCAGCACATCGGCGCTACCCGACTTACTGGATACCGAACGGCCGCCATGCTTGGCGATTTTCGCGCCAGCCGCAGCAGCGACGAACAACGCTGCCGTCGAAACATTAAATGTGTGCGCGGCATCGCCGCCGGTGCCACAGGTGTCGATCAAATCGGGCGTATCCGGCACCGGTACTTTGGTGGCGAACTCGCGCATCACCGTGGCGGCGGCGGCAATTTCACCGACGGTTTCTTTCTTGACGCGCAGACCGGTGACGATGGCTGCGATCAGCACCGGCGATACTTCACCGCTCATGATCTGCCGCATCAGCGACAGCATCTCGTCGTGAAATATTTCGCGGCCCTCGATAATGCGCGCCAGCGCATCCTGGGGCTTTATCACGGTATCTGTCACCTTTTTTTCACCTTTTCTCCTCGAGGAAGTTCTTCAGCATGCGGTGGCCATGTTCAGTGAGGATCGACTCAGGATGGAACTGCACACCTTCCACTGCCAGCGTTTTATGGCGCACGCCCATGATCTCCCCGTCGTCGGTCCATGCCGTCACCGCCAGGCAATCGGGCAGACTTTCGCGCTCAATGACCAGCGAATGATATCGCGTTGCCGAAAATGGCTGTGGCAACCCGCGAAATACACCCTCACCCTCGTGCTGGATCGGTGAAGTCTTGCCATGCATCAACTGGTGCGCATGCACGATCTTGCCGCCAAAGGCCTGGCCGATGCTCTGATGACCGAGACAGACGCCGAGAATCGGAATCTTGCCAGCGAAGGACCTGATCAGCGACACCGACACACCCGCCTCATTCGGCGTGCACGGTCCGGGGGATACCACGATGCGCGCGGGCTTCAGTCGCGCGATTTCATCCAGCGTGATTTCATCGTTGCGATGGACTGCGACATCCTCACCCAACTCGCCGAAATACTGCACCAGGTTGTAGGTGAAGGAGTCATAGTTGTCGATCATCAGCAGCATGGTTGCACCTCAATCCAGTCGGGTATCGAGGCCGGCCTCGGCCATTTCCGCCGCGCGCAGCAACGCCCGCGCCTTGCTTTGGGTTTCCTGCCATTCCGCCGCCGGCTGCGAATCGGCAACCACGCCGCCGCCCGCCTGCACATGCAGTCGCCCGTCCTTGATCACCGCGGTGCGCAGGGCGATGGCCACGTCCATATTGCCGTGGAAACCGAGGTAGCCCACCGCGCCGGCGTAGATGCAGCGCTTGACCGACTCCAGTTCGTCGATGATTTCCATCGCCCGCACCTTGGGCGCACCGGACACGGTGCCCGCGGGAAATGTCGCGCGCAGCACGTCAATCGCGCTCAACCCGGGCTTCAGCTTCGCTTCTACGTTGGACACGATGTGCATCACGTGCGAATAACGCTCGATCACCATCTGTTCCGTGACTTTGACGGTGCCGGTCTGCGCCACACGCCCCGCATCATTACGACCGAGATCGACCAGCATGATGTGTTCGGCGCGCTCCTTGGCGTCGGCAAGCAACTCGGCAGCCAGTGCCGCATCTTCTTCCGGCGTTGCCCCACGACGACGGGTGCCGGCAATCGGCCGTACCGTCACCGTATCGCCTTCAAGACGCGACAGTATTTCCGGTGAAGCGCCGACGACATGGAAATCGTCCAGATTGAAATAAAACATGTACGGCGACGGATTGAGCGCCCGCAGCGCGCGATACAGCGACAGCGGTGTGGCATTAAACGGTTTGCTCATGCGCTGAGAAGGCACCACCTGCATGATGTCGCCTTCGAATATGTATTTTTTTGCGCGCTCCACGGCCCGGTGATAAGCCGCTTCGCCAAACCCAGAGACCGCAGGCTCGGAACTGGTCGGCGCGCTTTGCGGCAGGCAGATCGGTGTGCGCAGTTTTTCCAGCAGCACTGCCAGCCGCGCGCGCGCTGCGGCATAAGCCCCAGGTTTTCCCGGCTCGGCATAGACCACCAGCGACAGCTTGCCTGAGAGGTTATCGACAATGGCAATTTCTTCCGACACCAGCAACAGGATGTCGGGCGTGCCCAACTCATCGGGCTTGTCTGAACGGGCCAGTCGTTTTTCGATATAGCGCACAGTGTCGTAGCCGAAATAACCGACCAGCCCGCCGCAAAACCGCGGCAGTCGTGGATCAGTCGCCACCTTGAAGCGCTGCAGGTATTTCTCGACAAACGCCAGCGGATCCGCGGCTTCCTCGCGCAACGTCTCGCGCCCATCGCGGAACTCGAAGCAGGTGTGGTCGCGCACCTCGATGCGGGTATTCGCAGCAAGGCCGATAAAAGAATAACGGCCGAAACGCTCGCCGCCGACTACCGATTCGAGCAGATAGGTATACGGCTGATGCGCAAGTTTCAGGTAGATCGACAGCGGCGTGTCGAGGTCGGCGAAAGTTTCCAGCACTACCGGCACGCGGTTGTAGCCCGCGGCGGCGAGTTGATTGAATTCAGCTTCTGTCATGTCTTACTCCACGAATCGGTACGAAACAACAACCCGGTACAGCGTGAACCAGCGGCGCGAGCTAGCGACGCCAATCGCGGCGCCAGCACGGCACGCGGGAAGCAGTTGTGGCCTTCGTGGAAAACGACACGATTAATGACACAATTAAGCCTTTACAATCAACGGGATACACTCAGTCAGCGCGCTTACTATAGCATCAACTTCAAGGCTCTGCACAGGGTGACCCTCGTTGTATCCATACGGCACGCAGAATACCGGGCAACCGGCCGCGCGTGCCGCCTGCACATCGTTCAGCGAATCCCCGATCATCAGCATCTGCGCCGGCGCGACCCCGAATTGTGCGCAGGCGTGCAGCAAGGGCAGCGGATCGGGTTTTTTGCGCGCCAGCGTGTCACCTGCAATGATCTGCGCAAAAAAATGTGCGAGACCCATGCGTTCCAGCAGCGGCGTCGTGTACGCCCCCGCCTTGTTGGTCACGCAGGCCAGCGGAAATCCTGCCGCGGTTAATTGCTCCAGCCCCTCCCGCACGCCGGGATAAATCGTGGTGTGCAGGCCGTTGAGCGTCACGTAATGGCGTTCGAACACCGGCTGCGCCCGTGCCAGCGCTGCAGCATCTGCATGACCTTCGACGCACCCTGCCAGCGCACGTTCGATGAGTCGCGGTATGCCCTTGCCGACAAAGGTGCGCACCATCTCCAGCGACAACGGTGCGCGACCCAGTTCCTCCAGCATGCGATTGGTCGCTACGGCCAGATCTGGAATGGTGTCGAGCAAAGTACCGTCGAGATCAATCATGACGGCTTTGATGCGCAACGGAAAACGGGGGGTCATGGTGTCGGTAAACCCGCATCGCCCGGCTTGTCAACTGCGCCGGATACTGCCGGCGCCACCGGGCAGTGCAGAGGGATCAGGATTTCGCGAGCGCGGCGCGCATCGCGGCGATGGTGGATTTGTAGTCTTTGGTGCCAAAAATCGCCGAACCGGCAACGAAGGTGTCGGCACCGGCTTTCGCGATCTCCGCGATATTGTCGATTTTCACGCCACCATCGATTTCCAGCCAGATATCGCGGCCGCTCTGCGCGATGCGTTTGCGCGCCACCGCCAGCTTGGCCAGTGCCCCCGGAATGAAGGACTGTCCGCCGAAGCCGGGGTTTACCGACATGATCAGCACCAGATCGATTTTGTCGATCACGTGGTCGAGAACATCCAGTGGCGTCGCCGGATTGAACACCAGCCCGGCCTTGCAACCATGCTCCTTGATCAGGCCGATGGTGCGGTCGATATGCTCGGAGGCTTCCGGATGAAAGGAAATGATATTGGCGCCGGCCTTGGCAAAATCCGGAATGATGCGATCCACCGGTTTCACCATCAGATGCACGTCGATCGGCACATTGACGAGGGGGCGGATGGCCTGGCACACCAGCGGCCCGATGGTCAGATTGGGCACGTAATGGTTGTCCATCACGTCGAAGTGGATAAGGTCGGCGCCGGCGGCGACTACCGCCTTTACTTCCTCGCCAAGGCGGGCGAAATCAGCAGACAGGATGCTGGGGGCGATGCGCTGGGTCATGACCATTTCCGGGGTTGGGTCAGATCGATATGGGGCGGATCAATGTGGGACGGATCAATGTGGGTCTAATCGATAGCTATCAAGTCAACGCGATTTTACCCGTTCCCTGCCGCGCAAACATGCGGAACTTTCGCCGGGGCGCCGCGAGTGCGAGAATAGCGTATGTCCGAACATAAATATCATATTACGGTCGCGCCTCACGCGACCTACATCCCCGCCCAGTCCGATGCGGACGCTGAGCGCTACGCGTTCGCCTACACCATCACCATTACCAACACCGGCGAGATCTCCGCCCAACTGGTGAGCCGCCACTGGGTCATCACCGATGCCAACAATATGGTGCAGGAAGTCAAAGGTCAGGGTGTGGTCGGAGCACAACCCCGGCTCAGGCCGGGGGAAAGCTTTGAATACACCAGCGGTTCACTGCTGACGACACCGGTAGGCACCATGCGCGGCACTTACCAGATGGTGGCCGAGGACGGCACACGCTTTGATGCGCCGATCCCGGAGTTCACGCTATCAGCACCACGCGTGCTGCACTGATCGCGTCGCGCACAAATACTGCGCGCATGTCCCTCCGCACCAGTTACACATTACTCGCACCAGTCTATGACTGGATCGTCGGCCCGGCATTGGCTCACGCCCGTGCGCGGAGCCTGCGCCGGCTACCTGCGACAAACCATTCGCGCATCCTGCTCAATGGCGTCGGCACCGGACTCGATCTGCCGTTATTGCCGACAACGAATCGCTACACCGCCCTCGATTTGACGCGCGCCATGCTGGTGAAAGCGTTGCCGCGCGGCCAGGCTCTCGACATGACCTGGATTCAGGGTGACAGCCAGCGCCTGCCGTTTGGCGACAACACCTTCGATCATGTCGTATTGCACTTGATCCTGGCGATTGTTCCGGATACCCGCGCCGCGCTGCGTGAAGCGGCGCGTGTGGTGAAGCCGGGTGGTCGCCTGTTGCTGCTCGACAAGTTTCTGCGCCCCGGCAATGCGGCGTGGTTGCGCCGGGCCATCAATCCGCTGGCGCGGCGTATTGCGACGCGCACCGACGTGGTGTTTGAAGACGCACTGGCCGGTGTGCGCGAACTCCGGGTAATCGATGATCAACCCGCATTGGCCGGCGGCTGGTTCCGCATGATTACACTGGAAAAAACCATTGATCAGGACTTGCCGGACGCATCAGAATCATCGTCGCGGCGCGGCCAGATCAACCAGACACCGCCGGCGAGCAGTGCCAACACCGCCAAGACTTCCAGCAAGTACCACAGCAAACTACTCATGTTTTCTCTTTTCCGCGTGATGACGCCCTAATGCGCCTACCCGACTGTAGCAAATTTACCTCGCCCCCCGGGGGGACTTCCTTCGGGGCGCCCCCCAAGGGGACTTCCTTCGGGGCGCGCAATGCGCTCGCTGTTCTGGCCGCCCTGCTGGCACTGGTGGCCTGTCGTTCCACGCCGGAACAATCCGGCTCCGTGACGCCCCCCCCTGTCGTGTCGGCGCCCGCACCACCGGCTCCGGTCACCACGCCCGCTTTGCCGATAACCCCGACGACCGCGCTGCCCGGCAATCATTTACGTCGTGGTGACTGGGCCGATCTTCCGGGCTGGCGCGCGGATGATCCGTCAACGGCCTGGCCGGCGCTGCTCGCGAGCTGTTCTGCACTGCGCACCCAAGAGGTCTGGCGTACCGTCTGCGCAGCGGCGCTGGACGTACCGCGTGCCGACGGAGAACAAGCGCGGCGTTTTTTTGAGACTCACTTCAACCCCTGGCAGTTGCTCAATACCAACGGCAGCAGTGAGGGCCTGACCACGGGCTATTACGAACCGCTGCTGCGCGGCAGCCGCACCGCGACGGCGCACTATCGTTATCCGGTTTACGGCGTGCCCGATGATCTGGTGGCCGTAGAGCTGCCTGCATTCGGTATTGAGGCCAAAGATCCGCGACCGCGCGCGCGACTCGTCGGCAAAAGCATCGTGCCGTATTACGATCGGACACAGATCGAGGCCGGGCTCGCACCGGTGCAGGGCAAAGCCATTGCCTGGGTCGATGACCCGGTTGAATTATTCTTCCTGCAGATTCAAGGATCGGGCCGCATCAATCTGGAAGACGGCAGCGTGATGCGCGTGGGTTTTGCTGACCACAATGGCCATCCTTACCGCTCAATCGGCCGGCTGCTGATTGATCGTGGCGATCTGCCGGCGGAACGCGCCTCCATGCAAGGTATCAAGGCCTGGGCGCAGCAGAACCCGTCCAGGCTGCGCGAAGTGCTCGACCACAATCCACGCTACATTTTTTTCCGTGAACTGCCGCCAGGTACGGGCGGGCCGCTGGGCGCACTGGGCGTGCCGCTGACTGCGCGCCGCTCCATTGCCGTCGATCCCCGCTATGTGCCGCTGGGGGCGCCGGTATTTCTGGCGACCACCTGGCCGCTGAGTTCCAAGCCGCTGAATCAATTGATGCTGGCTCAGGACACCGGCTCCGCGATTCGCGGCGCAGTGCGTGCGGATTTTTTCTGGGGATTCGGTGACGATGCCGGGCGCGAGGCTGGACGCATGAAACAGCCGCTGCGCATGTGGTTGCTGCTGCCCCAGGGCTACCCGGTAGCGGCGCAGGAATAGCGGCTGCGTATCAAAGGTGTATGCACGCTTACACTGACTAAAATGAAGTAACTAATTGTTTTTATTATATATTTTAATTATTAGCTTGCCGAATCCACGCCACCGACTCGTATGAAAATCATCGTCCTGGGCGCCGGCGTTACCGGCGTTGCGACCGCCTGGTATTTGCGCAAAGCGGGCCACGATGTCACCGTCATCGACCGGCGCGAGGGCGTTGGGCTGGAAACTTCCTATGCCAACGGTGGACAGATATCAGCGACGCACGCCGTGCCGTGGGCGAACCCGCGAGCGCCACTGCAATTACTGCGCTGGCTGGGCCGCGAGGACGCGCCGTTGCTGTTCCGCCTGCGCGCTGATCTGCAACAGTGGCGCTGGGGCCTCAGCTTTCTGCGCGAGTGCACACCGGCGCGTCTGCGCCACAACATCCGTCAACTGGTCGCACTCGGCGGTTACAGTCGCACCATGCTGGGCGCGCTGCGCGCCGAGACGGGTATCCAGTACGACCAGTTGACGCGCGGCATTCTGCATTTCTACACCAGTGCGGACGAATGGCAGGGTGCGCAGCGCACTGCCATTCGGCTGCGCGATGCGGGTTGCGCGCTGGTCACGCTGTCGGCCGAAGAATGTATTGCGCTGGAGCCGGCGCTGGCGCCGCTGCGCACGCGCATCGTTGGCGCCACCTATACACCCGATGACGAGTCGGGCGACGCCTACCGTTTTACGCGCGAACTCGCCGTGTTGTGTGCCGCACGCGGCGTGCAATTCCGCTACGGGACTGTCATCACCGCCGTCCCGCAGCAAACTGCCGAGCACATCACCGCCGTCCAAGTCATAGCGGCCGACGGCGCCCCGGAGCAGATTGCCGCCGATGGCTATGTCGTCTGCCTCGGCGTGCACAGCGCTGACTTGCTGCGCCCCATCGGCGTGAATTTGCGAATTTACCCGGTCAAGGGCTACTCGGTCACGTTGCCGGTGCTCGATCCGCAACGTGCCTACACAGTGTCGCTGACCGATGATGAACACAAGCTGGTGTTTTCACGGTTGGGCGAATGTCTGCGCATTGCCGGTACTGCGGAATTCGCCGGCTACGACACCACACTTAACCCGGCGCGCTGCGCCGCCATTCTGCGCCGGGTCGCTGAACTGTTCCCCGGCGCGGGTGATATCGAACATGCGCAATTGTGGGCAGGGCTGCGTCCGGCAACACCATCGAATGTCCCGTACATCGGCGGCACACGCTACGCCAATCTGTACCTCAACACCGGGCACGGCACCTTGGGCTGGACTCAGGCCTGCGGCGCCGGTGCCGCCATTGCCGACTATGTATCAGGTCGCAAGACCGCGGTTGATTTCGCTTTTTGCGGACCCGCAGCGCGATGATTTAATTCGCCGGCAGAGTCCAGACCCCATCCCACTCGCCGGGCGGAGGGGTCTCGCGGTAGATCTCACAGCGATCCAGATACAGGCGCGACGGGCGATCGCCGGGATGCGCAGCCAGCGCCGCACTGAATGCCACGGCCGCCTGCCCCCACGATTGTTTGCGGTAATGAACCAACCCTTCCCCGAACGCCTGGACGACCTCGTCGATACGCGGAAAGCTCTCTTGCGTGTGGTGGTCGAGCACTTCGCAAATCGGTACCGGCACCCGCATGCCGCGCACGCGGATCAGGTCGAGATCGCGCATACGCACGCTGCCGCGCAGGCGCGCTGCGGTCGATTCGCAGATCAGCACACTGGTGCCGTAAACCTTGTTGGCATTCTGCAGGCGCTCAGCGAGATTGACGCGATCGCCGATGACCGTGTATTCAAGTCGTTTCGGCGACCCGATGCTGCCTGCAACCACGTCACCGGTGCTGATGCCGATGCCGATGCGGATCGGCTCATTGCCCGCCTTCGAGCGGCGGACATTCAATTCGCGCAACGCTATCATCATCCGGCTGCCGACGGTGACCGCGTTTGCCGCGTCTTCCCGAGTCGATCGTACCGAGCCGAACACCGCCATGATCATGTCGCCGATATACTTGTCGAGGATGCCGTTGTGGGCAAACACAACATCCACCATGTCGGTGAAATAGTCGTTGAGCATGGCCACGGTCTCTCGCGCGCCCAGCCGCTCCGACATCGCCGTGAAACCGCGGATGTCGGAAAACAGCACGCTCACCTCGCGGTTGGTGCCGCCCAAGGCTGCTTCGCCCCCCTCCAGCAGCTCGTCCATGACCGCCTTGCTCATGTAGCGGGACATGGTGTTGCGCACCCGTTTCTCGCGGGTGATGTCCTCCATGATCAGCATCGAGCCGATGCGTTCGTCGCGCATATCCTGCAACGGCACCGCCATCATGTTCACCGAGACCGCCTGCTGGCCATCGAGCAAGAGATCGGAATCCACCGTGTTGTCGGTGCGTCCTGTGCGCAACACCTTCTCCAGGCTGTTGGTCACCCAACTGTTCGGCCCGCTGAATAGATCGCTCAACTTGCGACTGAGCAGTTCGCTTTCCGTACGCTGCAGAATGCGCAGCGCCGAGGGATTGACCTTGCTCACTACGTTGGCGACATCCAGCGTAATTACACCGTTGCTCATGCTGCGCAGGATGCCTTCGTTGTAATTGCGTGAATTGTTGACGTCTTCGAACAATTGGGCGTTTTCGATCGACACCGCCGCCTGCGAGCACAGCGCGGCAAGCCGACGCTGATCGGTCGCGGAGAACGGCCCTTCCTTCTTGTTAAGAATTTCCATAACACCGACCTTGTTGCCATTCTTGGTGGTGATCGGCATGCAGAGAATATTGCGTGTGCGGTAGCCGGTGCCCTTGTCCACTGCCTGATTGAAGCGGGGATCACTGTAGGCGTCATCGATACTGATGCTCTTGCCACTGGTAAAACATTCTCCGGCAATGCCGGCAATGGCGGGGAAGCGAATCCGGTTCGCCACCTCACCACCGGCGACACGCGACCACAGTTCGTTGGTGGCAGCGTCGTACAGAAACAATGCGCCGCGATCCGCGCCCAGCAGCTGAGTGGCTGCGGCGAGAATTTTCTCCAGCAGTGGGTCGAGCAGGATTTCCGAGGTAATCAAACTCACCACATCCAGCAGCACCGCTTCTTCGCGCTGCGAGCGCTCGACCCGCTCGAACATGCGTGCATTCTCAAGGGCTGCGGCAGCCTGCGAAGACAATGACTCCAGCAGGTGCTGATCCTCCACGTCAAATTCACCTTCGCGCTTGTTCAGTGCCTGGGTGACGCCGATCACCATCTTTTTCTTGTTGCGGATCGGCACGCACAACAGGTTTCGCGTGCGAAATCCGGTCTCGTTATCCACCCGGCGATTGAACCGCGGATCGGCATAGGCATCCGGAATAATTTCGGCGCTACCGGAGGTAAACACCGAACCGGCAATCCCCCGGTCGGCGGGAAAACGCACTTCTCCGATGACATTGCCCTGCATGACCCGGGAAAAGAGCTCTTTCGTTTCGGCGTCGTAGAGGAACAGCGAACTGCGTTCCGCGTTGAGGGTCTCGGTCACCACCTCGAGCAACCGTGGAAACAGCACATCCAGCGACAGCGAATCCGATACCCGGTTCGCCACATCCACCAGCGCGGTGGTGCGCCGGACGGTCTCTGTAATGCGCATCAGCAATTGCGTCTTCTCGGTATTAGACAAGCCGGTGAGCAGGCGTTCGATATCCGCCTGATGCAACCGGCGTTCCAGAATGCCGCCGATGATGTCGAAATTGATTTCCATCTCATTATTCCGATCAAAGATCGGAGAGTCGCAACTTGCCCAGGCCGGAACCGCTCTTCTCGAACACCAGGATTTCTTCAGCGCTCAACGGCTGGCTCACATGCGGCCCCTGTACGCGCTCGCAATTGAGTCCAAGCAGTGCGACGGCGGTCGCGCCGTCACCCACGCCCTCTGCAGTGACATGCAGGCCGAGATCCCGCGCAAGGCGTACTATTAAACGCACAATTTTTGCATGCAGCGCCGATTGCTGCATATCGCCGACCAGCACTGCACTGAGCTTGAGTTCGTCAAACGGCAACTGCGCCAGACTGGTCAACGACGAAGATTCTGTGCCGAATCCATTGATACCCAAGCGCACCCCTAGCGCCTTCAACCGCCTGAGCGCGTCCTTGACCGGCGCCAGCTCGCCAGTGAGCGCCGACTCGTGGATGCCGATGACCACCCGGCCCGGTGGCACGCCCCAGGTGCGTAGCGCACGGCTGACGAATTCCGGAAAATCCGCCTGCAACAAACCGCTTGCGGTGACATTCAGCCCCAATTTGCATTGCAGCCCGGCGCGGGTGAACTCGGCACTCTGGCGCATGGCGTTATTGAAAATCCACCAGGTGACTTCCCGCACGAGACCCGCAGTTTCTGCGGTCTCCAGCGCCATTGCTTCCGGCACCTCACCAAGCTCGCTATCGGTCCAGCGCAAAACGCAGTCCAGCCCGCCGATACGCCCGGTCTGGGTATCCAGTTGCGGCTCAAATACCAGTTGCAGCAATCCATGTTCGAGCGCGTAGCGAAGCCGCCCCTCATAGAGCATCTGCGTCTCTTCGCTCGCGCCATGTGCCGGGTTGTACACCGCAGTCCGTTCCGTGGCGCTGCGCGCGGCGCGCGCGGCAAGTTTTGCGTTGCGCACCAGCGCCTGCGGATCGCTGCCATGGTCCGGATAAACAACAATGCCGATTACTGCGTCGGCATCAAATGCGCGGTCACCGAGTGGAATCGGCGTATCGAGCGCACCGAGGATTTTGTTCGCTGCCAGTATCGCCACGCCCTCGCCGGCGATGCGCGGCAGCAAACAGATAAACTGGTCGCGGCTGACCCGCCCGAGCTGATCCTGTTTGCGCAACACCCCTTCGCGCATGCGCCGGGAAACACGCAGCATGAACGCTTCACCCTTCTGCAGACCCAGCTGTCGGTCAATCTGATCGATCTTGCCGATCTCCAGCACCAGCAAGGCGAGGGATTTTCCGTCCTGCCGGTGGGTCTCGATGGCGTTGCGGAACAACTCCATGAATGCCGCGTACTCCGGCATCGGCAACGTGCGCACCACGCCGCCTTCGCTCTGCCCACGTGAGGCCAGCGACGCCAACAACGCGATCTGCAGAAAATTGAAGCGCTGCAGCGCCAGCAGACTCTCTACGCAACGCTCGGGATCGCCTGCATAAAGACGTAATGCCCCCCTGGTCATCGCGGTCTGGAATCGTTGACAGTCGCGCCGCATGCGCTCCAGTGGTTCGCCTTCAGCGTCCAGCGCCCATTCGCCGAGCGCGGCATGCAATGCCGAAACGTCGGCGCCACCTGAAGCTTCGGTGCTGGTAAACGCCGGCGCCAGCGTCCCGGGAGCAGGAACGAAAAGGTCCGACGCCTGCTCACGTACCTCGCGGAACACCACCGCCACGCGCGCCAGCGTATCTGGGTTGGCGCCAAATTCTTCTGCGAGCCGGGCTACCAGCGCCCCCAGCGCAACGCCAGGCTCCGCGCCGTCATTACCGGGCACAGGATCAGAGGAAGAATTCGGCGGGATCAATTGGAACACTCCCCTGTTCCAGTGTGCGTTTGATGCGATAAGGCACGCCCGGTGACGCCTTGGGCTCCTTGGCCAGATCGAGCAAGACTTGCGGCCGCAGCACCGCGCCCTTGGCATCAAGCACCACCATCAACCGCGGCATCAGACGCCGCACCATGTTCTG
>JAQBGW010000097.1:0-6813 GCA_032128415.1 Betaproteobacteria bacterium | reverse complement strand
GCCCAACGCTTCCATGACCGCGCCCTGGCATGCTTCCTCGACATCGACCGTCAGCATTTCATACGGCTCTTGTTTCACCCCGTTCACTTCCTTGATTACCACGCGCGGACGGGAGACCGCGAGCTCGTAGCCTTCGCGGCGCATGGTCTCGAGCAGGATGGTCAGATGCAGTTCGCCGCGGCCCGAGACTTCGAACACGTCAGCGTCACTGGTATCGTTGACCTTAAGTGCCACATTACCCATCACTTCGCGCTTCAATCGTTCGCGCAACTGACGGCTGGTGACAAATTTTCCTTCACGTCCGGCGAGTGGTGAGGTGTTGACCTGAAAATTCATGGTCAGCGTCGGCTCGTCAACTTTGAGCATCGGCAGCGCTTCCGCGTGCTCGGGATCGGCCAGCGTGACGCCGATGCCGACTTCATCAATACCGTTGACCAGCACGATGTCGCCCGCCTGTGCTTCCTGAATCTGCACGCGCTCCAACCCCCTGAAGCCCATTACCTGATTAACTTTGACCATCACCGGGGTTGAATCGGGACCTTTGAGTAAGGCGACCTGTTGGCCGGGGCGGATGCGCCCGCGGTTGACGCGGCCGATACCGATTTTGCCGACGTAACTGGAATAATCCAGCGAGCAGATCTGCAGTTGCAGCGGGCCGTTGGGATCATCTTCGCGCATCGGCACGTTGGCAAGTATGGCTTTGAACAGCGGTTCCAACGTACCTTCGCGGGCTTCAGGATCGGTACTGGCGTAGCCGTTCAGCGCGGAGGCGTAGACCACGGGAAAATCCAGTTGTTCTTCAGTAGCGCCGAGCTTGTCGAACAGATCAAACGTATGGTTGAGCACCCAGTCGGCGCGCGCGCCGGGGCGATCAATCTTGTTGATGACCACGATTGGTTTGAGGCCCAGCGCCAATGCCTTGCGCGTGACGAAGCGCGTCTGCGGCATCGGACCTTCGACGGCATCGACCAGCAGCAGTACGCCGTCGACCATCGACAGCACGCGCTCGACTTCGCCGCCGAAATCGGCATGACCGGGTGTGTCAACAATATTGATGTGCGTGCCCTGCCAGCTGACGGCACAGTTCTTGGCGAGTATGGTAATGCCGCGTTCGCGTTCGAGGTCGTTCGAATCCATCACCCGCTCGGTGATCTGCTCGTGCGCAGCAAAAGTGCCCGACTGCCGCAGCAGTTTATCGACGAGCGTGGTTTTGCCGTGATCGACGTGGGCAATGATGGCGATGTTGCGTAACGGGCGTTGCTCGAGTGCGGACACTGGTGGTGCCTCGGAAAAAAGGGGCGGATTGTAGCATGCGTGACGCTCTATTACCTTGAATTACCGGACTTTTCCTGAACCTGCCGCCACCGCCTGCCATGGCAGGCCAACGCCGTCCCCTGGAAAAAGGTTAGCTATTTCCGACACTTATCGGTATAGTGCGCGCACCTTGAAGCGGCAGTATGTGTGGTGTTACGCAAATGTTGTTACGCAAATACTCGCTTCAGATGCATCTGTCTCTGACCCCTTCGATTTCAGCTTCCTTCCCTGAATAGCTGCTTCCGCCACGGTTAGCGACGATACCCGTGCGCCGGTGGCCGATGTCGCGTCTTTTTACGCGGCTCGCCTTGCAGCGATAGCAACCCTGCGCGTTTTTTACTGAAAAACCGCGACCATTGTGGCCGCCGGTTTTCGGTGGTCGTTGTGTTTTTGAAAGTTATTAATCATGTCTTTTGCTTCACTGAATCTGAATCCTGCCCTGGTACAGGCACTTGCTGCCGCGGGCTACACTGAACCCACCCCCGTGCAGGCGCAGGCGATACCGCTCGCGTTGGCCGGCGCCGACCTGATGGTGTCCGCGCCTACCGGCACCGGAAAAACCGCAGCCTTCGTGCTGCCCGCGCTGCAACGTCTGGCACTGGCGCCGGCGAAACACGGCCGCGGACCGCGCGTGCTGGTGCTGACGCCGACGCGCGAACTCGCCATGCAGGTCACCGAAGCGGTCGACAAATACTGCAAGTTCATGCGCCACATGCGCACTGGTACTGTGCTGGGCGGCATGCCGTATCCGAAGCAGCGCAAACTGCTCGAGCAGCCACTCGATGTACTGGTGGCAACCCCGGGCCGTTTGATCGATTTCATCGATCAGGGGCGTGTTGATTTCTCGCGCCTCGAATTGCTGGTGCTCGATGAAGCCGACCGCATGCTCGACATGGGCTTCATTGAACCGGTCAAACGCATTGCCGGAAAAACCCCTGCGACGCGCCAGACCATGCTGTTCTCGGCGACGCTCGACGGCAACATCTCGAAACTCGCGCGCGAATTGCTGCGCGATCCCAAACTGATTTCCGTAACGGCATCCAAGGTCGAATACGAAAACATTGCACAGCGTCTGCACTACGTCGATGACGGCAGCCACAAGCATCGCCTGCTGGAACATCTGCTGCGCGAGGAATGCAAATCACAGGCTATCGTCTTTACCGCAACCAAACACGGCGCGGATCGCCTTGCCGACAAGCTGTTTCACGGCGGACATGAGGCTGCGGCGTTGCACGGCAATATGAACCAGTCGCAACGTAATCGTACGCTGGCGCGTCTCCGCAGCGGCGCGGTGCGCGTGCTGGTGGCCACTGACGTTGCCGCGCGCGGCATCGACGTACTGAGCATTTCGCATGTCATTAATTACGATTTGCCGAAAGTGGCTGAAGATTACGTGCACCGCATCGGCCGCACCGGCCGCGCGGGTGCATCGGGCACTGCAATTTCCTTTGCTTCCTCGGAAGACACGCGTCAGTTGAAGCAGATTGAACGTTACATCGGCCGCTCAATCGAGCGTCTGTCGGTACCGGGCTTTGAAGCAAAAGTGCCCATGCGCACCGAGGCGCGCCGCCCGCCCGCGGGTGGTCGCCGTGGCGCGCCGCCGGCCCGCGATGCGCGGGGTCGTGGTGGTTTTCGCTCCGACACCCGCCGTGGTGCCGGCGCCGGACGTCCGCGCTAAGCGTTTCAAAACCTCATCTGCCGTATTTTGCAGAAATCCCCCGCTGCCGCAAGGCGCCGGGGGATTTTTTTATCCCATGACTTGAACTCGCGCATTGATTTTCGCGGTTGCTGCCATTACAGTAGCCCGCTTTGGTTTCTGCAGAATAACAATGAAATTCAGCGGGGAGATTGCGGTCGGTGCGCAGCGCGAGGCGGTGTTTGCAAAACTGCAGGATGTACATTTTTTTGCATCGTGCATCGACGGTGTGCATGAGTTGACCCCACTCGATGATCACCGCTTTGATGCAGTGCTTGAAACAAAAGTGGCTTATATGACTTTCAAGTTCAAGGTTACCGTTGAAATGACCGAGGTGACGTCGCCGCATACCATATCCGCGAAAATCGAGGGCACGCCGATGGGGCTGGTCGGGCGGTTGACTGCGACGTCATCGACACGGCTCACCGCCGCCGGGGATCAAACGCTCATTCAGTATGAAATTGACGCGGCATTGACCGGCAAACTCGGCAGCATCGGCCAGCCGGTGCTCAAGGCCAAGGCAAAAGACATGGAAAAACAGTTTGCGAAAAACCTGCAGGCAGCTTTTGCACCTGCAGCCACGGGGGCGGCATGAGCCCGTTTGAAGTGCTGGAGCCGTTGTCGCTCTCCGAAGCCGTCGATCTGCTCGATGCGAATGATCCGTCGGTGCGTCCGTTCGGTGGTTGCACGGCGCTGATGCTGATGATGAAGGCGGGGGTGTTCCAGCCGACGCGCTTGATCAGCCTGCGCGGCGTCGAAGCGCGTCATTCCTCAATAGAATATGGCTCTGACGGCGGGCTGCGCCTGGGGGCGCTGGCCACTTTGACGGCACTGGGTGGTGCGGACATCGTGCGCAAAGTCGCGCCGGTGATCACCGCGACCATCACCACGCTCTCCAACGTGCGGATTCGGAACGTCGCCACGCTTGGCGGCCATCTCGCGCACGGTGATCCGCATATGGATCTGCCGCCGGTGCTGATGGCGCTGGCTGCGCAGGTGACTGCGACAGGGCCGTCGGGGTCGCGCACCATCGCCATGACCGACCTCTACACCGGGTATTACGAAACCGCGCTGGCGGGCAACGAACTGATCACTGAAGTCGGCATCCCGGCGCAGGACGGACGGCGTTCTGCGTACATCAAATGCACCACGCGCACCGCGGATGACTGGCCGACGCTGGGTATCGCGGTGTCGCTCGCTGTCGAAGGCGATACGGTGCACAGTGCGCGCGTGGTAGTCAGCGCTGCGACTGAAAAACCGGTACGGCTGGCGGACGCTGAGGCGGTATTGCACGGCGCAACGGTCAATGATGCGCTGCTGGCGCGGGTCGGTGAGGCCGCTGCAGCGGAAGCCGAGATGGTCGGTGACGCTCGTGGTTCCGCGGCCTACAAGAAAGAACTTTTGCGGGTTTATGCCGGGCGTGCGGTGCGCAAGGCGCTGGGAATCCAGCCATGACCACCATTCTGCGCAGGGATCATGCCGGTGCCGCAATGGGCGTTTCAATTCCGCGCGTCGAAGGATTGGCCAAGGTCACCGGTCGCGCCGAATACGTACACAACCTGCGTTTACCCGGGATGCTCTACGGCAAGGTCTGCCGCAGTACTGTGGCGCATGCGCGCCTGCGCAGCATCGATGTGGAGGCAGCGCGGGCACTGCCCGGTGTTTATGCGGTGTACACCGCGGAGGACATCCGCAAGCTGATCCCCGAGCCTTATTATGGCCCGGCATTTCATGATCAGCCGATACTGGCCATCGGCAAAGTGCATTACGTCGGCGAACCCGTAGCGCTGGTGCTGGCTGCTGATCCGCATGTGGCGGAAGCCGCGGTACAACTGATTGCTGCGGAATATGCAGAGCTGCCCGCGGTGTTTGACGAAGTCGAGGCGATGACATCAAAGGCCGTGGTGCATGAGGTGTTGAAACCCGCAGGTACTTTCCCGGATCTCAAGCACCTGAAGGGTAAGCGTGATACCAACGTTGCGCTGGATTTCCATTTGCGCCGCGGTGATGTGCAAAAAGCTTTTGCCGAAGCCGATCACGTGTTTGAGCACACCTTCCGTACCCAGCAGGTGCTGCATCTGCCGTTGGAGCCGTTCGTCACGGTGGTCGATCCCACGCCCAATCAGCTGGTGATCCACACCGCATCACAAAGCCCATCGTTCGTGCGCATCGAGATCGCGCGCCTGCTCGGCTGGCCCGAGAACAAGGTGCGGGTCAAGGTGCCGTATCTGGGTGGCGGCTTCGGCGCCAAGCTCTATATCAAGCTGGAAGCATTGGCGGCGGCGGCGGCGTTGCTCGCCGGGCGGCCGGTAAAAATTGCACTGACCATGGAAGAACAGTTCTACACCCTGACCAAACATGCAACGACGCTGCGCATCAAGAGCGGCGTGACGAAGGACGGGAAAATCACCGCACGCGAATGCGAAGTGTGGTGGAACGGCGGCGCCTATGCCGACATCGGCCCGCGCATTACGCAGAAATCAGGGTTTACCGCGCCGGGACCGTACGACATCGATCATGTCGCCATCGATTCCTATTCGCTGTACACCAATCTGACGCCGGCCGGCGCGCTGCGCGGCTTTGGTATCCCGCAACTGGTGTGGGCTTATGAGAGTCACACCGACATGATCGCCAAAGAACTGAAGATCGATCCGTTGGCGATCCGGCGCAAGAACATCCTGCGCGAAGGCCGGCCACAGGCGACCGGCACCTTGATGCGCGATGCCGGTATCGAACCAGTGCTGGAGCGGCTGGCGCAGCGCATGAACTGGGAAAAATCATTCGACAAAGGCAGCGGCACCATCCGCCGTGGTCGTGGCATCGCCATTGGTTTCAAGGCGAGCATATCGCCAACGACGTCGATGGCTATCGTCAACATCAGCGCAGACGGCAGTTGTATCGTTTATTGCAGTACCGTGGATATGGGGCAGGGCTCGGATACTGCAATGGCGCAATTCGCCGCCGAAGCGCTGGGTATCCCGGTGGAATCAGTGACAGTGGTGCATCCCGATACCGATGTCACACCGTACGACATGGCGACGCTGGGCTCGCGTTCGACCTATCACATGGGCCACGCGGTAAAAAATGCGGCCGAGGATGCGCGCGACAAGCTGATGGCACTGGCGCAGGAGGTTGGCCTGTCCGCAGAAACTACGCCGATTCCCGATATCTTCCGCAAGAAGTATGGCATGCAGGCCGGCAACATCGTCGGTATCGGCAGTTTCATTCCGCCGTATACGCCGCCGGAGCCGGGCACCGGACTGACCACTGACGCCACGCCGTTCTGGATGATCGGCGCCACCGGCGCCGAAGTGGAAGTCGATACCGAGACCGGCGAGTTCAAGGTGACGCGTCTCGTCAACCTGGTGGATGTCGGCTGCCCGGTGAATCCGGCCATCGTCGAAACGCAGATCTCCGGCGCGACCATCATGCAACTGGGTTTTACGTTGTTCGAGCGCATGGATTTCGATGCCGGCCAGGTCACCAACGCGTCGCTCGCCGATTACAAAATACCGGGCATCCGCGATGTACCGCCGGTGATGGAGAACGAGGCGGTGGCCATGGTGCAGAAAAGCGGGCCGTTCGGCGCCAAGGGCGTGGGCGAGAGCGGCACTTTCGGCGTGTCGCCGGCAATTGCCAGCGCCATCGATGATGCGGTCGGCGTGCGGCTGACCAGCCTGCCGCTGACGGCGGAAGCGGTTTATCGTGGACTGCGCGCGCAGGCGGGCAATCCGTTAGAAGACTAAGAGCGTGTAACAAAATGAATTTTGGGTATGGCAAAAGCATCCCTCACCCTCGATCCC
>JAQBGW010000096.1:0-93018 GCA_032128415.1 Betaproteobacteria bacterium | reverse complement strand
CAGCCGGTGTGGCGTTTACCGCGGCACATCGCGGCGCGACGCAGCGGGTCGCGGCCTTGATTCAAATCCACGACAGCCTGTAACGACTTGATTTAATTCAGTAATTTATGGATATTGCTGCCGCGTCATTACTCGCACGGTCGGTACGTAGACGCGTTGATCGGTCTTCGGCAGCGCAGTCAGGGTATCGATGATGATCACCGAGGCTGCAGTGCGCAGCGCCGCTTTGGCGCTGTTGTTGTCCCTGTTTACTTCCCGTCCAGCCACGCGTTGACGCGTTGCAGATCGTCTTCGTTGAGATCGCCAACCGAGGATTCCAGGCGCAGCTGGGAAGCGATGTAGTTGTAACGGGACTGTGCCAGATCGCGGCGTGCGCTGAACAGTAGCTGCTGTGCATTGAGTACATCCACCTGGGTACGCACACCGACTTCCCGGCCGAGGATGGTCGAGTCCAGTGAGCTTTGGCTGGAGACCAGCGCCGCTTCCAGCGCGCGTATCTGGGCGATGCCGCTGGTGACGCCCAGGTATCCGGAACGGGCGGCGAGCTCCGCGCTGCGTCGTGCGTTTTCCAGTTCTTGTCGCGCTTTTTCCTCATTGGCGAGCGCTTCGCGTACGCGCGAATTGACGCCTCCGCCCTGGTACAGCGGGATTGAGAGCTGAAGACCGATGACTTTTGATGTTGTGTCGGTGCCGGTACCACCCTGAACGCCGGAACCCGCGCCGGATTCGGTATAGGAGGCGAAAGCATCCACGGTGGGATAGTGACCGCCGCGATTGCGTGCAACCTCCTGGGTGGCAAAGGTCAGGTTGTCCTGGGCAATCCGTACAGGAAGGCTGGAGGTGCGCGCACGCTCCACCCACTGATCCATCACATTCGGGGTGGGTGGCTGGGGAACAAAGCGCTTCCCAGGCCCCGCCAGTATCGGGGCGGTCCGTCCGATCAATTGCTCGAGACCACGATTTTTCACCTCGAGGTCGTTGCGCGCGGCGATTTCCTGGGCGGTCACCAAATCGTAGCGGGCCTGTGCATCGTGGGTGTCGGTGATGGTGGCGTTGCCGACTTCAAAGTTGCGCTTGGCCTGCGCGAGCTGCTGGGCAATCGCAGTTTTCTGGGCTTCGGTAAAGCTGAGGGTGGCTCCCGCCAGCAACACGTCGAAGTATGCCTGCGAGACCCGCAGGATCAGGTCCTGTCCGGCAAACGCCAGCTGCGCATCGGCGAGCGCGACCTGGGTCTTGCCCTGGTCATAGGCGACGAGATTCTGTTTGCGGAACAACGGTTGCGATACCGACAGCGAGGCCGAATTCGAATTGTATTGTCCTTGGCTGGGGGCGAGCGCAGGGTTGCGGAACTGCAGATCGCGATCGTTATATTGTGTCGAACCCGACAGTGTGGCCTGCGGCAGCAAACCGGCGAGACCCTGTGGCAGTTTTTCCTGGGCAGCCCGCCAGCTGGCGCGTGCAGCACTGTAGACGGGATCAGAGTCGCGCGCGAGTTGGTAGATGTTCACCAGATCGGCGGCGCCGGCTGGAATGCTGGCGCAGGCAGCCACAGTCGCCATTAACCGTATGATTGCGCGGTGCATGGATGTTTGAGCGGTCAGAATACGAACCGTTGCGGCTGCGGCGCGTTTTTCAGCGACGGGATGCAGGTTTCAAACAGAGTCACGGTGTTGAACGCACCGGCATGGGCGCAAGTAATCAGGCGCATGTGCATGGCCGGAGCTACACCGACAACGGCCATCAAGCGGCCGCCGGGGTTGAGCGCGGCGGCGAACGCATCGGATAGCACCGGCACCGATCCCGTCAACACGATGACGTCGTAAGGCCCATGTTTATCCCAGCCGCGCGCGGCATCGCCGGTTTCGAGCGTGACGTTGGTAATGCCGCGGGCGGCGAGCAGGGTTGCCGCACCGCGCGCGAATTCGGGCACGATATCGACGCTATAAACATGCCGGCCGAGGCTCGCCAGCAACGCGGTCATGTGGCCGGTGCCGGTGCCGATTTCAAGTATGGAGTCGCCGGCTTGCACCGCCACATCCTGCAGCATGCGTGCTTCGAGTTTGGGCGAGAGCATGACTGCGCCATGGCCGATGGGGATTTCCATGTCGGCAAAAGCCAGCACCCGATGTTCCGCCGGGACGAAATCTTCACGATGCACGCGCAGCAGCAAGTCGAGCACCGCCGGATCGAGCACTTCCCAGGGACGAATCTGTTGTTCGACCATGTTGAAGCGCGCACGCTCGAGATCCTGGCCGGGCGTTGCTGTTGGCGAGTTTGCGAGAATGGTCATGAGCGAATCAGTTGCGGATTGTTAAGCGTAATAAATAGGCGGAAAACGGGGCGGATAACTACTTGTCAGGAAAGGAGTTTCGGAGCCGCAATCAGGACATCCGCAAGCTTGCAATTATCCCATAATTCCATTAGCTTCAACACCACACGTAGGGGTCTTGGCAGCTACTGCTGCCGGGTGAGACAAACCCTCATAACCTGATACGGATAATGCCGTCGTAGGGAGCGTGGAGGCCTCGGTTTTATCACCCCCTCCTCTCCGCTCCTGCCGGTTTGTCCTCTGGAGCGAAGCATGAATGCCAATCCCAAGTTTCTGAGTGCCACTGCCCAAGTCGATGCGGGCGCGGTCAAGCCGTTGCCCAATTCGCGCAAAGTTTACATCAGCGGCACGCAGGCCGGTGTGCGCGTGCCCATGCGTGAAATCACCCAGTCGGATACGCCGGCGTCGATGGGCGCGGAGAAAAATCCGCCAATTCTGGTGTATGACACCTCCGGCCCCTACACCGATCCCGATGTGAAAATCGATATCCGTTCCGGCCTCGCCGCTTTGCGCCAATCGTGGATCGAAGCACGTGGCGATACCGAGGCACTGACCGGGCCGACGTCGCTTTATGGTCGCGAGCGACTGGAAGATCCCAAGCTCGCCAGTCTGCGCTTCAATCTGGCTCGCCAGCCGCGTCGCGCCAAGGCCGGCATGAATGTGTCGCAGATGCATTACGCGCGCAAAGGCATGATCACACCGGAAATGGAATACATCGCCATCCGCGAGAATCAGCGCCGCGAAGGACTGAGCGAGTTGATCACGCGCCAGCATCCGGGACAGCATTTCGGCGCGAGTATTCCGAAAATCATTACGCCGGAATTCGTGCGCGATGAAGTCGCGCGCGGACGCGCCATCATCCCGGTCAACATCAATCATCCGGAAATCGAGCCGATGATCATCGGCCGCAATTTTCTGGTGAAGATCAACGCCAACATCGGCAACTCGGCAATCTCTTCCGGCATACAGGAAGAAGTGGAGAAAATGACCTGGTCCATCCGCTGGGGCGGTGACACGGTAATGGATTTGTCCACCGGCCAGCATATTCACGAAACCCGCGAATGGATCATCCGCAATTCACCGGTGCCCATCGGAACGGTGCCGATCTACCAGGCGCTGGAGAAGGTTGACGGCAAAGCCGAGGAGCTGACCTGGGAAATTTACCGCGACACGCTGGTCGAGCAGTGCGAGCAGGGCGTGGATTATTTTACGGTGCATGCCGGTGTGCGTCTGCCCTACATTCCGATGACTGCAAAACGCATGACCGGCATCGTTTCGCGCGGCGGTTCGATCATGGCCAAATGGTGCCTGGCGCACCACAAGGAGAGTTTTCTCTACACCCATTTCGAGGATATCTGCGAACTGCTGAAGCAGTACGATGTTGCTTTTTCTCTGGGCGACGGGCTGCGACCGGGATCGATTTACGATGCCAACGACGAGGCGCAGCTCGCTGAACTCGCGACGCTGGGCGAACTCACTAAAGTCGCGTGGAAGCATGACGTGCAAACCATGATCGAAGGCCCCGGCCATGTGCCCATGCACATGATCAAGGAGAACATGGATTTGCAGTTGAAAATCTGCCATGAAGCACCGTTCTACACACTGGGACCGCTGACCACGGACATCGCGCCGGGCTACGATCACATTACCTCGGCGATCGGTGCGGCGATGATCGGCTGGTACGGCACCGCCATGCTGTGCTACGTGACCCCGAAAGAACACCTGGGCCTGCCGGACAAGGACGACGTCAAGGACGGCATCATGGCCTACAAGATTGCCGCGCATGCCGCCGATCTGGGCAAGGGACACCCCGGCGCGCAGATTCGCGACAATGCACTGTCAAAATCGCGTTTCGAGTTTCGCTGGGAAGACCAGTTCAACCTCGGCCTTGATCCGGACAAGGCGCGTGAGTTTCATGACGAGACATTGCCGCAGCACGGAGCAAAACTCGCGCACTTTTGTTCCATGTGCGGGCCGCATTTTTGTTCGATGAAAATCACCCAGGATGTGCGCGACTACGCCGCGAAGCTGGGTGTAGCTGAGAAGGACGCGTTGCACAAAGGCATGCAGGACAAGGCACAGGAATTCGTCGAGCAGGGCGCAGAGATTTATCGCAAGGCCTGAACGATCTGCGCAGTGCATGGCGGGTACACCGGCATTGCGGAATTGCGTTAATACAGCAGAGGCCCTGATTTCGGAGGAGTCATGCAACTGAAACGGAAAATATTGCTGATGGCGCTGGGGGCGACATTGTCGGCGCCGGTATTTGCCGGCGACAGTGATCCGCTGGCACGTGTTGAACCGCTGCTCGACCCGCAGGCGCTGTTCGGGGGGCTGGTCACCGAAGAGGATGTCAGCCTGGTATTCGCGCATTGGCGGGCGGCCATGCGGGCTGCCGCCGAGGGTCGTGAGCCGCCGCCTTTCCCGGAGACATTGTCACGTCGGCTCGACACTGCGGGCGCCGAGTTGCGATTGCGCGGAATCATTGCCGGCCTGGCGCTGTCGTCCGCCATGGAGTCTGCGGTGCGCGACGCCGTACGGGAATTGAATGCCCCGCTGCGTGACCGCGACTGAATCGCTGTTCCGGTAGAATGCCGGGCACGCCACCGGTGCCCTGATCAGGCCGTACATTCCGCCCTTTCAACCTATTCCTCGCTGAGTCCGAATTGAACAAGAAACCGCTGCTGATTGCTGGCGTGGCTGTGGTGCTGGGAATTGCCGGTGCCGCGTACTGGTATCTCGGTGGCAAGCCGGCACTGGCCGGCTATCGTATGGCCAAGCTGGAGCGTGGCAACCTGGTCGCTGCAGTGTCGTCAACGGGCACATTGAATCCAGTGGTTTCAGTGCAGGTGGGATCGCAGGTTTCCGGCCAGATCAAGGAAATCCTCGTAGACTACAATTCAGTCGTTAAGGCGGGCGACGTGATTGCCCGCATCGATCCCGATTCTTACGTGTTGCGCGTCAACCAGGCCGTGGCGGATCTTGAGGCCGGCCGTGCTACGGCACTGACTCAGCGTGCCAACCTGGGCGCGCTGGCCGCGGAGGTTTCACGCACCGAAGTGGCGCTGCTGGAAGCCGAGCGCGACCTGAAACGCAATCAATCACTGGTGGAAAAAGGTTTTATTGCACAGGCCGTGCTGGAAAAATCCCAATCGGCAGTGGCTACAGCGCGCGCAGCGGTCAAGACGGCACAGGCGCAACTTGCTGTCGGACAGGCGCAGGTGCGTAATGGTGTAGCGTTGGTCAACCAGCGTGAATCGCAACTGGCGCAGGCCAAGGTCGATCTCGAGCGCACCGTTATTCGTGCGCCGGTGGATGGCATCGTCATTTCGCGCAGTGTCGACGCAGGACAAACCGTTGCCGCCAGTCTGCAGGCGCCGACACTGTTTCTGATCGCCCGTAATCTGACGGATATGCAGGTAGAGGCATCGATCGACGAGGCGGAAATCGGCCGCATTGCGGTGGGCCAGGACGCAACGTTTACGGTGGATTCCTTTCCCGGCCGCACGTTCAGCGGAAAAATTACCCAGGTGCGCAAGGCGGCGCAGGTGGTGCAGAACGTGGTGACCTACGTTGCAATTATTTCGGCGCCCAATCCGGATTTGATTTTGCTCCCGGGCATGACAACCAATGTACGCATTGTGTCCGCTAAACGCGACGACGTGGTCAGGCTGCCCAACGCCGCACTACGCTATCGACCGCCGGGTGCGCAGGCGGCAGGTTCGCGGACGGTTAAGGGTGGTGGTGCTACTGCGTCAGGTGGAGGTGGTGCCCAGGCTGGGCAGGCGCAACGCGATCGCCTGACCAAGGAGCTGGGTCTCAGCGCCGATCAACAGGCGCGGCTCGAAGCGATCCAGCGTGAGACACGGGAGAAAATCGCCGGTCTCAGCGCCGATGATCCGGCTGAGCGCAGGCGGGGGATTGGTCGCTTGCGTGCGCAATCGCGCGCGCAGATTGCCGCGATGCTCAATGACGAGCAGCGTGCGCGTTACGAAGCGATGGTGGCAGCGCAGCAGGGTGGCACCACATCGCGTGGCCGCGTCTGGGTCTTGGATGCGGCCGGCGCGCCGCAAGCCGTCAACATCCGTCTGGGGATCAGCGACGGTACCTACACCGAGCTGGTGAGCGGAGAGCTGAAGATCGGCGATGAGGTGATCGTTGGCGCAGGGGAAAATTCTCGTGGTGCGGGCAGAGCCAGACCACCTCGCTTCGGGATATAAAATGTCAATAAAAACAAATAGTTATAGTTAATCTCGCGATCGCGCTGACTCGACGTCCCATCATGTCCGTACCGCTGATCGTTACCCGCGAATTGACCAAAGTCTACGAGATCGGCGGTTTGGCCGTGGAGGCGCTGCGCGGCATTTCGCTGACCATCGAAAACGGCGAATTCGTCGCAGTGATGGGACCATCCGGTTCCGGGAAATCCACATTCATGAATCTGCTGGGTTGCCTGGATACGCCAACCAGAGGGGAATATCTGCTCGCGGGCGAACAGGTTTCCGGACTCGGGAGTGACGCGCTCGCAGCGATTCGCAATCGCCGGGTGGGCTTTGTATTTCAGAATTTCAACCTGTTGCCGCGCACTTCTGCATTGGAAAATATTGCACTGCCGTTGCTGTATTGCGGGGTGCCGCCCGAGGAGCGGCACCGCCGCGCGGCGGCGCGACTAGAAGAAGTGGATCTCGCCGACCGCGGTCATCATCATCCGACTCAGTTGTCCGGCGGCCAGCAACAGCGCGTGGCCATTGCCCGCGCGCTAGTGAACGATCCGGCGTTGATTCTTGCCGATGAGCCTACCGGAGCACTCGACACGGTGACCAGTTGCGAGGTCATGGCGCTGCTGCAGCAGCTAAACGCACGCGGCATGACTGTGGTCTTGGTGACCCATGAGCGTGACATTGCCGATTTCGCCAAGCGCGTGGTCACCTTCCGCGACGGCAGGGTCGTGGAGGATCACCCTGTGGCGCAACCCAAGGATGCTGCGCTACTCGCGACGCAACGACGTCAAGAGCTTCCCGTATGAATATTCTTGCGAGCATCCGCATCGCGTTGCGCGCGTTGCGCATAAACAAGCTGCGCAGCGCTTTAACGATGTTGGGTATCATCATCGGTGTGGCTGCTGTGATTACGATGATCGCCGTGGGGTCGGGGGCGCAGGCGCGCATCGAGGAACAGATCAAAGGCCTTGGCACCAATCTGATCATCCTGTTGCCCGGTTCCACCACCAGCGGTGGCGCGCGCATGGGCTCCGGGTCGCGCAATACGCTGACTGAAGAAGATGCTTACGCAATCCAGCGCGATGTGCCCGCCGTGCAGGCCGCCGCACCGACGCTGCGCGGCGCGGGACAGGTTGTTGCCGGAACGACCAATTGGTCGACAATCATTTATGGCGTGACGTCTGAGTACTTCGAGGTGCGCAACTGGGTTGTCGCGCAGGGTAAGGGTTTCGAAGCTGCTGATCTTACCGGGTCGGCCAAGGTCGCGTTGCTTGGGGATACCGTCGCGCGCAATCTCTTCGGTGACGCGGATCCGATTGGTCAGGTGATCCGGATCAGTAAGGTACCGGTCACCGTGATCGGCACGCTGGAACGCAAGGGCCAAAGCTTGCGGGGGGACGACCAGGACGACGTCATTCTGATGCCGATTTCAACCGCGCGCAATCGCATTTTGGGTCGTGGCGCCGGAAGGCTGCGCACTGTCCGTTCGGTGTCGATCAAGGTGCGCGATGGCGAAAGTATGGCTGAGGCCGAAGCGCAGATCCGCGAGTTGCTGCGGCAGCGCCACCGTATCCAGTCGGGACAAGATGACGACTTTACGCAACGCAACCTGTCCGAAATTCTGGCCGTGCGTGAAGAGTCCAGCCGCATCATGGGGCTGCTGCTGGCTGCGGTGGCGTCAGTATCATTGCTGGTAGGCGGCATCGGGATCATGAACATCATGCTGGTATCGGTCACCGAACGTACCCGGGAAATCGGCTTGCGCATGGCTGTAGGTGCGCGTGGACACGACATCCTTACGCAATTTCTGGTTGAGGCGATCACGCTGGCACTGATCGGCGGTTTTCTCGGCATTCTGTTGGGCTTCGGCGGTACGCTTGCGATTGCGCATTTCGCCCAATGGCCCGTGCAGCTGAGCGTGGAACCAGTCGTGCTTGCGGTCGGGTTTTCCGCGGCCATAGGTGTGTTCTTCGGTTTTTATCCTGCGCGCAAGGCGTCGTTGTTGTTGCCGATTGAGGCGCTTCGATACGAGTGACTTGAATGCTGGTGATTTGGTGATTGAGTGATTAGGTGATTGCGTGGCGACGGCCCCCGGTTTTAATCACGCAATCACTTAATCGCCTAGTCACTGCAGTAAAATGCCGTGATGGACCTCACTCAATACGTGCACGCCCTGATTCTGGGCATCGTTGAAGGCCTCACTGAATTTCTTCCTGTTTCCAGCACCGGGCACCTGATTATTGTCGGTGGGTTGCTGGGGTTCAATGATGAAAAAGGCAAAGTATTCGAGCTGGTGATCCAGACCGGCGCGATGCTGGCCGTGTGCTGGGAATTCCGTGGTCGATTCACCGGTGTGCTGCGCGGACTCGCGACGGATGTCTCAGCACAGGGTTTTGTGTTGAACCTGCTCGCGGCTTTCATGCCGGCCGCAGTCATCGGGCTTGCGCTGGGCAGTTTCATCAAGGGTCAATTGTTTCACCCCGTGCCGGTGGCCATTGCGCTGATCGTGGGCGGCATCGTGATCCTGTGGGTGGAGCGGCGCGAGCGCCCGGTGCGCATCGACAATGTGGATGCGATGACCTGGCGCGACGCGCTGAAAGTAGGTTTTGCGCAAGCCTGCGCACTGATTCCCGGTGTTTCGCGTTCTGGCGCCACCATCATTGGCGGCATGCTGTTCGGGCTGTCGCGCCGTGCGGCGACTGAATTTTCGTTTTTTTTGGCGGTGCCGACACTGGTCGCAGCCGGATGCTACGACCTCTACAGAAACCGCGCATTGTTCTCGGTTGATGATGTCGGCATGTTCGGTGTCGGCACAGTATCGGCGTTTGTGTCAGCATTTCTATGCATCCGCTGGCTGATGCGTTACGTGGCCACACACGACTTCAAGCCTTTCGCCTGGTATCGCATCTTATTCGGATTGTTCATACTCGCCAGCGCTTATAGTGGTGCCATCAACTGGTAGTGCCCGGCCTCGTTCCGCAGGCTAAAAAGTGGTGCGGAACTTTTGTTATGACGCCGAGTCGGATTTAACAGGGAGTAATCATGGAAAATAAAACAACACTGTCCAATCTGAAGTCCCGCCTGCACATTCGCAATGCTGTGCTGGCTGATGTGCCGGCGATTTGCGCGCTGAGCGCGCACGCTTATGCCGAAGCGGGAATAAAAGGTTATTCATCGGGCGCAATCACCGGGCAAATCAACATTTTCCCCGAGGGCCAATTCGTCATCATGGTGGATGAAAAGGTGGTCGGCTATTGCGCAACCTTCATTACGCTCGGCGACATTGCGCTTAAGCCGCATACCTGGGTAGAGATCAGCGGTAACGGCTACGCGGCGCGACACGATCCGGGAGGTGACTGGCTTTATGGCATGGATGTGTTCGTGGATCCGGACTACCGCGGCTACCGCCTCGGTCAGCGGCTCTACAATCAGCGCAAAAAACTCTGCGAGGAACGCAAGCTCAAGGGCATCGTATTCATCGGCAGACTGCCGACACTGGCGCGCCGGATCAAGCGCTTCGGCAGTGCGGAAAATTATGTGAAGGAAGTACAGGAAAAGCGGCAGCGTGACCCGGTACTGTCGTTCCAGTTGCGCAATCGTTTCGAGATTATTGGTGTAATTCCGGATTACATAAGCGGCGATCAGCAATCGCTGGGCTACGGCGTGCATCTGGTGTGGCGGAATCCCAAGGTTTCTGAGAAATCGATTGCGAAGCCGGAGTATTCCGGTGGCCGGCTCGCTGATTCCGTGCGCGTGGGCACTGTGCAGTACATGCTGAGACGCGTGCATTCATTTGAAGAGTTCATCAAGTTTGTCGAATATTTTGTCGATGTGGTGGCGACTTATAACGGCGATTTTGTGGTGTTCCCGGAACTGTTCACCTTGCAGCTGCTGTCTATCGAGAATCGCGAAATGATGCCTGCCGAAGCGATTGCCACACTGACCGAATATACGCCGCGGTTTCGCGAGTCCATGCGCGAACTGGCGCTGCGCCATAACATCAACATCATCGGCGGATCGCATCCGACGCGGATGCCGAATGGACGTGTCGAGAACAACGCCTATATTTTCCTGCGCGACGGCCGCATATACGAACAGCCGAAAATCCATCCGACGCCGAATGAGGTCGCGTGGTGGAACATCGAAGGCGGCAATACGGTGGCGGCAATCGAGACCGATTGCGGGCCGATCGGCGTCCTGGTCTGCTATGACGCGGAGTTTCCGGAACTGGTGCGACACCTGACCGATCAGGGTATACACATTCTATTCGTGCCGTTCTGTACCGACGAGCGCCAGAGTTATCTGCGGGTGCGTTACTGTTGCCACGCCCGCGCGGTGGAAAACCAGATCTATGTGGTGATGTCAGGCAATGTCGGCAACCTGCCTAATGTGTCTAACATGGACATTCAGTATGCACAGAGCTGCGTGTTGACCCCCTGTGATTTTCCCTTTGCGCGTGATGGCATCGCGGCGGATACCACGCCGAATGTTGAAACTGTGGCTATTGCGGACTTGCGTCCGGATATCCTGATTACCGCGCGCAACAACGGTACCGTGCGCAATCTGCGCGATCGCCGCCACGACCTCTACGGCGTGGTGTGGCGCGGCGATTAGGCGGCGAATTTCAGCCCTGCACCCAGGGCAGACCTGCGGCGCGCCAGCCGCCGACGGTATTGCGATGACCCTGCGGATTGCGGTCACCTTCAAAACCTTCCAGCACGTTGTAGCAGTTTGAGTAACCCGCCTGCATCGCCAGCATTGCGGCATGGTGCGAACGGCCGCCGCTGCGGCAGATGAACAGCACCGGTGCATCGGCACCGATTTTCTGCTGCAACTGCTGCACGAATTCGGGATTCGGCCGGCTGTCGGGGTAGCCTAGCCATTCAATCTCGACGGCGGCGGAGATGCGACCGACCCAGTCCCATTCCGCGCGGGTGCGCACATCGACCAGCTGCGCACCGGGCAGTGTTTTCCACAATTCAAAGGCTTCCTGCGGTAGCAGCGCGCCGCTGTAGGGCAGGCCCATTTGCACGGCACGGGTGCGGGCGGTCTCAAGTATTGTTTGGCTGTTGCTCATTGTTGATGCTCAATCGGATTTAGGGCTGCGGATTTTAACCGGGCGCAGGGTGGAGTGCGGTATTTGAGAGGATGCACTATAATCGAGCGCGAGGTAACAGGGCGCACAAAATTGGTGCGAGCTGTAGCGAACGGTGGATAAAAATAGCTTTGTTTTCAATAAGATAGAGACGCACCGCCTTGGTACATATCCTGCTCACCCAAGCATTGGAACATTTCGAATCCCCTTAATCTATTGCAATCGTTAGGAGAACTAGATGGGAAGCGCTGCCGATGTCATGAAGCTGCTCAAGGACAACGAAGTCAAGTTTGTTGACCTGCGATTTACCGATACCCGGGGCAAGGAGCAACACGTGTCCGTGCCAACCAAGGTTTTCGGCGACGACAAATTTACCGACGGCCACGCCTTTGACGGCTCGTCGATTGCCGGCTGGAAAGGCATTCAGGCTTCCGACATGCTGCTGATGCCGGATCCCGGCAGTGCACGCATGGATCCGTTTACCGATGAAGCCACGCTGAACCTGACTTGCGACGTGGTCGAGCCGACCGATGGCAAGGGCTATGATCGCGACCCGCGCTCGATTGCGAAACGCGGCGAGGCGTATCTGAAATCTACCGGTATCGGCGACACCGCGTATTTTGGTCCGGAACCCGAATTTTTCGTTTTTGATTCGGTGACCTGGAGCGTCGATATGTCCGGTTCTTCGGTCAAAATCAGATCGTCCGAAGCACCGTGGTCGTCCGGTGAGGACACCGAAGGCGGCAACATGGGCCATCGTCCGCCGGTCAAAGGCGGTTATTTTCCGGTGCCCCCGGTCGATTCGTTGCAGGATATTCGCTCTGCCATGTGCCTCGCGCTGGAAGAACAAGGCGTAACTGTCGAAGTGCATCATCATGAAGTCGCGGCAGCCGGCCAGTGCGAAATCGGCACCCTGTTCAGCAGCCTGGTTAAACGTGCCGACTGGAACCAGATCCTCAAATACACCGTGCACAACGTCGCGCATTCGTACGGAAAGACGGCAACGTTCATGCCCAAGCCGGTCGTTGGCGACAACGGCTCCGGCATGCATGTGCATCAGTCGCTGTGGAAGGGCGGCCAGAACCAGTTCAGCGGCAATGGTTACGCCGGGTTGTCCGAGCTCGCGCTGTTCTACATCGGCGGCATTATCAAGCATGCCCGCGCGCTGAACGCGATCACTAATCCAGGCACCAACTCCTATAAGCGTCTGGTGCCGGGCTTTGAAGCGCCGATCAACCTTGCCTACTCGGCGAAGAACCGCTCGGCATCAATTCGCATTCCACACGTGGCCAGTCCGAAAGCGCGCCGCATCGAAGTGCGCTTCCCGGATCCGACGGCGAATCCGTACCTGGCATTCACGGCGATGATGATGGCGGGTCTCGACGGTATCCAGAACAAGATTCACCCCGGCGATCCGATTGACAAGAACCTCTACGATCTGCCGCCGGAAGAAGCGAAAAAAGTGACGAAAGTGTGTTCTTCGCTCGACCAGGCGCTGGATTACCTCGACAAGGATCGCGAGTTCCTGACCCGTGGCGGGGTGTTTTCCAACGACATGATCGATGCCTATATCGCGCTCAAAATGGAAGAAGTCACGGCATTCCGCATGACCACGCATCCGCTGGAGTTTCAGCTGTATTACAGCCTCTGATCGTGTGCGCCTCGGCAAAAGGGCGGGCACGTGCCCGCCCTTTTGTTTTTTGGCGCAAGGGCACCAACCTGGTGCAATTGCGAATTTATCTTTACTGACATAGACTTAGACCCTGCCCGCCAATGCCGCATGTCAACCACACGGATGCTGACCCCGTTGGCGGAACTGTCCGATCTTCTGCGCGACCAACCGGAACTACTCATGCGTTACTGGATGCTGCCACTGATATTACTTGGATCTGCCGGCCTCGCGCAGGCGGAAATCTGGGAGTGCATCGACAGCAGCGGCAACAAGCGCTTTACCAACGTCAAGGTGGACGCGTCCGGCTGCAAGCTGATGAGCCTGCCGCCGGTACTGAGCGTGTCGCCGCCGAAGCCGCGGACCCAAAATGGCGATGCGAAAACATCTGCAGAGGGCGGCAATTTCCCCAAGGTCGGTGCACCCGTTCAGCAACAGCGCGACAACGAGCGACGGAAAATTCTCGAACAGGAATTGGCCAACGAGCAGAAGCTGCTCGACAAGGCGAAAAAGGATCTGGCGGAACAGGAAAGCCAGCGCTTCGGCAGCGAGCGCAACTATCAGCGAGTGCTCGATCGGCTGGAGCCGTTCAAGAAGAAAGTCACCTTGCACGAAAGCAATATCACGAACCTGCGCAAGGAACTGTCCTCGCTGCGCTAGTTCCGGCTGCGCACATCGAGAGGTTGCGCATTGATTCTCTGCGCAACAAACAGTCGGCACTCAGCCGGCTATTCCCCACCCTGGCTATTCGTTGTGCAATCGACGCACCGCTCCGGCGCGTTTATTGCTCGTTGTAAGGACGTCGACCAATGACCTCCGCAGCGTTTCTCGGGCTGGACCTGCTCGCGACCGCCGTCATTGTGTTGAATGACAAACAAACGGTGCTATACATGAATCCGGCGGCAGAGAATCTGTTTGAGGCATCGAATACCAGCGCTGCCGGTTTGTCGCTGGCGCAGTTGTTCGGCGAAAACCCGGTGCTGGATGCAGCCATCGACTACGCGAACGCCAATACCTGCGCCTATACCGAGCACGAACTGGATATTACGGCGAATGGGCGGCTGCGCCTGCATCTTGGCTGCACGGTGACCCCCGCAGAAACCAGCGTGGCACAGCCCGTCGTTACACTGCTCGAATTCCGCCAGATCGATCAGCAGTTGCGTGTCGAACGCGAGGCACGGCTGCTCGAACAAAGCCATGCGCATCGCGATCTGATCCGCAACCTTGCGCATGAAATCAAGAATCCGCTGGGTGGTATACGCGGCGCTGCGCAACTGCTCGACCGTGAGCTGGAACGACCGGCGCTGCATGAATACACGCAGGTGATCATCAAGGAATCCGACCGGCTGCAGGCGTTGATGGATCGACTGTTGACGCCGCATCGGTTGCCGATGCCCGGACCAGTCAACATTCATGAGGCGCTTGAACGCGTGCGCAGCGTCATACTCGCCGAATTTCCGGGGGTTGTCGTGCGCCGCGACTACGACATCAGTATGCCGATGCTGATCGGCGACCGTGAACAACTGATCCAGGCGTTGCTCAATATCGTACGTAACGCCGCCCAGGCCATACAGTCAGCAGATTCCGGTGCGGAGCGCGGCGTGATTCGTTTTCGCACCCGCATTGCGCGGCAAGTCACGCTGGCGCGTCGCCGTTATCGCCACGCCGTGGAAGTGGAGGTCATCGATAATGGCCCGGGCATACCGGAAGACATGCATGAGCGGGTGTTTCAGCCGCTGGTCTCCGGGCGCGAAGGCGGCAACGGCCTCGGCTTGACCATCGCGCACAATTTTATTACCCAGCATCACGGTGCAGTGACTTTCGACAGCAAGCCCGGGCAAACACGCTTCCTGCTGTTGTTGCCAGTCGAGGATGGCAACGATCACGAACCGAAAACTGGACACCAGTGAACCCGGATTCCGTGCGCCCGCCCCCAATTTTTGATTGCGAAAAGCCATGAAACCAGTCTGGATTATTGATGATGATCGTTCGATACGTTGGGTGTTTGAAAAAGCCCTGACCCGCGAAAACATTGTGTTCAAAGCCTTCGCTTCGGCGCGTGAGGCCATGGCTGCGCTGGAGATCGAAACGCCACAGGTGATAGTCAGCGACATCCGCATGCCCGGTGAATCCGGTCTGGAATTGCTGCAACTGGCCAAGTCACGCCACCCATCGTTGCCTGTCATCATCATGACTGCCTACTCGGATCTGGAAAGTGCGGTTACCGCATTCCAGGGCGGTGCTTACGAATACCTGCCCAAGCCCTTCGATGTCGATCATGCCGTCGAATTGATCAGGCGGGCGATGGACGAAAGCGTGCGCCAGGACACCACCGGAGAAGTCATCGAGTCAGTGCCGGAAATTCTTGGCCAGGCACCCGCCATGCAGGAAGTATTCCGTGCGATTGGCCGTCTCGCGCAGTCACATGCCACCGTGATGATTAATGGTGAGTCAGGTACCGGCAAGGAACTGGTGGCGAGTGCCCTGCATCGCCACAGTCCGCGTGCCGGACGGCCATTCATTGCCATCAATACTGCGGCAATTCCGAAAGAGCTGCTCGAATCCGAGCTGTTTGGTCACGAGCGCGGCGCATTCACTGGCGCGCAGAACATGCGCCGTGGGCGTTTCGAACAGGCCGAGGGCGGCACATTGTTTCTGGATGAAATCGGCGACATGCCGCAGGAACTGCAGACGCGGCTGCTGCGCGTGCTGTCAGATGGAAATTTTTATCGTGTCGGCGGTCACCAACCGATCAAGGCCAGCGTGCGGGTGATCGCTGCTACGCATCAGGATCTGGAGGCAAGGGTCAAGCAGGGTTTGTTCCGCGAAGACCTGTTTCACCGGTTGAATGTAATTCGGCTGCGCCTGCCGGCATTGCGCGAGCGGCGCGAGGATATTCCATTGCTGGCGCGTTACTTCCTGCAGAAAAGCGCACGGGATCTCGGCGTCGAGGCCAAGCGGCTCTCCGCAGCAACGCTCAAGTACATCGCAGCTCAGGATTTGCCCGGCAATGTGCGCCAACTGGAAAATCTTTGCCACTGGCTGACGGTGATGGCGCCGGCTGCCACGATCGAAGTCAAGGATCTGCCACCGGAGATGCGTGCGGAGTCGCCCGGCGCAGTGGCAGAAGACTGGATAGCGGCGCTGGGACGCGAAGCCGAATTGCGTTTGCATCGTGGTGAAACCGGCATCATGGGTGAGTTGACGCGGCAGTTCGAGAAAGCATTGATCCTGAAAGCGTTGGCGCAGACCGGCGGTCGGCGCATCGAGGCCGCACAATTGCTGGGGATGGGTCGTAATACGCTGACCCGGAAGATTCAGGAATTGAAGATCGAACCCGCCCGCGGCGACGACGCATAGTAATATCCACACAGGTTATTCGTGGGGAGGGCGGGTGGATGGCGCAGTACGATTACGACCTGATTACCATAGGCGGCGGTTCCGGTGGCGTGCGCGCAAGCCGCATGTCGGCTGCGCACGGCGCACGGGTGGCGCTGGTTGAAGCCGGCCCTCTGGGGGGGACCTGTGTCAATGTCGGCTGTATACCCAAAAAACTTTTTTCCTATGCGGCACACAACGCTGCTGATTTTGATGATGCCCGTGGTTATGGCTGGTCGGTTGAAAACACGCGATTCGACTGGCATGTCCTGCTCACCAACAAGGATCGCGAAATAGCCCGGCTGAACGGCATTTATGCGAAATTGCTGCAGGATGCCGGAGTCAAGGTCATTGCCGGCCGCGCCGGTATCGTCGATGCGCATACTGTGCAAGTCGGAGGTAATACACTGACGGGGGCGCACCTTCTGGTCGCCACAGGTGGTCATGCGGTCAAACCGGATATTCCTGGCGCAGAACTGGGCATCACTTCCGATCAGGCGTTTCATCTCGATGCGCTGCCACGCCGCGTGGTATTGCTCGGCGCAGGTTATATAGCTGTCGAGTTCGCATCGATCTTCAACGGTTTGGGTGTTGAGACGACGCTGGTGCATCGTGGTGCACAATTGTTGCGCGGTTTCGACGATGATCTGGGTAAGGTGCTGGCCGAAGAGCTGGCGCAGAATGGCGTCACACTGGTGCTCAACGAGACAGTAAGCGGACTGGCGCGAGGCGGCGGCAGTCTGCGGGTGACGCTCGGTTCCGGACGAACACTCGATACCGATCTGGTGATGTTCGCAACCGGGCGCCGTCCGAACGTGTCCGGGTTGGGACTGGAAGCAGCCGGCGTCAAGCTGGCGGAGAACGGCGCGGTGCAGGTCGACGATTTTTATCGCAGTTCGGTGGCTTCGATACACGCCATTGGTGACGTGATTGACCGCGTGCAACTGACGCCAGTGGCCATTGCTGAAGGTATGGCCCTGGCCCGCACGCTGTTCAAGGGCGACCCCACGACGCTGGATTACGGCAACATTCCCACTGCGGTGTTCAGTCATCCGCATATCGGTACGGTCGGTTTGACGGAAGCGCAGGCGCGCGAACGCCATGCCGCTGTGGATATTTATCGCAGCCGCTTCCGTCCCTTGAAGGCGACGCTGTCCGGGTCATTGGAGCGGGTATTCATGAAACTGGTGGTGGCGCGGGATTCCGGCCGGGTGCTGGGTGCGCACATGGTCGGCGACGGGGCCGGCGAGATCATTCAGGGCATCGCTGTGGCCCTCAACTGCGGCGCCACCAAAGCGCAGTTTGATGCGACTCTGGGCATACATCCGACTACTGCAGAGGAGTTTGTCACGCTGCGCGCCTGATGATCGGCGACCGACATTTGGTTGCCGCGCGGTTTATGTGAATTCTGCGATCACCGGTGCGTGATCCGACGGGCGCTCATTACGCCGCGGCTCACTGTCTATGCTGCAGGACTTGCACGATCCGGCCAGCTTGTCCGAGGCGAGGATGAGATCAATGCGCAGGCCCATCTTGCGGCGGAAGGCATTCATCCGGTAATCCCACCAGGAAAAGGATTGTTCCGGTTGTTCGAACAACCGGAAGGCGTCTTTCATTCCTAGCCCGGTGAGTTGCGCGTATGCCGCACGCTCCGCTGCGCTGCACAGCACCTTGCCGGCCCACGCCTGCGGGTCATGTACGTCACGGTCTTCCGGGGCAATGTTGTAGTCGCCCAGCACCGCCAGTGCGTGATGCTGCGTGAGCTCGGTGCGCAACCAGTCGGTGAGTGCATTCAGCCACGCCAGTTTGTAGCGGTATTTATCCGACTCGACGGATTCGCCGTTCGGCACATACACGCAGACGATGCGTACGCCATCGAGTGTGACGGCGATGACGCGTTTCTGTGGATCATCAAAACCGGGTATGTCACGGTGGATGGCGGAAACCGGTTGCCGGGTCAGGATTGCCACGCCGTTGTAGGTTTTTTGTCCACTGAATGCAGCGTGGTAACCGGCGGCTTCAATTGCAGCTACCGGAAAGTTGGCGTCCTCCAGTTTGGTCTCCTGCAGGCATAACGCGTCCGGCGTGTGCGCCGCCAGCCAGTCGAGGACCTGCGGTAGCCGGACTTTAAGGGAGTTAACGTTCCAGGTCGCGAGCTTCATTGCGCCGGCGGCGCTGGCGCTGCGGCCTGTGGTTGCGGCGCTGCTTGCTGGGGAGCGGGCGCAGGCTTCGCAACCTGCGGCGGAGCCGGCGGTTTCGGCGCCACATAGCCAGGAACGGGTTGACGGGGGTATCCAGCGTTGTCGAGAGCGCTGTCCCAACCGGTTTCCAGATAGCCCTTCAGATGTTCTTTGCCGATGTACAGCAACGGTACTTGCATGTCGCCATTGGTGAGTTTTCTGAAACCCTCCACGTCATCCTGCGGGTTTTTCTGGGTGAAGGGCACGCCGCGCCGAGTCAGATGCGCCCGTGCCTTGTCGCAGCCTTCGCCGCAGTTGTTGATGTAGAGCGTCACCGGGAAGTTGCGTACTGCCTGCTGCACGCTGTAGGGCAGCGTAGAGGTTTCAATGACGCTGGTTTCGATAGTGCGACGCTCGACTTTTTTCGCGTGGGCGGGAGGCGGTGTGTCGCGCCATTCTACGCGACCCCTGTCGTCCACCCAGCGATACAGTTGCGCGCCGGTTGCTGCTTGCGCCGCCAGCACAATGGCGATCAGGAAAAAGATTCTGGTCATGGTCAGCACCTCACTCGGATAATCATCATCAGCAGCAGGTCGTTTCTCCAGTGCGCATGATACCGCGGCCAAGGTCATGCTGGCACGGGTGCGCTTGCGGTCATGCCGTTATGACGCAGCAGCGCGTCTATTTTCGGCTCCCGACCGCGAAAAGCGACAAAGGATTCCAGCGCGGGGCGACTGCCACCCACGGCCAGCACTTCATCCCAGAAACGCATGCCGGTCGCCGGGTCGAGCACACCGTTTTCCTCGAACAGGCTGTAGGCGTCGGCCGACAAAACTTCGGCCCATTTGTAGCTGTAATAACCCGCAGCATAACCGCCGGCGAAGATATGCGAAAAATTGTTGGGGAACCGATTGTACGGCGGCGGGAACGTCACGGCGACCTCACTGCGCACCGTATCGAGCAACTGCAAGGCGGTTTGCGCGCCCGTCGGATCAAAGTCGTAATGCAGTCGCAGATCAAATTGCGAAAATTCGATCTGCCGTACGGTCTGCATACCGCTCTGGAAATTTTTCGCAGCCATCATCTTGTCGAACAGGTCCTTGGGCAGCGACTGGCTACTGTCCACATGACGGGTCATCGGCCGCACGACATCCCATTCCCAACAGAAGTTTTCCATGAACTGACTGGGCAGCTCGACCGCATCCCATTCGACGCCGTTGATGCCCGACACACCGAGAAAATCGACGCGGGTCAGCAGGTGGTGCAGGCCGTGGCCGAATTCGTGAAACAAGGTGATTACTTCGTCATGGGTAAACAATGCCGGGCGTCCACCCACTGGTGGTGAGAAATTGCAGTTGAGATAAGCCACCGGTGCCTGCGTGCCCTGCGCCGTGGCGCGCCGGGTGATGGCATCGTCCATCCATGCGCCGCCGCGCTTGGTGGCGCGCGCGTAGAGGTCGAGGTAGAAATGTCCGACCAGCGCACCCTTGCGGTCGCGGATGGAAAAGAAGCGCACGTCGGGATGCCATTGCGGCGCTTCGGTGGCGGCAATAGTCAGCCCGTACAGCGTTTCGACCAGCTTGAACATACCCGGCAGCACCGTAATTTCCGGGAAATACTGTTTGACCTCGTTTTCGGAGAACGCATAACGGGCGACGCGCAGCTTCTCCGCGGCATAGGCCATGTCCCAGGCCTCAAGTTTCGCCATACCGAGTTCCTTGCGGGCGAACGATTCGAGCTCAGCGAGATCCTGCTGTGCATAAGGTTTGGCGCGCACAGCAAGTTCACGCAGAAATTCCAGCACCTGCGCCGGTGTCTCGGCCATTTTCGGTTCCAGCGAATATTCTGCGTAGTTGCGAAAGCCCAGCAGTTGTGCGATTTCCCGGCGCAGCGCAACGATTTCCGCAATCAGCGGCGTGTTATCGAGCTTGGCATCACCGAACTCCGATGCGCGCGTGACATAGGCGTGATACAGGCGCTCGCGCAATGCGCGGTTGTCTGCGTATTGCAGCACCGGCATGTAGGAGGGCGCGTGCAGCGTGAATTTCCAGCCGGCCTGTTTGTCCGTTTCTGCGACCTCGCGCGCCGCGATGCGCGCGTCTTCGGGCATTCCAGAGAGCTCCGCTGGGTCGGTGACGGTGTGCGACCAGGCATTGGTGGCGTCGAGCAGATTGTCGCTGAAGCGCGAGCCGAGCATGGACAGGCGGTCGCTGATTTCGGTGTAGCGTTTTTTTTCTGCCGGCCCCAGGTCTGCACCGCCGAGCCGGAAATCACGCAGCTCGTTATCGATGATTTTTTTCTGAGCGGCGCTGAGTGTTGCGTATCCGCTGCTGGCGTCCCCCAAGGGGACTTGCTTCGCGGCGCGCAGCGCCTTGAATTTGTGATGCAGTCCGGCGTGCTGACCCAGCTCGGTGTAGTACTGGGTAATGAGCGGCAGATTGGTGTTGTAGGCCTCGCGCAGTGCGGGGCTGTTCATGACGGCATTCAAATGTCCAACCTGACCCCAGGCGCGGTGCAGTCGCTCGTTGGCGTCTGCCAGCGGGCCGACGAAGTTATCCCAGGTTGCTGCGGCAGGGTCAGCTGCAAGCCGTGCGATCAGCGCGCGATTTTCCGTGAGCAGTTGATCAACCGCGGGTGCAACGTGTTCCGGCACGAAATCGGCAAAGCGGGGCAGGCCCGAAAAATCGAGTAAAGGATTCATGATGGATTTCTGGTTGAGTGAGGCAGGCGGTTTGACCGCCGGGAGTGCAGCAAGTTTAACAGAACCAGGGTATTGCCCCGGCAGTATGCACTGTTAACCCATTGTTTTTATTGATTTATTTTTTTTCGTACACCACGGCGCCATCAACCAGTGTATGGGTCACGCGACCGCGCAATTCAAACCCGAAGAATGGCGTGTTCTTGCCCTGGCTTTTCAGCGCGGCGGACTCGATGCGCCAGTCGCAGGTCGGATCAAAAATGCAGATGTCGGCGGCGGCACCCGGCGTTAGATGTCCGGCAGCTATGCCGAGCAGTGCTGCGGGCCGTGAAGTGATGCGCTCCAGTGCGGCACCGAGGGCGACGCCGGATTCGGCAGCCCACTTCAGCGTCAGCGGCAGCAGTAACTCGACACCGGTGGCACCCGCCTCGGATTCGGCAAAAGGCAATTGCTTTACGTCCTCATCCACCGGTGTGTGATCCGAGCACAACGCGTCGATGGTGCCGTCAACGAGTCCCGCGCGCAGCGCATCACGGTCGCGTTGACTGCGCAATGGCGGCATCAGATGGCAGTTGGGATCGAAATAGCCGATGTCCATTTCCGATAAATGCGCATGATGAATGCCGATATCACAGGTGATCGCCAGTCCTTGCGCCTTGGCCTCGCGCACCATCGCCACGCCTTCAGCGGACGACAGCCGCGCGATGTGGATGCGTGCGCCGGTCGCGCGGGCGATGATCAGAATGGTCGACAAGGCCACGGTCTCAGCGGCCACAGGTATGCCGGGCAGCCCCAGCCGGGTGGCTACTTCACCTTCGTGGGCGACGCCCTGGCTCGACAGTGCCGGATCCTGCGCGCGCAGCCAGACTGCAAAGCCGAAGGTTGCGGCGTAGTCGAGGGCCTGACGCAGCACCTGATTGTCGATGAGCGGCGCTTCGGCCTGTGAGAACGCTACACAACCTGCATCGCGCAGTTCCGCCATTTCTGTGAGTCGCGCGCCTTTCAGTCCGACAGTCAGCGCACCCACCGGATAGACATGCGCCTGATTAAGGTTTTTCGCGCTGAATTTGAGCATTTCCACCAGTCCCGGTTCATCGAGCGGAGGGTCGGTGTCGGGCGGGCAGGCGAGACTGGTAACGCCGCCGGCAATGGCTGCGGCCATTTCGGATTCAAGAGTGGCAATATATTCGAAACCGGGCTCACGCAGACGCACGGCGAGATCGACCAGCCCCGGGCAGACCACGCGGCCGGTGGCATCGATGACCCGGTTGGCGCTGAAACCCGTGGGTGCCGCGCCTACGGCGACCACCTTGCCAGCAGCCACGTACAGATCGCGCACGGCATCAATCCCGTTTTTCGGGTCGATCAGACGGCCGTTCTTGATAACGATTTTCATGATCGGCAAGCGTCCGAAAATGCAAAATGCAAAATGCCCCCCAAGGGGACTTCCTTCGGGGCGCAAAATGCAAAGTGATGAGAGGCACGCACGGCAGTAATCCCGCTGCGGCGCCGTTCATTTTGCATTTTGCATTTTGCACTTTGCACTGTCATTTCAGTTCCCCGCCAGTATGCTCATGACCGCCATGCGGATGGCGATGCCGAAAGTCACCTGCGGCAGAATCACCGATTGCTTGCCGTCGGCAACGCTTGAATCGATTTCCACGCCGCGGTTCATCGGACCCGGATGCAGCACGATGGCGTCAGGTTTGGCGAGCGCGAGTTTGTCTTCGGTGAGTCCGTAGTATTTGTAGAACTCCTGCGCCGAAGGCAGCAGCGCGCCGTTCATGCGTTCGTTCTGCAGGCGCAGCATCATCACCACATCGACATCCTTTAAGCCGCTACGCATGTCGTAATGCACCTGCACGCCGAGCTTGCTGACTGCCACCGGCAGCAGCGTGCGCGGGCCGACCACGCGGATTTCCGGGCAACCCAGCGTCGTCAGCGCATGGATTTGCGATCGGGCGACGCGCGAGTGCAGCACGTCGCCGACAATGGCTACACGCAGCTTGGTGAAATCGCCCTTGTAGTGGCGAATGGTGTACATGTCGAGCAGGCCCTGCGTCGGGTGCGCGTGGCGGCCATCCCCGGCATTGATGATATGGATATCGGGTGCAACGTGGCGCGCAATCAGGTGAGGCGCACCGCTTGCCGCGTGGCGCACGATAAACATGTCGGCCTGCATGGCCGCAAGATTGGCGACGGTGTCGAGGACCGTTTCGCCCTTACTCTGCGACGACGCATTGATCGCCAGATTGATGACATCCGCCGACAGCCGTTTGGCGGCGATCTCGAAAGTCGTGCGGGTACGTGTCGATGGTTCAAAAAACAGGTTGAATACCGCTTTGCCGCGCAGCAGCGGCACCTTTTTGACTTCGCGCTGGGTGACGCCGACGAACGACTCTGCGGTGTCGAGGATTTGCCGCAGCACGTCGGCAGGCAGCCCTTCCAGCGACAGCAGATGGTGCAGTTCGCCGTTCTTGTTAAGTTGTGGGTTCGCGGGATTAAGCCACATGGCGCGTCAGTCCGGGCTCAGTCGCAGCGCAAGCCGACCCTGCGCATCGCGCGTCAGCTCAATGTTTTCTCCGGGAGGAACGGTCACCGTGGCCCCGGTGAACTCCGCGGCGATCGGCAGCTCGCGGCCGCCGCGATCGACCAGTGCGGCGAGGCGGATGCTGGCCGGGCGGCCGTAGTCGAACAATTCATTCATTGCTGCGCGGATGGTGCGACCGGTAAAGAGCACATCATCGACGATGACTACGTCGCAGCCGTCCATGTCGAACGGGATGTCGGAGCTCTTGACGTTGCGGCGCAAGCCCTTCTTGTTGAAGTCGTCGCGATAAAACGAAACATCAAGAGTGCCGAGGGGTAGTTTGATGCCGAGCGCCTGGTGCAGCCGCTCGGCGAGCCACACACCGCCAGTATAAATACCCACCAGTCCGGTGTTCGGCCCGACGGCGGGCCGCATCCGGTCAGTTAGCGATGCGAGCAGTTGCTCGGCATCAGGAAGCGGGTTAGCCGGCATGGCGGGCCGTAGCCTAACACAATCAGCCTGCGGCTAAAACGCCGCCGAGTGATTCAGGCGGTCTGTTTTGGCAGAGTTTCGAACCAGGTGCGCAGAATTTCCGCGGCCGCCGCTGCGTCGAGCAGTGCGGCCCGCTGGTCAGACCGCACTCCACTCTCCCGCAGCAGGGCTTCCGCGGCGTGAGAGGTCAGCCGCTCATCGACAAAATCGACCGGCAGGCTGAAACGCCCGGTCAGACGCTGGCCGAAGCGGCGGGACAGTCGCCCGGTTTCGTGTTCGCTGCCGTCGGCGTGGCTGGCAACGCCAACCACCAGTTGCGCCGGTCGCCACTCGGCGATCAACGTGGTAATGGCTGCAAATCGACGATCGTTATCTTCAGCGGCGATGACGGTTAGCGCGTGGGGAATGGCCAGTTCAATCTCGCCGACGGCGACGCCGATGCGCTTCTCGCCGAAATCGAAGGCGAGCACCGCGCCGCGCACTGGCCGCGCACTCACGCGTGTCCGGCGACGTCAGACAGGCTGGCGTAGTCCACACCCAGTGCGTGCATCGCCGCCGCCAGGCGTTCTTCGGCAGGCATATCGAACAGGATCTCGGCTTGCGCCGACACGGACAGCCAGGCGTTCTGCGCCAATTCGTGTTCCAGTTGGCCCGGCGCCCAGCCTGCGTAGCCCAGCGTGACCAGTATTTGTGGAGGACCATCACCACGCGCCACCGCCTCAAGGATGTCCTTGGATGTCGTCAGGCCGATGTCCGAGCCGACGGCCAGTGTGGACTGCCAGTCGCCCAGTGGCTGGTGCAACACGAAACCCCGATCGACTTGCACAGGTCCACCGTAATGCACCGGCACACCGCGAAAAGTGGTGGCTTCGATGGGAACCTTGATCTGTTCCAGCAAACCGTGAAGGTTGAGATCGGTTGGCCGATTGATGATGAGACCCAGCGCACCGCGTTCGTTGTGCTCGCAGACCAGCGTCAGCGTCCGGGCAAAATGGGGGTCGACCATGGCGGGCATGGCGATCAGGAAATGCTGTGTAAGGTTGACGCTGTCCATTGGGTTGCGGGCCTATTGTAAAGCGGGGCGGCGCAATCTGGCAGCCGGTTATTGCGCCGGTATGCGCAAGGCCCAAGGAGGCGCTATTTGCGCCAGAACGCCGGCGTGAGTACCACGAGCAGGGCGAACAGTTCCAGCCTGCCGAGCAGCATCGCAAACGCACACACCCAGGTCTGGAAATCGGTGAGTACCTGATAATTGGTTGCTGGACCGACCTGCTGCAGTCCGGGGCCGATATTGTTGAGCGTGGCGACCGCCGCGGAAAACGCGGTCATGGCGTCCAGCCCGGTCCAACCGAGGATCAGCGTTATGGTCACCAGCAGGACTACCCAGATAAAGAAAAATCCAAGTACGGCGAAAACCACCGGATCAGCAACCACCTGCCCTGCAACCTTGACTGGCGTGACGGCATTCGGATGCGCCAGGCTGTTGATTTCGCGATAGACCTGTCGATAGAGGATAACCGCCCGCATCATCTTGATGCCGCCGCCGGTGGAGCCCGAGCAACTCAGGAAAGTGCCGAGGAACAGTATCCACATGGGCGCGAATACCGGCCAGACGTTGTAATCCGAAGTGGAGTAACCCGTGGTGGTTCCAACCGAAACAATGGTAAATGCAGCATGGCGGGCGGCAGTGGTGATATCGGTGTAGACGCCGTTGCCGTACAGCAGCATGGCGATAGCAATCACGCTGGCGAAAATAACCAGCAAGAAATAGCGGGCTTCCGTGTCTCGTGCATAAGGGCGCAGGCTTTTCGCGCGCCAGACCAGAAAGTGGGTCGCAAAATTAATGCCGGCAATGCTCATGAAGCCGATGGCGACGAAATCAACTGCAGCCGAGTCGAAAAATCCGATGCTGGCGTCGTGCGAGGAAAATCCGCCCAGTGACAGGGTCGTGAAACTGTGGATCATGGCATCCAACGCCGACATGCCGGCTGCGTGATAAGCGAAGCCACAGGCCAGAGTCAGCAATGCGTATATCAGCCACAGGCCTTTGGCGGTCTGCGTGACGCGCGGGGTCAGTTGCTCATCTTTCATCGGGCCGGGAATTTCAGACTTCGACATCTGCCGTCCACCAACGCCCAGCACCGGCAGGATTGCCACGACCAGCACGATCACGCCCATACCCCCCAGCCATTGCAGCAGAGCGCGCCAGACGTTGATTGACGGCGGCAAGTGGTCGAGTCCTGACAACACGGTTGCGCCGGTCGCCGTCAGTCCGGACACGGCCTCGAAGTAGGCATCAGTGAAGGAAATCTGCGGGATCGTCAGCAGCAGCGGCAATGCCGCGAACAGCGCGCCGCCTGCCCATACTGCGACTACCAGCAATATGCCTTCGCGCATGCACAGTTCGCGTTTGTAGCGGTGGGTCGCCAGCCAGATGATGGCGCCTGCGGCAAAGTTGATCGCCATCGACAGCAGCCATGCCGGAGTCGTGCCGTCGTTCAGCGCCAGCGAAACGCTGATGGGTAGCAGATGTGTCAGGCTCATCGCCATGGCGATGAGCGCAGCCACCGGCGCGATGGTCAGCAGCCAGGCCATACGCTATCGGGCGCGACGGGCAGTCGAGCGACGATCCATGATGACACCGCTAGCGCCGGTTCGGTGCCGGAGTGATGTGTATTCACAGGAAGCCGACACTGACCTGGAACAGCTTCTCGATCTTCGGCACGAGGCTTTTGTTGATGGCGAATACGATCACATGATCGTCAGTCTCGACCAGGGTGTCATGATGTGCGATCAGTACCTGCTGCTCGACCGCTGTCTTGTCACCGGCAGAGGCGGTTTTGCGGGCACGTACGATGGCGCCTATGGTCACGCCTTTGGGCAGGTCGATCTCTTCAATACGCCGCCCGACGACTTTTGATGATTTTGCGTCGCCATGGGCGACCAGTTCCAGCGCTTCCGCCGCGCCGCGCCGCAGGCTGTGTACGGCGACACAGTCACCATGCCGCACGTGAGCGAGCAGTGTGCCGATCGTGGCCTGCGCCGGGGAAATGGCGATATCGATCTGACCCGCCTGCACCAGATTGACATATGAGCCACGGTTAATCAGCGCCACCACCCGTCGCACACCCATGCTCTTGGCGAGCAACGATGACATGATGTTGTTTTCGTCGTCGTTGGTCAGCGCGCAATAGACGTCCATGTCACTGATGTTCTCGGATTTCAACAATTCCTCATCGGTGACGTCGCCCACCAGCACCAGTGTTGTTCGCAGTTCTGCCGCAAGTTTTTCCGCGCCGAGCTTGGTGTATTCGATGATTTTGACGTCGTATTGATCTTCAATGGCCTTGGCGAGTCGCCGGCCGATATTGCCGCCGCCCCCGATCATGACCCTCTTGACCGGCTTGTCGAGCCGGCGCAATTCACGCATGACACCGCGGATATTTTCCTTGGCGGCAATGAAGAACACTTCATCGCCCGCCTGAATCACAGTATCCCCCATTGGAATAATCGGGCTGTCCTGCCGGAATATCGCCGCCACCCGCGTATCGACGTTGGGAATGTGCTTGCGTATGGTCTGCAGTTCCTTGCCCACCAGTGGCCCGCCGTGAAAGGCACGCACGGCGACCAGGCTGACGCGTCCATCGGCGAATTCCAGCACCTGCAGCGATTCCGGGAATTCGATCAGCTTGGCAATGTAGTCGGTGAGTACCTGTTCGGGACAGATCACCTTGTCCACCGAAAAATATTCCGTTGAAAACATTTCCGGATGCGACAGGTAATCCGCGGCGCGGATGCGTGCGATTTTGGTCGGGATGTTGAACATGGTCGCGGCCAGTTTGCAGGCGACGAGATTGGTTTCATCGCTCTGGGTGACCGCGATGATCATGTCGGCATCGTGGGCGCCGGCGCGCTCCAATACCTCAGGATGCCCGGCATTGCCGGTGACGGTGCGCAAATCCAGCCGATCCTGCAGCTTGCGCAGCCGGCCGGCATCAAGATCGACCACGGTGATATCGTTAGCTTCAGAAACCAGGTTTTCGGCTACGGAACTGCCGACCTGACCAGCACCGAGGATGACAATACGCAAACGGATTCTCCATTTCGAGGCGACCGCAATGACGCCGACCATGCCCGAAAAGGCGTAATTGTACAACGATGCTGCACCGCATTCAGCCAGTGGTGGTTGTCCAGCGCCCTGCGGCAGAGACAGTCCTGTGGCATAATTCATGCTCGGTTAAAGTGAGCTAACTCATTGACTAGAATATACTTTTCAGGGATTGTCCCGGATCACGGCGACTGCGATCTGACCCCTGCCCAAGCGCACCATGTGGCGCATGTGCTGAGGATGGTCGAAGGTGATGCCATCACCCTGTTTGACGGTGGGGGCGTGATCTACGACGCGGTGATCGCGCAGTGCGCGCGGGGCACGGTTCGTGTGCGTATCAGCGCATCGCGCAGCGAGGATCGCGAATCGCCGCTGCAGGTTACGCTGGTGCAGGCAGTCTCCAGCGGAGAACGCATGGACTATACGATTCAAAAAGCCGTGGAGCTGGGTGTTGCCGCAGTGCAGCCGGTACTGTCTGAACGCTGCGTCGTGCGTCTGTCGGGTGAACGTGCCATGAAACGGGTGACACACTGGCAGGCGGTAGTAGCGGCGGCCTGCGAACAGTGCGGGCGCAATTTCCTGCCGCCGGTGTCTCCCCTGCTGCCTTTCGCAGCGTGGCTGGAGCAGACCGCTGCCGAGCCGAGCCTGCGCATCCTGCTCGCACCGGGAGGTGCTGCCCGGTTGCAGGAGATCGGGCCGCCATTGGGGAAGGTCACCCTGCTTGCTGGCCCGGAAGGCGGATTGACCGCAGCGGAAGCGGGGGATGCCGGGCGTGCCGGATTCGCGTCATTGCGACTGGGGCCGCGCGTGCTGCGCACCGAAACTGCGGCACTGGCCGCGCTCGCCGCGATGCAGACTTTGTGGGGCGATTTCTAGAATTTTTAACAGGCTCTGGCGGGCGGCTTTTCCTGCCCCGAGTTCTCGCATACCATCGAATGCACAATATTGACCTAGGGGTTCGCCATTTCTACCGAAAATGACAAGTCTGTTGCTGTGCAGGATGCGCCCAAGACGCGCGCTGCAGCGCGCCATCGGTTGTCGGCACAGGATCGGTTTATCGACTGGTTTCAGTCGGTCGCGCCGTACATCCACGCGTTTCGCGGCAAGGTGTTTGTCATCGCATTCGGCGGCGAGGTGGTTGCCGACGGGCGGTTTTTTTACCTGACCCATGACTTGAATTTGCTGGCAGCGCTGGGCGTAAAGCTCGTGCTGGTGCATGGCTCGCGCCCGCAGATCGAGTTGAAGCTGAAGGGGCAGAAGGTTCGCGGCCGGTTCGCCGGGCACTTGCGCATCACCGACGGCGCCGCACTGGAGGCGGCGATGGAAGTGGCCGGCAAACTACGGGTACAGATCGAGGCGCTGCTGTCGATGGGACTGCCCAATTCGCCGATGGCCGGTTCCCATATTCGTGTCTCTAGCGGCAACTTCGTAACCGCACGACCGATCGGGGTGGTTGATGGCGTTGATCTGATGCATACCGGTGAAGTGCGCAAGATCGACGCGGTCGCGATCGAGCGACGACTGAAAGATGATGAACTGGTGGTGCTGTCGCCGCTGGGTTATTCGCCGACTGGCGAGGTATTCAACCTGGCGCTGGGCGATGTCGCTGCGGCGACGGCTGTTGCGCTGAAGGCAGACAAGCTGATTTTCCTTGCGGAGTCGGTGGGTGTCACCGGACGGCGCGGGGAGCTGATGCGCGAGCTTACTGTGCGTGAGGCCCGCAATCTGTTGACGCGTGGCCGCGTCGGGTCCGAGGAGATGCAAAACTACTTACCTGCAGCGGTGCGCGCCTGTGAGCAGGGTGTCGGACGCGCGCATCTGATTTCGGGCCACCTCGACGACAGCCTGCTGCTGGAACTGTTTACCCACAAGGGTGTGGGCACGCTGGTGACGCCTGATCCCCTGGAAACGCTGCGCCATGCGAAGATCGAAGATATCGGCGGCGTGCTGCGGTTGCTCGAACCGCTGGAGGCGGAAGGCATACTCGTCAAGCGTAACCGCGATTTGCTGGAAATGGAAATTGACCGTTTCTGGATACTTGAGCACGACCGGATGATCATCGGCTGCGCGGCGTTGTATCCGTTTTCGGATGAGCGATCCGGTGAACTCGCCGGCCTTGCCGTTCATCCCGATTTTCGTGGACGTGGCGCCGGTGAGAGGCTGCTGGCGGCGATCGAGAAACGCGCGCGCGGTCTGCGGTTGAAGAACTTGTTTGTGCTGACCACGCGCGCCGAACACTGGTTTGTCGAGCGGGGTTTTGTCGAGACCGATGTGACGGCGCTGCCGCAGAAAAAGAAGCAGCTGTACAACTACCAGCGACGCTCTGTAGTGCTGATCAAGAAGTTATGAAGTGGCGTTCGTAACCCGCCGGCTGTAACAATTCCTTAATCTGATGTTTTATTGTGGAGAATCAACATGGCGCGACAGGTCTTGTGTGTAAAACTGAAGCGCGAAGCCGAGGGGCTCGATTTTCCTCCGTATCCCGGGGAACTGGGCAAGCGGGTGTTCGAGAGTGTGTCGAAAGAGGCCTGGAAACAATGGCTGGAACAGCAAAAAATGCTGGTCAACGAAAACCGGCTCAATCTGGCGGACAAGAAAGCCCGTGACTACCTCTCACAACAGATGGAAAAGCATTTTTTCGGCAGTGGCGCCGATGCCGCAGCCGGTTACGTGCCCCCTTCAAAAACCTGATTTCAAGGAGCGGGGCGCAGTCCTGCCCTCTGCACAATGAACGCAGTCGCCCGCAAACCCCGGCGCAAGCCCGGCAAGACGGGTTTTACGCCGGAGTTCTATCTCAACCGCGAGCTCGGTCTGCTGTCGTTCAACCGCCGCGTGCTGGCGCAGGCCGAGAATCGCACCCATCCGTTGCTGGAGCGCTTGCGCTTCCTGTGCATCGTCAGCAGCAACCTGGACGAATTTTTTGAGATTCGCGTTGCCGCTCTTCATGCCGAGATTGAAGCCGGATCCTCGTCGATCAATCCCGATCAGTTGCGCCCCGATCAGGTTTACGGGCAGGTGGCTCAGGAAGCCCGCGAACTAGTCGCCCGCCAGTACCAGTTGCTGAATGAGGAAATTCTGCCCGGACTGAAGCAGGAGGGCATCCGCTTTCTGCGGCGCAGTGAATTCACTCCGCTGCAAGCCGATTGGGTCAAGAGCTATTTCATGCGGGAAGTGATGCCGGTGTTGACGCCCATCGGGCTTGATCCGGTACACCCGTTTCCGCGGGTTCTCAACAAAAGTCTGAATTTTGCCGTTGAACTGGAGGGCAAGGACGCCTTCGGTCGCAATTCGGGCATCGCCATCGTTCAGGCACCGCGGGTGCTGCCGCGGGTGGTTCGTCTGCCGCAGGATGTGGCGGGCGTTGAGTATGACTTCGTGTTTTTGTCCTCCATCCTGCACGAGCACGTCGGTGAGTTGTTCAGCGGCATGAAAGTGCTGGGCTGCTACCAGTTTCGCCTGACCCGCAACAGCGACCTGTTCGTGGACGAGGAAGAAGTCAAGGATCTGCGCACCGCGCTGCGCGGTGAGCTGCCGCACCGCCATTTCGGCGATGAGGTGCGTCTGGAATTGGACAATAGTTGTACGCAGCATATTTCAAGCTTCCTGCTGATGCAATTCAAGCTCGACGAGACGGATCTGTATCGTGTCGATGGCCAGGTGAACTTCGCGCGCGTGATCAGCGTTCCGGACTGGGTGGACCGGCCGGATTTGAAGTTTCCACAATTCAGACCGGGCCTGCTGCCCGGAATGCAGTCGCTCGATGACTTGTTCGGCGTGGTGCGCACCGGCGACGTTTTGCTGCATCACCCCTATCAGTCGTTCCAGCCCGTAATCGCGTTTCTGCAGCAGGCGGCGCGCGATCCGGCGGTGGCGGCAATCAAGATGACGGTATACCGCACCGGAGCTGAATCCGAATTGATGGAAGTGCTGATCAGTGCCGCGCGCAGCGGCAAGGAAGTGACCGTAGTGCTCGAACTGATGGCGCGTTTTGATGAGGAAGCCAATATTAACTGGGCGCAGCGGCTGGAAGATATCGGCGCGCATGTGGTGTACGGCGTGGTCGGCCACAAGACCCATGCCAAGATGCTGCTGGTGGTGCGGCGCGAGGGCGAGGGTCTGCGGCGCTACGTGCATCTGTCTACCGGTAACTATCATCCGCGTACGGCACGCCTCTACACGGATTTCGGCTTGTTTACCTGCAACGAGGAAATCGGCAACGACGTGTCCGAGGTGTTCATGCAGTTGACCGGACTCGGTCGCGCAACACGGCTGCGCCACCTGCTGCAATCGCCGTTCTCGTTGCACAAGGAAATGCTGCGGGCGATCGAGCAGGAGACAACACATGCCCGCGCCGGACGCAAAGGGCAGATCATCGCCAAGATGAACGCTTTGCTCGAACCAGAAGTCATCGGCGCGCTGTATCGGGCGTCGCAGGCCGGGGTGCAGATCGATTTGATTGTGCGCGGCGTGTGCGCGCTGCGTCCGGGCGTGCCCGGTATGTCAGAAAATATCCAGGTGCGCTCGGTCATCGGGCGTTTTCTCGAACATACCCGCATTTTTTATTTTTATAACGACAGTGCAGAGAGTGTTTATTTGTCCAGTGCGGATTGGATGGGGCGCAATTTTTTCGGTCGTGTGGAAGTCTGCTTTCCAATACTTGATGCCGCGCTCAAGCGCCGGGTGATTGCCGAAGGACTGCATCCGTATCTGGATGACAACACACGAGCCTGGATCATGGGTGAAGACGGCCACTATGCCTGCCGGGCTCCCGGTCGCGCCAAGCCTATTGGTGCGCAGGAGCATCTGCTGGATTTGCTCTCGCAAAAAACCGGCATATGACCGCTGTTGCGACTGAAACCGAACTCAAGCTGCGTTTTTCGCCGTCCTGTTTGCATGAAGTACTGTCTTCCCCGGTGCTGACTTCGCCGCGAGGCACGCGCACACAGCAACTCGTCGCCGCCTATTTTGATACGCCGGCGTTGCACCTGTGGCGAAATCGCCTTGCTCTGCGCGTGCGCCGCGAAGGTGGGCGCTGGTTGCAGGCGGTGAAAGGCGGCGGCACGGTCGAGTCCGGCGTGCATGCACGGCTGGAAATAGAAACTGTGATAGGCAGTGATCGCCCCGATGTTTCGGTGCTGCCGTTGCATCCGCTCACGAAAATCCTGCGGTCGCGCAAAATTGCGGCGGCACTGGTGCCCGTGTTGCATACCGAGATTACCCGTACATTGCGCCTGCTTGAACCCGTTCCCGGTGTGCTGATCGAAGCAGCCATTGACCGTGGCGTGATCCGCAGTGGGCGGCGCCGTGAACGGATCTGCGAACTGGAGCTCGAGTTGAAGGGCGGTCCGGTCAGTGCGTTGTTCGATCTGGCGCACAGGCTGGCGGAGCAGGTACCGCTGGCGCTGGAGCACCGCTCCAAGGCGGAACGCGGTTACGCCCTGTTCAATCCGCAGATCGCGATCCCGGCAAAGGCATCGCTGGTGAGGTTGACGCGAAAGATGAATACGGGAGATGCATTCCACGCGATTGCCGCAGCGGGGCTGGCGCAAATCCATGCCAACGAGCGCGGCGTGATCGAATCCGATAATCCGGAGTATTTGCACCAAATGCGCGTCGGCATCCGCCGCCTGCGTTCGGCGTTAAGCCTGTTTCGAGAACCGTTGGGGGAGTCGGCCATGCGGCATGCGGCGACCTTGCGCGCGATCTCGGCTGACCTGGCGGCGGCGCGCAATTGGGACATGCTGGTGAGCGAAACGTTGCCGGCGATGGCGGCGGTCTCAACCAGGCCCTCTTTGGCGCCGGCCTTTTTGAAAGTGTGTGACCAACGTCGTGCCACAGCCCGGCGCAGCGCTAAATTATCAATAAAAACAAATAGTTATAATTCTTGCTTGTTGCAGCTTGGGGGCTGGTTGGCGGGCTTGCCGCCGGCCACTTCCGCGGGCTGGTATGAACCGGCACGGATTCATGCCGCGCGCACGCTGGCTGCAGCTCATGCCCGCGTCATCAAGCGCGGCCGCCGTCTTGAGCAATGCACCGATGCTGAATTGCATCAGTTGCGTATTGCAGTGAAAAAACTCAGATACGCGGTTGAATTCTTTGCCGGTTTGTTCCAGATCAATAAGATGACTGTACAGCGTACGTGGCTGGCAAAGCTGCAAGATATACTGGGTGTCATCAATGACGCAGCCGCGGTAGAGCCGTTGCTTGCAGCGACGATGGTCGCGATGTCCGATCAGGATGTCGGCGCTGCGGTTCGTAGCGTGCGCGGCTGGCATCAGGCGCGAGCTGCAGCCCGGCGCATGAAACTGCAACGGGTATGGCGTGGGTTTTGTGCGGCGCGCCAACCCTGGGGAAGGTGAACATGAACCTGATTCTGTGGCGGCATGCGGATGCGGAGGATGGGGTGCCGGATGATGCACGGCAACTAACCGCCAAGGGCCGCAAACAGGCAAAAAAAATGGCGGCTTGGCTCACTGCGCGCCTACCCGCGGACTACCGGGTGATCGTCAGCCCCGCGCTGCGCGCCCGCGAAACCGCGGCGGCATTGACCGGGAGTGTCCATATCGATAAAGCCGCATCGACTGCCGCGACGCCGGGCGAGGTGCTCAAGGCGGCGGGTTGGCCCGATGGTGTCGGCACCCTTGTCGTCGTCGGCCATCAGCCGACGCTGGGTGCCGTTGTGGCGCTGGCGCTGACCGGCGAGGCCGCGCCTTGGAGTGTCAAGAAAGGCGCAATCTGGTGGATTGCACGCGATGCGGATGGCGGCGTGCAAGTGCGCGCCGTGCTGACACCGGCAATTTTGTAGGAGGCCCCATGTTTGAATCAGCCAGCCTTTCCCACCGCATCGAGAAGGCCGCGTACCGGCGCGAAGAGCCGAAGCTGCGCGATGCCCTGCTCAACGCGCAATACGACCTGAAGCAGAATGGAAAATTTGCTACATTGATCCTGATTGCGGGCGTCGAGGGTGCGGGCAAAGGCGAAACAGTCAATTTGCTCAATGAATGGATGGATCCACGTCATATTGAGGTATGCGGATTCGCCGAACCTTCCGATGAAGAGAACGAGCGTCCGCGTGCCTGGCGCTACTGGCGGGCATTGCCGCCCAAGGGCAAGATCGGCGTTTTCTTCGGCGCCTGGCATACCCAGCCCATCGTTGATCGGGTCAGCGGACGCATCAGCGCCGGGCAGTTCGACCAGCATATCAGCGAGATTCTCCGGCTCGAGCGCATGCTCGTGGACGAAGGCGTGCTGCTGCTGAAATTCTGGTTTCACCTGTCCAAGCCGCAGCAGAAAAAACGGTTGCGCGAACTCGAGAAGGATCCGGAAACCAGTTGGCGCGTCACCAAAAAAGACTGGGAACTGTACAAGCACTATGACGATTTCAAAGCGGTGTGCGAACCTTTTGTGCGCAAGACCAGCACCGGCGAGGCGCCTTGGCTGGTGGTGGCCGGCGCCGACCCGCGCTATCGCAGCCTGACGGTGGGACGTACACTGCTCGCGGCGCAGCGCGAGCGGCTCGACGAGAAACCCGTGGAGCGTCTGCCTGATCGCAATCCGCCGCTGCTACCGCCGGCCGACAAACTCAATGTAATCCGCGCGCTGCGGCTCGACCAGACGCTGTCGAAGAAGGCATACGAGAAGCAACTCGAACACTGGCAGGGACGGATCAATGTGCTGTTTCGCGATCCGCGTCTGAAGCAAATGTCGGTAGTTGCGGTATTCGAAGGCAATGACGCCGCCGGCAAGGGCGGCGCGATCCGCCGCGTCACCCGGGCGCTCGACGCGCGGAGTTATCAGTCGATTTCCGTTGCGGCGCCGACCGAGGAGGAGCGCGCACAACCCTACCTGTGGCGTTTCTGGCGGCATATTCCGCGGCGCGGCAGGCTGGTGATTTTCGACCGTTCCTGGTACGGGCGCGTGCTGGTCGAGCGTGTTGAGGGGTTCTGCAAGGAACCCGACTGGATGCGCGCTTACTCGGAAATCAACGATTTCGAGCAGCAATTGACGCAGCACAATGTGTTGGTAGTGAAGTTCTGGCTTACTACCAGCAAGGAAGAACAGTACCGGCGCTTCAAGGAGCGCGAGAAGGTTTCGTTCAAGCGCTTCAAGATTACTGATGAGGACTGGCGTAACCGGAAAAAATGGGACGCCTATGAATTGGCTGTTTGTGACATGGTTGACCGCACTTCGACCGGTCTTGCACCGTGGACACTGGTCGAGGCCGACAACAAGTATTTTGCACGGGTGAAGGTGCTGCGCACGCTGACCGAAGCAGTCGAAGGCGCGCTGGCACGCATCGAAAAGCCCGGGAAGAACAGACGCAAGAAAAAATAACTGCTGCGGTTGCAGCAGTTCAATCTGCCAGTACGGGTTCCTGTGCGAGCACAATACTGTCGAGACCGGGAATTTTCAATTCCTGTCCGATGCGTGCCCATTCGGCAACTTCTTCGCGCAGCGCCGTGGCGGTCAGCGGGTTGGCTTCAAGCCACGTTGCGTCGAAGGCCAGCCGCACGCGATTCTCCTGCAGCTTGACCTCCAGTGAAGGAAACCGCGCTTCGCGCCGGGCACGACACAACAATACGGCCAGACGCAGGGCGAGAATCATCGGCTGATCATCCTCGTCAGGCAGTGATTCCTGGGATTTCTTGAGTGAGCGGCGGTGGCTTAGCACCAGCGCTGCGAGGCGCACTTGTTCCCCCCGCGAGAATCCGGGCATGTCGGCGTTGCTGATGATGTACGCCGAATGCTTGTGATAGCCGCTGTAGGCGACCGGAATACCGATTTCATGCAGTTTGGCTGCCCATGCCAGCAGTCGCGGCGCATCTTCATCGGCGGCGTCACCAGCCAGTTTTTCATAAAGTGCTGCAGCACAGGTGCCGACACGCCGGGCCTGCTGCTCATCGACGTGGTAGCGCTGCATGAACTGGGCAACGGTGACATCGCGCATGTCCTGATTATGAAAACGGCCCAGCATGTCGTAGAGAATGCCCTGGCGCATCGCGCCGGTGGCGGGGGTCATGGCGTCGATGTTCAGTTCATCGAGTACCGCGTACAAAATGGCGATGCCGCCAATCAGTACCGGCAGCCGGTCCGGACGCAATCCTGGCAGATCTGCGGTTGCGATGTCACCGGCCTTGATCAACTGGCTGCGCAGACGGTCGAGTCCGGCCAGTGTGATCGGACCGTCGGTATAGCCGGACAGTTGCAGAATTTCGGCAATCGCGCGTATGGTGCCTGACGAGCCGACGGCCTGTTGCCAGTTGCCCCGGGTATAGCTGCCGACCATGGGTTCAAGTTCTGTGCGTGCTGCGAGCTCGGCTTCCTTCAGCGCCGACTTGGTGATGCGGCCGTCGCGGAAAAAACGCAGGCTGTAGGACACGCAGCCCATGAACAGGCTTTCCAGTTTGAGCGGCTTGTAGCCGGTGCCGATGATGCATTCGGTGGAGCCGCCGCCGATGTCGACCACCAGCCGTTTTTCGCGCGAAGCCGGCAGGCTGTGGGATACGCCCAGATAGATCAGGCGCGCTTCCTCGCGCCCGGCCACGACTTCGATCGGGAAGCCCAGCGCGGCGCGTGCTTTTCTCAGGAATGGCTTGGCGTTCTTGGCGACGCGCAGTGTATTGGTGCCTACTGCGCGCACCGTGCGGTGATCGAGGCCGCGCAATCGTTCGCCGAAGCGCGCCAGGCAGGCCAATGCGCGATCCTGCGATTCCTCGTCGAGTTTCTTGTCTTTGCCCAGGCCGGCGCCGAGGCGCACCGGTTCGCGCAAAGAATCTAGGGGAATAAAATGATCATCGGCAACGCGGGCGATCTGGCAATGAAACGAGTTGGAGCCGAGGTCAACGGCGGCAATGGTGGACTGGTCGGCCACCTCAGCAGACTCCAGCGGTCATTACCGTCAGGCAATGTTTCATCGCACATTGGCTCCCATATGTGCGGGCCAGTGTACCACGCACGTACGAACTGCCATGGTGCGCAAGGGGTATTTGTGCGGCGCCGCTTTATGACGGGTTTGTGGCGGAAGACCGATGCAGCGTTTCTACGCCGGACTTCCCGGCAAGCAACAGCACATCTGCGCCGCGACGCGCGAACAGACCATTGGTGACCACCCCCGTAATCTGGTTCAGCCGCGTTTCCAGTGCCGTTGGATCAAGGATGGTCAGGTTATGCACATCAAGAATCAAATTGCCGTTGTCGGTGACGAAATTGGCCCGCCATTCCGGTTGGCCGCCCAGTTTGACGATCTCGCGCGCTACGTAAGAGCGTGCCATCGGAATGACTTCCACCGGCAGCGGGAAACGCCCCAGCACATCGACCAGCTTCGAGGTGTCGGCGATGCAGATGAATTTCTGCGCCACTGCGGCAACGATTTTCTCGCGGGTCAGCGCACCACCGCCGCCCTTGATCATCATCAGGTGCCGCGTTATCTCATCGGCGCCATCAACATACACCGGGAGATCGCGCGCGTTGTTCAGTTCCAGCACTTCGATGCCGGCGGCCCTGAGGCGTTTGGCGCTGGCCTCCGAACTGGATACGGCGCCGTCGATGCGGTTCTTGATGAGCGCCAGTTCGTCAATGAAAAAATTGACCGTCGAGCCGGTGCCGACGCCGACGATGCTGCCCGCCGGCACCAGGGCCACTGCTGCCTTTGCTGCCGCCTGTTTGAGTGCGTCTTGACTCATCTTTCGCTCCATGTTGCACCAGCAATTCAATATACACGAATCGTTCAGCGGCCGGCATGCATCGCCTGAGGGCGTCATTCCTGATAACCTTTGGATATCAGGAATTTACCGGAAATGCATTTGAGAGAAACGTGAAAAAAACGATCAAAAAAACAGATTATCTGGAGCGCATCCTCAACGCACGGGTTTATGACGTCGCCGTCGAAACCCCGCTGGAACTGGCGCCGAATCTGTCACGGCGCATGCACAACCGCATTCTGCTCAAGCGCGAAGACATGCAGTCGGTGTTTTCATTCAAGCTGCGCGGTGCCTACAACAAGATGGTGCATCTGCCGTCGGAGGCCCTGCGTCGCGGTGTGATCGCAGCCTCAGCCGGCAATCATGCGCAGGGCGTGGCCCTGGCAGCACAGCGCCTGGGCTGCGCGGCCACCATTGTCATGCCGGTGACTACCCCGGACATCAAGGTCGATGCGGTGCGCGCCCGCGGTGCCAAAGTGGTGCTGCATGGCGATTCCTACGATGAAGCGGCGGCACACGCGGCCATGCTCCAGCGGCGCGGCAAACTGACCTACGTGCACCCGTACGACGATCCCGACGTGATTGCCGGGCAGGGCACGATCGCCATGGAAATCCTGCGCCAGCATCCGGAACCCATCGCTGCGATTTTCGTTGCCATCGGCGGTGGTGGGCTGATAGCCGGCATTGCGGCTTACGTGAAGCGCCTGCGACCTGAAATCAAGGTGATTGGCGTCGAGCCTACCGATGCCGATGCGATGTACCAGTCGCTGAAGGCCGGGCGCCGGGTGAAGCTGAAGCAGGTCGGACTGTTTGCCGACGGTGTCGCGGTCAAACAGGTCGGCAAGGAAACCTTCCGGTTGTGCCGGGAACTGGTGGACGAAGTGATCAGGGTGGATACCGACGCCATGTGCGCGGCGATCAAGGACGTTTTCGAAGATACCCGCGCCATACTCGAGCCGGCAGGCGCGCTGGCGATTGCCGGTGCCAAGGTCTGGGCCGAGCGCAAACGCAGCCGAAATGCGACCTGCGTGGCGGTGGCCTGCGGCGCCAACATGAACTTTGACCGGCTGCGGTTTGTCGCGGAGGAAGCCGAACTCGGCGAAAACCGCGAGGCAGTCCTCGCCGTGACCATTCCGGAAACGCCCGGCAGTTTCAAGGCGTTTTGCGCGATGCTCGGCCAGCGCAACGTCACCGAATTCAATTATCGTTACGACGATGCACGGCGGGCGCACGTATTCGTCGGCGTGCAGGTGCGTAATCGCAAGGAAACAGTGCAACTGGTGCGGGCGCTGCGGCGGCGCGGGCTGCAAACACTGGATTTGAGTGGAAATGAACTTGCCAAGCTGCATGTGCGTCATATGGTTGGTGGTCACGCGCCGGGCGCAAAAAATGAGATTCTCTACCGCTTCGAGTTTCCCGAACGCCCTGGTGCGCTGATGCGTTTTCTCAACAGCATGAGCCGCGACTGGAACATCAGTCTGTTTCATTATCGGAATCACGGCGCGGATTACGGACGCGTACTGGTGGGAATGGAAGTGCCGCCGGCGGACAAGACGCGATTTGCGAAGTTTCTGGCCCAGGTCGGTTATCCTTGGCAAGACGAAACTAGGAATCCGGCCTACCGCTTATTTTTATCATAAAACACATTATAATCAATAGGTTATGTTCTATTCAGGGGTGGTAGTGGCAGGGCGCGCTGGGCACTGGCTGCGATCGGCATGCGCAAGCGCCGCGTTGTGCTGCGCGTTTGCCACCGGTGCCGCCGGTCTCGATAATGATTTTCTGGTGGCGCGCGATGCGGCGCGCACCAACGATGGCAAGCGGCTGGAGCAATTGCTGCCTCGATTCAAGGGCCATCTGCTGGAGCCCTATGTGCGCTACTGGCATCTCCAGCAAAACCTGGAAGCGCGCGAGCCTGCAGAGATTCGTGCGTATCTGGCGCAGCATCGCGATATCCCGCTGTCCGACATCCTGCGGCGCGACTGGTTGAAGCTGCTGGGCGAGAACGGGCAGTGGGATTTGTTCGACGCCGAACTGCCGGCATTAGTCAACGATGATCTGGAATTGACCTGTTATGCCTTACAGGCACGCATTCGTATCGACACGCTGGCGCTGCGGGAAGCGCGTCCGTTATGGTTCGTGGCGCGCGATATGCCTGACAGTTGTGATCCGCTGTTCGAGGCACTGATCAGTTCGCGGCAATTGTCAGTTGAAGATATCTGGACGCGGGTGCGGCTGGCGCTCGAAGTGGGACAGGTCAGGCTGGCCAATGGGGTTGCGGCTTATCTGCCCAAAGGGGAGGCGCCCGACCCTCGTTTATTGTCAGCTATTTCCGGCAATCCCGCAGGCCATCTGAGAAAACGCAGTCTGAATGTCAAAAGCCGCGCTGCGCGTGAAGCAGCGATGTTTGCGGTTTATCGCCTTGCGCGATCGTCGCCGCCGCAGGCGGCGGCGCACTGGGTGAAACTTGCCCCGCGTTTTGGCGAAGACGAACGTGCCTACGTTTGGGGGATGATCGCCTACTTCGGTGCATTGAAGCACGATCCGGCGGCGCTCGACTGGTTTGCGCAGGCCGCGGACATGAGCGATTTGCAGCTTGCCTGGAAAACACGCGCCGCGTTGCGCGAGGGGAATTGGCCGGAAGTGCTGGCAGCCATTGCGGCGATGACGCCGAAGGAAGCCGAAGATCCGGCATGGCGCTACTGGAAGGCCCGCGCACTGAATGTGACTGGACGCGAGGCCGAGGTGACGGCGCTGCTCAAGCCGCTGGCGGCGGAATTTAATTTTTATGGACAACTTGCGCTGGAAGATCTGGGCGGAACAGTGCAGGTCCCTGCGCCGGGCTACAAGCCGACCGATACCGAGATTCAGGCGCTGGCTGAAAAGCCGGGCATCCAGCGCGCGCTGGCATTGTTCCGGCTCGATGTTCGGCTGGAAGCCGTGCGTGAATGGCTGTGGGCGATTCGCGGCTTCGACGACCGGTCGCTACTGGTTGCCGCGGAACTCGCACGTCGTAACGCGGTGTACGATCGTGCGATCAACACCGCCGAGCGTACCTTGGTCGAACATGATTTCGGACTGCGTTATCTCGCGCCCTTTCGCGAACAGCTGCAGGCAGCGGCGCGCAAGCTCGACCTTGACGAGGCCTGGGTCAATGGATTGATACGCCAGGAGAGCCGTTTCATCGTCCAGGCCAGGTCCAGCGCCGGGGCCGGCGGTTTGATGCAACTGATGCCGGCGACGGCGCGCTGGGTAGCGCGAAAAATCGGATTGAAGAACTGGCACTGGTCGAAAGTGACCGAGGTCGAGACCAATCTAAGTCTTGGCACCTATTACCTGCGGCACGTGCTCGATAAGCTGGATGGCAGTCCGGTGCTGGCCTCTGCCGCCTACAACGCTGGTCCCAGCAGGGCGCGCCTGTGGCGTGCTGACCAGCCGATGGAGGCGGCGATTTATGCCGAGAGCATTCCGTTCAGAGAGACGCGGGGCTACGTCAAGAACGTGATGTCCAACTCCAGTTACTACGCGCATAACTTTGGCCAACAGGCCCAGTCGCTGAAAGCGCGCATCGGCGTCGTCGAGCCGAGGGTGCGCGACGATGAACAGCCGTTGGGCGACACGCCGTAGTTAGTGCCCGCGCAAAGTGCAACATGATAAGTGCGGAGCGGCAGGCCAATGTCCGCCAATATTTGTTACTAGCCCGCTTTTAAATTTCGCACCCTGCACTTTGCACTCTGCACTGGATAGCCAGGGGTAGAATAGGCTGATGCAAATCACTACGGTCTGCGTCATCGGCGGTTCAGGGTTCATCGGTCGTCACCTGTGCCAGCAGTTGGCAGCGCGCGGCTACCGGGTGCGGGTGCCCACCCGTGATCGCGAGCGCGCGAAAGCGCTGTCTCTGCTGCCCACGGTTGAGCTGGTGGTCGCCGATGTTCACAACCCCGCGGCACTGGCGGCGGTGGTGCAGGGTTGCGACGCCGTTATTAATCTGGTTGGTGTGCTGCACGATGCCAGCGGGCCACGCAGTTTCGCCGGCGCACATGTACTCCTGGCCCACAAAGTGGTTGCAGCCTGCAGCTCCCACAACGTGCGGCGTTTGTTGCACATGAGCGCACTGGCTGCTGCGCCGGACGCGCCCAGCGACTATTTGCGCAGCAAAGGCGAGGCCGAGCGGATCGTGCTGGAATCCGGACTGGACGTAACGGTGTTCAGGCCATCGGTGATTTTCGGGACGGACGATAGTTTTCTGAATCTGTTTGCGCGCCTGTTATGCCTGTTTCCGGTGATGCCGCTGGGAAGTCCGAATGCCCGTTTCCAGCCGGTGTATGTCGCTGATGTTGCCGCCGCGTTCGTGCGCGCGCTCGCCGATTGTGAGACCTTCGGCTGCCGTTACGAATTATGCGGACCGAAACGATATACGCTGCGGGAACTGGTGGCCTATGTCGGCGCGGTGACTGGCCATCCGCGGCCGATCCTCGGGCTGAACCGTGCGCTGTCCTTCCTGCAGGCGGCCGCCATGGAATTGCTTCCGGTCAAGCTGATCACTCGCGACAACGTGCGCTCCATGCAGATCGACAGCGTCTGCGACTGCCCATTTCCGTTCGGCATCAAGCCGCAGGCACTGGAGGCTGTTGCGCCGTCATGGCTGGCGGCGCGCACGCCGCGGGCACGGTATCAGCGGTTGCGCGATGTTGCGGGACGATGAGCTACCAGATCATTAATCCGCTACGCACCTGAAATATCATGAAGACTTACGTAGTCGGTGGTGCGGTGCGTGATGAAATGCTCGGCCTCCCGGTGCAGGATCACGATTATGTAGTGGTCGGCGCGACACCGGAGGCAATGGTCAAGCTCGGCTACCGGCCGGTTGGCCGTGACTTTCCGGTGTTCCTGCATCCGCAGACCCATGAGGAATATGCGCTGGCGCGCACCGAGCGCAAGACCGCCCCCGGTTATCACGGCTTTACCTTTCACGCTGCGCCAGACGTGACGCTGGAACAGGACTTGCAGCGCCGCGATCTGACAATCAATGCGATGGCGCGCGACGAATCCGGTCGGCTGATTGATCCACACCACGGTGCTGAAGATCTGGGCCGCGGCTTGTTGCGCCATGTCAGCCCGGCTTTTGCAGAAGATCCGGTGCGCATCCTGCGGGCCGCACGCTTTGCAGCGCGCTTTGGCTTTGCGATTGCACCAGAAACTCAGGCGCTGATGATGCAGATGGTGCAGGCCGGCGAGGCTGATGCCCTGGTGGCCGAACGGGTGTGGCAGGAATTGGCTAAGGGTTTGATGGAGTCTGCGCCATCAGCGATGTTTGCGGTGTTGCGCGATTGCGGCGCGCTGGCGAGAGTGTTCCCGCAGATCAATGCGCTGTATGACGACGGGCGTGCCGATGAAGCGTTGGCGGCGCTGGATGCTGCCGCGCACAGCCAAGCCACGCTGGAAGTGCGTTTCGCTGCGCTGCTGCGCGCGCTGGAACCTGAAGCGGTCGAGGTGCTGTGCGCGCGCATGAGGGCGCCCGCGGCCTGCCGCGAACTGGCGGTACTGGCGGCGCGCCATGCCCATGCGCTGGCTGACGCTGTTGAACTGGATGCTGAAGAGATCATGGTGCTGCTTGAAGCGGGCGACGCCTGGCGCCGCCCCGAGCGTTTCACCGCGTTGACTCAGGCGGCGCTGGCCGGAGAAGCTGACAGGGATCGCGCACGCTTGCGCCTGCAGCGCGCGCATGACGCAACGCGGGCAGTGGATGCCGGCGCGATCGCGGGCCAGCAGGCGGCGGGGGATATCAAGGCGGCCGTGGCACAGGCACGGCTGGACGCATTGCGCGCCGCATTAAAATAATTTTATTTCAATCACAAGTTACGAAAGGTTTGCAATGATCGACTTATACACTTGGACCACACCCAACGGTCGCAAGGTTTCCATCATGCTGGAAGAGTGCGGCCTGCCGTACAAAACGCATGCCATCCACATCGGCCAGGGCGACCAGTTCAAGCCCGATTTCCTTGCCATCAATCCCAACGGCAAGATCCCGGCCATCGTCGATCCCGAAGGGCCAGACGATAAATCCATCGCGCTCATGGAATCCGGTGCGATCCTGATTTATCTCGCTGAAAAGACCGGAAAGTTTCTGCCGCAGGCCGTGCGCGAACGATATGATGCGCTACAGTGGTTGATGTTCCAGATGGGCGGCGTGGGCCCGATGTTCGGTCAGGTGCATCACTTCCTGCGCGCTGCGAAAGAACCGGTGCCCTACGCCATCGAGCGCTATGTTAGTGAAACGCGGCGACTCTACGCCGTGCTCGACAAACATCTGGCCGGTCACGAGTGGCTCGCTGCCGGCGAATACACCATAGCTGACATGGCAACTTATCCGTGGGTGGCGCGCTATGAGTGGCACAAGACCGATCTGAATGACTTCCCCAGTGTTAAACACTGGTTCGATAAAATTTCGGCTCGCCCCGCAGTGCAGCGCGGCATGGCAGTGCCAAAAGTTTGAACATGGCGTGCCACGCTGCCACAACGCATCTGTTCTTCAACGTCCTGTCGGAGGAAGCGATTCTGGCGCATCCGACCAAAGGTATGCAAGGGTTGTTGAACTACGGACGGAAGCAAGTTTGACGACGATCAAGCTGGCATGCGCCGCCCAACCCATTCGTAATATTCAGCTAGTTAGTTTTTGGCAGCGATTGATAAACCAGATTGATGCGTTTTTGAATCGATTTCAGGGCTTCGGTATCACCAGCCGCTTCCGCACGGGTAGCCTGAACGTTTAGATAGGCCAGAAGTGGTCGGCGATAGCCTTGCGCTGAAGCCGATTCAATAGCAGCCGCAAGCCCGTCCGGGGATAACTGCGCAAGGCGGAACAAGACTCCGGCCGCAACCAGACGTGAAACAGGATCTTCTATCTGTTGCATGGACTTGTTGCGCGCGGCTTCGTCGCGCGCAGACACAACATTTCGATACTGCGTCGGCAGTCTGTTCAAGTCCCGGCTCTGCCACTGACCATTCAGAAACGATCGAAAAACCCGATCGTCCTCCGTCGCATCGTCACGCAAGGTGTCGAAGTCTGCGCACGTATCGAAGTCCAGTGCCGCTGTCGCAAGCGCGCAGCGCACCAGCTGCACTCGCGCCAAAAGCGCGGGCCTGCCAGTTGACGCGACCGCCGCTTTCGCTTCCGCAAAACTGCGTTCCGCAAGCCTGGAACTGCCATCAAGATACTGCTGCCTGAATCTTTCCATTGCCGCGTGAGATTGCGATTGCCATTCAGGCGGTATCGGCCCGGCGGCGCAAGCAGCCAGCAGCAGCACAGCGGAAAAAAATACAGCCTTCACGGGAGCTCGATTCCTGACTTGCGCGCGAATGGCCATTTGCGGTTAATTTCGTCGATTAAGCCAGTGACCTTGCGTATGCTGATATTAACCTCCGCCCGCAACTCACCAAGATCGGTGGTCGCGTCTTTGACATTGGTGGCAGCGCTTTTAATTTCCGAGGCACTAGTCTGCGCTGTTGCCAGCACAGTATCGACTTTTTTCAGGCTCTGGCTGGCCTCGGATAATATTGCGTTCAAGCGAAGCAGGGTTTCATTGGCTGAATCCAGCACGCCGCCCTCACTTAGAAATTTGTCGTCGGTTTTTGCAAGCAAGCGCTCGGCACGCGTGCTTACGCTTCTCAGCGATGAAAGCAACGCGTTCACACCGTTCACGGTGTCGAGCATTTTCCTGGCTTCCTCAGGACTGCCCGCTATTCCGCCCAGCACGCCATACTCGCCGCTCATGCGTTCGGTAATTAATTTCAGATTTGCGAACGTCCGATTGAAACTGGAATCAGGCTGAATAATCGCGTCAATGTTATTCAGGATAATGTTGGCGCGGGCAATCACTTGCGGAATACCCTGTGCCGCGTCATTGCTGGAAAGAGGGCGCTCCGATCCTGCCGGAAGTTCTGGATCCTGCATCCGGGTTGACAGCGCCCGGATTTTCGCTCCGCCCAGAATTTTCTTTTCCAGCGAGAACTCGCTGCTAACGCGCAGCCAGCGCGCGTCCTTCTGCCGGATACGAACATCAATGCGTACGCTGCCGTGCACATCCAGTGCAATGCCCGACACCTGGCCAATAGGAAACCCGGAGAACATGATTGGCATGCCTACCACCACCTCTTCCGCGTCCGGCGCGATCAATGTAAGAGCCTGGGTGCGTTCGAATACGCCGCGTGCGTAGAGCGCGTAGAGCAACAGTCCGATCGCAATGACAGGAATCATTGTTAGCACTACCCCGACCTTGACGCCAAGGTGGTTTACGCGGGGCTGTTGTACAGAGGGGCGTTCCATGTGTAGTCCAGGATCAAGCACTGCTCGAATCGCCCGTCGAGCGCGAGTAACAGCTTGTTAAGGAAAAAAGGATAGTTGCTGTCCGGCAAGAGTTGCGCAGGACGGTCGATCAGGATTATAGACGGCGCAAGCACGATGACCCGCAGCAGCTTGGCAACGAAGCGTTCCTCGTAGGTCAAATCGGGGTCGCGCCGCTCTGCGCACCCGGAAAAACTGACCAGATTCAGCAGTTCCCAGGCCGCGTCACTGTCCTCGCCGATATACCTGTCGGTACTAAATTGCAGCGCAACTGTGATGTTTTCAATCACGGAAAGATTTGCACGTAACGGCAGGCTATCCGACACCAAAACGGCGTGTGGATGCGCTTCAATAAATTGGCGGCGCTCGGCATCATTTGAGACCAGGACAACACGCTCAATCGCTGTGGATTTTTCGTTTGACGTATTCATGCAATTACACGTAAAGGACAGCGAGCGCTAACGCTTCGATCAGCATCAGCGCGAAAAACAGCCGGACCATGCCACGCAAGACGGAGATGGGCGCATAGAACATTTTTTGCGGAATGCTCAACCCCTCCGAAATCGGAATCACCGTCACCGCGAACCCAAATGCCAGCGTCTTCGCCCACAACACCATCAGCGCCGGCATATCGAACACCTTTCCGATCATGCGAGTGAAATCGCCACTGGTCAAAGTCCAGGGATTAAATTCAATGACCAGCAGATATGTGAGCAAGAGCGCAACAACGACATTGACCGCGGTCAGAGCCAGTGCCGATACTGTGCCACCGATCACGCGCGGCAGCAATTCAAGGCGCAGCGGATCGACGCCGACGCGTTGCAGTGCGTCAAGCTCATTCTGGATTTTCATCAGTGCCACCTCGGTGTTGATCGCCGCGCCTGTGCGCAGGGCGAGGAACAGCGCGGTCATCAGTGGCAGAATTTCGAGAACAAGAACGCGTACGATCAGTTCGAGTGCATACTCGTTCAACCCGTATGTGCGCCCGGTCGCGGCAATGATCTGAATGATCAGCAAACTGAATAGCGCCGCGAACGCAGTGAATCCGGACAGAATCTGCCAGGCACTGAAGTAGATTTGCTTTTCCACCACCAGCCGAGTTGCCTTGTTGTAGGTGGACGGCGAGAATACGCCGACGATGGCGATGTAGGCGAATCGGAATACGCGCACCCAAGCATCGAGCCGATCGGAGAATCCGCGACCTTGCATGGCCAGCCAGTCGGTCAAGCCATTCACTGGCGCAACGCTTTTCTCGAACGAGCGGGCAACGCCATCGTATCAAGACGCACTCTTATCGGATTCACCGCTTGCCGCATCGCGCCTCTGCCAAGTTGCTGTCCGGGTCGTTGGCCCCGGAACAAAGACGGCAACGATAGCAGAAAGGGCTAGCAAGCGGCACTTGCAAAGTAGCCCGCCGGGCACCGGACAGTCGCCAGACATCGCCACCGCATTCGCAACGTTCTTGCGCTACAGGCCATTCGGCAACTTCGTAGTGCCAGTCAAATCTGAGCCAAGCAACAGATTGACTCTTAAACGCGCCTGTCGAAGCGCCTGCCGTCGGACAATTTCACCGTAACGGATCCCGCTCGGCGTCAACGTAGTGCTGACCCCATCCGGATTTTCCGTTAGTCTGAGACGCTGAACAAAAACATTGCGTAGCGGCAACCGGTTTGCGCCGGTACCGGACGTCTGTCCAGGGAGAGAAAAATGAAGGGAACTCGTATTGTCGTGCTACCCGGCTCGCCCCGCAGTGCAGCGCGGCATGGCGGTACCGAAAGTTTGAACATGAGGCTGTCAGCGCAGAAGCGGCGGTTGATATTGGCCGGTCTGGGCCTGTGCGCGGCGCCGTGGACTGCGCTGGCGCAACAATGCAGGGTGACACCGCGCGATACGCTAGGGCCGTATTACAAAAGCGGCGCGCCGGCAAGCGGTGAATTGTGCGCGAGTGGTAGCGGTGGCGCAGAAAAATTGATAGTCACCGGTCGCGTCACCGGTTTACCAAGCTGCGCGCCGCTGGCCGGCGCGCGCGTGGAAGTCTGGCAAGCGGATGCGCGTGGCGAATACACGCAGGTCGGCGGTGCGCGAGATGATCAACGCTGCTTGCTGCGCGCCCGCCTGACGGCGGATGGCGCGGGGCAGTACCGCTATTCGACTATTCTGCCCGGCGAATATCCGGGCCGCCCGCGCCATATTCATTACCGCGTCAGCCACCCTGGCCATGCGGCGCTGGTCACCCAACTCTATTTTGGATCTGAACGCGACATTCCTGAAGCATTGCAGGCAACGCTGCGCCGTGATGCGCTGGGCGTTTGGCAGGCGAGGTTTGATCTGACGTTGGTGCAGGCTTAGTGCGCGCCCTGATTATTTCCGCGCATAGCGCTGCAGCAGGCGCACGATCTCCGCTGTTTCCAGTACCGGGTTGGTGCGCAGCGCGCTGATGCCGACGACCGTGTTGGCCCAGGCCATGTGGCTCTGCATGCGCTTGACGACATCCGGCCACTCGCGCGCCGTGTGACGTTGCGGATCCGGCAGTGCATGACATTGCGAACAGGCGATGCTGTACATCTGTCCGGCGGTGGTGCTCAAGGCCGGATGCTGCGGGTCGATTTCCTTTTGCGCGTGTTTTCCGAGATAGGCGGCCAGCGTTGCAGCTTCACTGTCAGTCGGCGCTTGAACGTCGGCCATCATGTCCTTCATCAGCGCGCCCATGTTGCCCCTGCCCTGCATGCGCCACACCATGCGTTCAATGATGGGTTGCCAGCGCGCGGCCGTGTGCATATGCGGATTGGGCAGATAGTGGCATTGCACGCAGTAGCGCGCGGCCAAGTTCGCGCCCGGCGATTGTGGCTCGGGCAATTGCGCAGGTGCTAGCGACGGCGGCAGGATGCGCTCAAGCATGCGGCCATGCGGGCTCTGTGACCACTGATATTGCACTTGTGCCACGGTAGGTGCATCCGCCGCGCAGGCTTGGGTAGTCACCAGTACAGCGGCAGTCAGTATCGACTTGATTATGGAGCTATTCACAATTAGCGATAAACCGTTTTGCTTGCCTTGATCCTGTCGAAAGATGATGAGGCTTTGATAAATCCAGCCCGAACGGCGTCATGTGTCTTGTAGGGATCGATAGATAATAACGGAAACCGGCGGGTGGGTTACAGCGTGTGTGAACGATCGCCGTGGCGGAATCCCAGCAGCGGAACAGTGACACCGCGGCCGAGTACGATGACTTTGAACAGTTCCCCCATTTCAGCCGGCGACAGCAGCTTCTGCACCTGCGCTGCGAGCGGCGCGTAACGCGCGGCATCGTCTGCCGGCACCTCGGCCAGCAGTTCGGTGATGCCGCAGTTGATCAGAAACTGCGCCTGGCCGGTGTAGCCGAGCAGATCAAGCCCGGTATCGGCGCGCGCGATTGCGCTGAAATCGACGTGCGTAGTGATGTCCTGCAATCCCACCCACAGGAAGGGATCGGCATGGGCGTGATGGCGGTAGTGGCACATCAGCGTGCCGCGATTGCGCTGTGGGTGGTAGAACTCGTGCGCCGGAAAACCGTAGTCGATGAACAGCAATGCGCCGCGCGTCAGCCGCTGCGCGAGATCACCCACCAGTGCGGCGGCTGCTGGATTTAATTCCGTTTCGTAATCATCGGGCAGAGCCAGCGCGCTCACGGCGGCGGCCAGCGTGTCTGAGGCCGGCTGTTGTGCCCACACCAGTTCATGCTCGATTACGCTCACGCCGAGTTCGTCAATGGCGCCGTCGTCGACACGGATGCGCTGCGCAGGCACGGCGTCCAAGACTTCGTTACCCAGAATCACGCCGGAGAATTGTTCCGGCAGTGCATCCAGCCATTGCAAGCGGTCTGCAAGATGCGGCACAACCTGCAGCAGATGCTGGCGCTGGCGTTCACGCAAATCCGCGCTCAATTCGAGAATGGCATATCTTTCCGGCAGACGATCGAGCGCTGCCAGTTCAGTGAGTAACACCGCGGCCAACGCGCCGCTGCCCGCGCCGAGCTCAAGAATGTCAGGCAAGCCCTGCCGCAACAGCTCTGACAGTTGCCGCGCGAGTGTGCGGCCGAACAGCGCCGAGAGTTCCGGCGCGGTGACGAAATCGCCAGCGGGCCCGAGTTTGCGGCTGCCCGCGCTGTAATAGCCGAACCCCGGCGCATAGAGTGCGAGATCCATGTAACGCGCAAAACTGATCCAGCCGCCGGCCGCAGCGATGTCTTTGCAGATCAGGGCATGCAGCCGCGCACTTAATTCCAGCGCGGCAGCGGATGGTATGGGCAGTCCGGGATTCTGCTGCGCAAGGGTCATCGGGGAATAATACGATAAAATAAACAATGGATTACGTGATACCACCTGAATTAAATCGCGAACCCCGGTCGCGGTGGATCGCCCGGCGATGAGCACCGCACTGAGCGGCAAAGCGGTACTGGTGACCGGGGGCGCGCGACGCGTCGGCGCGGCCATTTGCCGACGACTGCATGCGGCAGGCGCGAGCGTGCTGGTGCATTACCGCAATGCCTCGGAAGAGGCCCATGCGTTACAGCAGGAATTGAACGGTTTGCGCGCGGGGTCGGTGGCGTTGACGCGTGCAGATCTGCTGGCGCCGGGTGCGCTGCCGCAACTGGTCAAGGATGCAGTGTCGGCGTTCGGCAAGATCGATGGGCTGGTCAACAACGCATCGAGCTTTTACGCCACGCCGGTCGGCGCGATCGATGAACGTGCCTGGGACGAATTGATCGGCGCCAACCTGAAAGCGCCGCTGTTCCTGTCTCAGGCAGCAGCGCCAGAGCTGCGCAAGTCACAGGGCGTTATTATCAACATCATCGACATTCACGCCGAACTGCCGATGAAGAACCATGTGGTCTATAACGTTGCCAAGGGCGGCCTGCTGGCGTTGACCCGGTCACTCGCGCGTGAACTTGGCCCGCAAGTGCGAGTGAACGGCGTGTCGCCCGGTACCGTGCTGTGGCCTGAAGATGCGGCGTGGCAGAACGATATCGAGCGTCAACGCATCGTCAACCAGACCCTGCTCAAGCGCACCGGTGAGCCTGACGACATCGCCACGGCTGTTGAATATTTGATGACGGCGCCGTACGTAACGGGGCAGATCCTGGTTGTCGATGGTGGGCGCAGCATCGCGTTGTGATATAGCGGTAAACGAATGAGCGGGGACACCCGTTAACTTTTCGGGTGGCAGCTCCGATTTTCAGGCAAAGTAGATTATGGATACTCAAGTCATACACATTACCCCGCACAGCAATCGGGAGCGCAAGGCGGCCTTCGAGTCGAACAAACTTGCCAAGCGTCTGCGCCGACTGACGGGGCAGGCTATCGCCGACTTCGACATGATTCGCGACGGCGACAAGGTCATGGCGTGTCTGTCTGGCGGCAAGGACAGCTATGCGCTGCTCGACATTCTGTTGCATCTGCGCAGTCGTGCGCCGATCTCATTCGATATCGTCGCGGTCAATCTGGATCAAAAACAGCCGGGGTTTCCCGAACATGTGCTGCCGGATTACCTGACGAAACTCGGCGTGCCGTTCCGCATTGAGGAGCAGGACACCTACAGCATCGTCAAACGGGTAATTCCCGAAGGCAAGACCATGTGTTCACTGTGTTCACGGCTGCGCCGCGGCGTGCTTTATCGCGTCGCGCAGGAGCTGGGTGCGACCAAGATTGCGCTGGGACACCACCGTGACGACATTCTGGAAACATTTTTTCTGAACATGTTCTATGGTGGCAAGTTGAAAACGATGCCGCCAAAGCTGGTATCGGACGACGGACGCAATGTGGTGATCCGGCCGCTGGCATACTGTGAAGAGAAAGACCTTCAAGCCTATGCGGAGCTGCGACAATTTCCGATCATTCCCTGCACATTGTGCGGATCGCAGGAAACTCTTAAGCGCAAGGAAGTGAAGGCGTTGTTGCAGGAGTGGGAGAAAAAGTATCCCGGGCGTGTCGAGACGCTGCTCACCAGCATTCAAAATATCCGCCCTTCACATCTGCTGGATCGTGAACTTTTCGATTTTGGCGCGGTGCGCGCGACTGGCGCGCCGGTCGTTGATGGCGACACGGCTTTCGACGTGGAGCGCTGAACCTGTATCGATAGAAGCTGGCTTATCATTCAAATCCTAAAGCGGGAGGGGTATTTGAATTTTTGGAGCGCAATTCTGGAGCAGCAACGCAGATCGATCGCATGGATCGTTCTTGGCGTCAGCCTGTTGTTGTCCGCGCTGGCCTGGAACGTGACGCGCATACAAATGGATCGGGAGGTTGCGGAGCGGTTCATGGTTGTCGCGACGGATGCCCACGCCTCAATCGAATTCCGTATTAACAGTTATGCGGATGTGCTGGCCGGCGCGCGCGCGCTGCATCATGCCACCGGTGATGGCTTCTCCGGAAAAACGTTCACGGGGTATGTCACGGGGCTTGAGTTGGAACGCCGTTATCCTGGGATCCGGGTCATACATTACGCGCAGTACTTCACCGCCGATCAACGAACGGCATTTGAAGCGGCGGCGCGCCGGGCCGGTGAGAGCAACTTCAAGATCAAGCCGCTCGGGGAGCGCGACGAATATGTAGTGGTCCGTTATTTCGCCCCACGGGCCGGAAATGAGGCCGTACTGGGCCTGGATCTGGCAGGAGACCAGATCCGTCTGGATGCGCTGAACCGCGTCCGTGACTCCGGTCAGCTGGCGGCATCGGGGCCGATTGCACTGGCGCTGGACCCGGACCGGTACCCGGGAATTGTCATGCGCCTGCCGATATACGCGAAAGGCGCACCCATCGCGACCACCGAGGAACGTCGCGCTGCGTTCTCGGGCGTGATTAGCGCGTCTTTTCTTGTCATAGATGTCATGCGCAGGTTATTCAGGGAGACGGATCTGAACCAGTTGCACATCCGCATTCACGACGCCGGCCCGGCCAGGGGCACACCAGTTCGCGAAACGCCGTCAGCAAAGAATCTGCTGTTCGACAGCAACCGGTTGATCGCGGAGCCCGTGCCGACTGCTGCGACCAGCGGGGCGGCGGACAAGCTGCGGCACGAGTCCAGCCTGGAGGTGGGGGGGCGCCGTTGGGATATATATTTCACTGCGCACCCGGGGTTTTTCGGCACGGCTACTCAGCGCTGGTTGCCATGGGCCGTCATGTTGATTGGAATGACAGTCAGTCTGCTGCTGGCAGGCTTGGCGCGGGCATTGCTGTCCGCGCGCGCGCATGCGATCGAGTGGGCAAATCGCGCGACGGCTGATTTTCGTGCAAGCGAAGCGCGATTGATCGAGGAGCAGCGCCGGACGCGTGAGCTGATCGAAGTTATTCCCAATCCAATTTTCTTCAAAGGCACGGATGGTCGTTACATCGGCGTCAATAAAGCGTGGGAGACGTTGTTCGGGTTGCCGCGCCAATCCTTTATCGGCAAGACCGTGCACGATCTATATCCGCATCAACCGGAAATTGCCGACCGCCTGCATGCTATGGATCAAGCATTGTGGCGCAGCGGGGGCAGTCAGCAATATGAGACCATCATCACAACCCCGCAAGGCCAGTCGCTGGATGCCGTCTACTACAAGGCGATTTACAAGGATGGGGACGGCAGTGTCGCGGGATTGATCGGCACCATTGTTGATGTTACCGAGCGCAAGGCGACAGAGCAGCGCTTTCGCGCATTGTTCGACAATGCTGCCGTAGGCATTGTTACGGTAGATCTGGATGGTGTCATGATCGACGCCAACCAGAAATTCCTGGACATGCTCGGGTATGCCAAGGCGAAACTGGTTGGTCGCCGCGTTATCTCAGCAGAAGATGGGCGGACTGATACGCGACCTGGTGAGCCGGTACGCGACGCTGCCTCGTTCATCGATAGCCGTCTGGTGCGCAAGGACGGCAGGGTGTTATGGGTGCGGCGCACCGTCTCTGCAGTCTGTGGCAAGGACGGCAGCACGGACTATTTTGTCAACGTCGTCGAAGACATCACCGATCGCAAACAGGAGGAATTGCGGCGTACCATGGAATACGCGGTGACTCGTGTGCTGGCCGAAGAAAAAAACCTGGTCGAGCTGTTTCCGAAAATCATTGAGATCATTTGTCACAACATGAGTTGGGAGTTCGGGCTCGCCTGGATATGGGATCGCGATGCCCAGGGTTTGAAGTGCGCCGCCACTTGGGGTGCAGACATGCCCGAGTTACAGGCCTTCGTTGAGGACAGCAAGCAGCGGGTGTTTAAACCGAAGCCCGTAGAGCATGAGGGCTTGGTCCGTCGCACCTATGCTTCCGGCGCCGCGGTATGGATTTCCAACGTTTCTCAAGCACCGGGATCCAATCGCGCAATTTTGATTGCGGAGGTGGGGTTGCAAGGCGCATTTGCATTTCCGCTATTACGCGGTGGCGAAGTGGTTGGAGTCATGGAGTTTTATCAGCGCAGTGCGCATGAATCCGAGAAATCGTTGATCGGGACGGCAGAGTCGATCGGCCGGCAAATCGGGCAGTACATGGGTCGCCGGGAGGCGGAGGAGAAACTTCAATTCGTGGCTGCTCACGACGCGTTGACCAAACTGCCGAATCGTATGATGTTCAACCAACGGCTGGAGCATGTGCTGACACAGGCGCGGCGCGGCAGTCAGGGTTTGGCAGTTATGTTTATCGACCTCGACCACTTCAAGCCAATCAACGATAAGCTGGGTCATGAAGCTGGCGATGTGTTGTTGTGTGAAGTTGCGCGGCGGCTGACAGGGCAGTTGCGCACCAGTGACACCGTGGCACGGCTCGGCGGCGATGAATTTGTCGTGTTGATCGAGAATGTCTCTGATACGGCGTTGATCGGCAGCGTGGCTCAAAAGCTGATTAATACGTTAATGGGCAGCTTCACGTTATCGGGCAGTGAATGCAACGTGACCGCCAGCATCGGCATCAGCATCTTTCCCGGCAATGGTGAAGATGCCCCAACACTGCTCAAGCACGCCGACCTTGCGATGTACCGCGCCAAAGACCAGGGGCGGAATGCATACAGGTTTTACTCGGCGTAATAGGCGCCGGCGCCGGACAGGTGGTCGCGCGAGGGGGGTGATATTTTCTTGAGACTGGCGACCGGCAAATCCGCATAGCGATGCTGGCTTTTCTCCCCGTAAGTTCTGTCGATGCAGCATGGCAATTATTGCGAGTTGGGTATGCTGGAATGATCAGAAAACATCGAGATCACCATAATAATATGAATTAAAACAATGGGTTATAAATATTTGTAGCGACAAGATCAACTTGTCAAAGTTATTTGGTCGTGGTAAATTGCTGTCCTTTCCAAATCCCGATTTCAAATGCAGATTGCCCACATGAATTGCGCCGAGCGCCTCGTTGAAATATTCGGCAGCCAGGCCGAAGTGGCGCGCCGCTTCTGCCTGGATCGAGCGGTCGTTAATCACTGGGTCAAGTTGGGTTACGTTCCGGCGCGCTGGGCGATGGAGGTCGAGCAGGTCACCAGCGGGGAGATCGCCGCAGTCGACGTGCTCAACGAAGCCACCTCCCGCAAGCCGCTGCGCCTGAAATCGCGGCCCGACGGAGAAAATTTTTTTACTAACGCCTCAGCAGGGAGTGATTTCACCATGAACAAGTACGCGCCAGCCAAACGCATCAGTTCGTTCCACCCGCCGCAACGCACGTTGATGGGGCCTGGCCCCACGGAAATCCATCCGCGCGTGCTGACTACAATGAGCCAGCCCGCGATTGGCTACCTCGATCCGGTGTTCGTCGAAATGATGGAAGAGCTGAAATCGTTGCTGCGTTATGCCTATCAGACGAAAAACCCGCTGACTTTCCCGATCTCGGGACCCGGATCCGTGGGCATGGAATACTGTTTCGTCAACCTGGTAAGACCTGGTGACAAGGTCGTTGTCTGCCGCAACGGCGTGTTCGGCGGCCGCATGATCGAGAACGTTGAGCGCTGCGGGGGGAAGCCGATAGTTGTCGAGGATAACTGGGGCGAACCGGTTGACCCGCAGAAACTCGAGGACGCGCTGAAGAAAAATCCTGACGCGCGACTGGTTGCTTTTGTCCACGCCGAGACTTCTACCGGCGTGTTGTCCGATGCCAAAACACTGGTCGAAATTGCGCACAAGTATGGCGCATTGACCATCGTCGATGTGGTGACTTCGCTGGGCGGATCACCGGTGCTGGTTGACGAATGGAAAATTGACGCGGCGTACTCCGCCAGCCAGAAATGTCTGTCATGCACGCCGGGTCTGTCGCCGGTGACGTTTTCGGAACAAGTGGTCGATTACGTCAAGGCACGCAAGGACAAGATTCATTCGTGGTTCATGGACATGAATCTGTTGCTTGGTTACTGGGGTGATACCACGCGCACTTACCACCACACTGCACCGACCAACTCACTGTTTGCACTTCATGAAGCGCTGCTGCTGATCCGCGAAGAAAGTCTGGAAAACTGCTGGGCGCGCGTACATCGTCACCACACGGCGCTGAAAGCCGGGCTCGAAGGCATGGGACTCAAGTTCCTGGTCAAGGAGCAATATCAGATTCCACAAATGAACGCAGTGTATTGCCCCGAAGGCGTCAACGAGGCCGAAGTGCGCAAAACGCTATTAAGCGAGTTCGGCCTCGAAATCGGCGCTGGCCTGGGCCCGCTAGCCGGCAAGATCTGGCGATTTGGCCTGATGGGCTATTCCTGCCGTCCGGACAACGTCATGCTGTGCCTCTCAGCGTTAGGCTCGGTGCTGGAAGACATGGGCCATGCGGTACATGTGGGTGATGCCGAAGCGGCGGCACATGCGGCTTACGCTGCCATGCACGCCAGCGCGGCGCAGGCAAAAAAACGCAAGGCGCCGGCCAAGGCCGCCTGATACAACGGGATTTGCATTAATTTACCGGCCGCCGAGTGCGGCCGGTTTTTTTGTACGGCTTTTTGTGCGATAGCCGGTAGCGTTGGCACGCAGCGCCGCAGCGTAGGCCTTGCGCGCCCATTGCCGCATCTGGTGCGGCGATTCCATGGCGTCTTCAGGCGCACCCCAAAACTTTAACGTCATGACGCGTCCCTGCCGGGTGTAGCGGAAAGGCGTGCTGCCTGTAGTGCGGAATTCGCTTTCCGACCGCGGATCCGTCTTCAGGTAGAGCACGTCGTCGGCAATGATGCCGATGAACAAACCGTCAAGGTAAATACCGTGGCCGCCAAACATGCGCCGGGTGGTGATTGCGCCGGCCCTCCCAGCAACTCAGTGACGTGAGTGACAAAACTGTTGGCTGCGGCATGCACGTCGCTCAGATCAGCAGGGTGGCCAATCCCAGCAACAGCCCCATGCTGACAACGTCAGTGGCCGTGGTCAGAAATATGCTGGATGCCGTGGCAGGGTCAAAGCCGAAACGTTTCAGCGTCAGCGGCACCATCGCCCCGCAGACACCGCTGGCGACGCAGCTGCCGACCAGTGCAAACCACACCACGATACTGAGCAAAATTGCATTGGGGTTGTGCTGGAGGGTGGCCACGGTGTACATGCCGAGTGCGGCGACAATTCCGGTGAAGGCGCCGTTGAGCGCGCCAAGTGAGGCTTCCTTTATGACCAGCGCACGCTCCGCACCGGCTTTCAGTTCGCCCAGCGTCATGCCGCGCAACGTGACGGCCAGCGCCTGGCAGCCGGTGTTGCCGGATTGCCCCGCCAGTACCGGCAGGAACAGTGCAAGAATCACCAGCCGGTCCACGGTGCCCTGAAATACTGCCACCACCGCGCCGGCGACAAACGCGGTCGCGAGATTGATCTGCAGCCACGGGTGGCGAAACTTGAAGCTGGCCCGCAGCGGAGTCGCCAGTCTTTCTTCCTTATCAACACCGACCATGCTACCGACTTGGGCGGTGATTTCAAAGGCCTGCTCCTCGAACATCGCCTGTCCGCGCACCAGACCGAGCAGCTTACCGGTGCTGTCGCACACGGGATATATCGGATAGTGCCTGTCGAGCACTTTTTTCATGGCATCGTTCAGCAGCAGGCCGGGCGTCAGCGCAAAGGGGTTGCGCAGCATGATCGAATCGAGCGACGCGTTTTCATCGGCGAACAGCAGGTCGCGCATGGTGATAATGCCGAGCAGATTGCCGACGCTATCCGTGACGTAGCCGTAAGTAATAAAGGCGTTACGTACCAGCGGCCGCAATTGTTCGATGGTGTCGCGCACCGTCACGTCCGGTTGAAACACGGCACGCGCGGGCTCCATCATCCGGCCGATGGTGCCTTCGCCGAATTGCTGGTTGGTACGCCACTGCGCCGCCAGTTGTGGCGGCGCGGCATGCTCGATGCCGTCCACCAGGCCGCCGGGGAGTTCGGCCAGCACGTCGGAGGCGAACGCCGGGTTGAGACTCTGCAACACCTCGGCAATCAGCGATGCCGGGTACTCGGCGAGCAGATTGGCGGCTTCACCCGGGGAGCGTGCCTTGGCATCTAGCGTGAGCTTTTGCCGGTCGACAGCAGCTGTCGACGGATCTTCGTTCGCATTGGTCTGCACGTTTTTTCCCCTTATGGGCGCTCGGCGCAGGCGCGCCAGCGGAGGAGTATAGCGACGGAAGCCGCTGCGTGGCAGTACCCTCCGTATTACAGGTCGAGCCTTTGCCAGATGGTGCTGGTCAGTCCCGCCTGATTCATGGTGTAAAAATGCAGGCCGGGCGCGCCGGCTGACAGCAGATCGTCGCAGAGCCGGGTCACCACATCGAGACCGAAGGCGCGGATTGAAGCCGTATCGTCACCATAGCCCTCCAGCTTGCGGCGTATCCAGCGCGGAATTTCTGCGCCGCAGGCATCGGAAAATCGCGCCAGTTGCGAAAAACGGCCGATGGGCATGATGCCGGGCACGATGGGCAGGTTGAGTCCCATGGCTTCGCATTCATCGATAAAATGAAAGTAGCAGTCAGCGTTATAGAAATACTGGGTGATCGCCGAGCTGGCGCCGGCCTGCACCTTGCGTTTGAAGTTGAGCAGATCGTCCTGAGCGCTGCGCGCCTGCGGGTGGTACTCCGGATATCCCGCCACCTCGATCTGAAACTGATCGCCGAATTCCTCGCGGATGAATGTCACCAACTCGTTGGCGTAGCGAAATTCGCCGGCAGCGGCGAGACCGGAAGGCAGGTCGCCGCGCAACGCTACCAGATGGGTAATGCCATTGTCCTTGTAGCGCTGCAGCATCACACGGATGTTGTCGCGGGTGGAGGCGACGCACGAAATGTGCGGCGCGGCGGCATGGCCTTGCGCACGGATGTCGAGCACGGTGTCCAGCGTGCGTTCACGCGTCGAGCCGCCGGCGCCAAAGGTCACCGAGAAGAACTTCGGTTTAAGCTGCGCCAGTTGCTGCGTGGTGGCACGCAGCCTCTCCACCCCTTCCGGCGTGTTCGGCGGGAAGTACTCGAAGCTGAATGTTCTGGCAAATTTTTTCTGTGATTGCATGGAGTTGCCCTCCGTATGCGGTGGCTCAGTAGCGATAATGCTCCGGCTTGAACGGGCCGTCGACATTCAATTGTAGATAGTCGCACTGTTTCTCGTTGAGCGTCGTCAGTTCAACGCCGAGTTTTTTCAGGTGCAGGCGCGCGACTTTTTCATCGAGATGTTTGGGTAGCACATAGACCTTGTTTTTGTATTTTTCGCCCTGCGTGTAGAGCTCGAGTTGCGCCAGCGTCTGGTTGGTGAAGGAATTTGACATCACGAACGACGGATGACCGGTGCCGCAACCGAGGTTCACCAGACGGCCTTCGGCGAGGATGATCAGGCGCTTGCCGTCGGGGAAAATCACGTGGTCAACTTGTGGCTTGATGTTGTCCCACTTGTATTGCTTGAGCGCAGCGATTTCAATCTCTGAATCAAAGTGCCCGATGTTGCAGACAATGGCGTTGTGCTTCATGCGCTTCATGTGCTCGTGCGTGATCACGCCGAGGTTGCCGGTGCAGGTCACGAAGATGTCGGCTTTGTCGGCAGCGTAATCCATGGTTACCACGCGGAAGCCTTCCATCGCCGCTTGTAGCGCGCAGATCGGGTCGATCTCGGTAACCCACACTTGCGCCGACAATGCGCGCAACGCCTCCGCGCTGCCTTTGCCGACGTCGCCGTAGCCACATACCAACGCAACCTTGCCGGCAATCATCACGTCGGTGGCACGCTTGATGGCGTCGACCAGTGACTCGCGGCAACCGTAGAGATTGTCGAACTTGGACTTGGTAACCGAATCGTTGACGTTGATCGCGGGGAACGGCAGGCGCCCTTCTTTTTCCATCTGGTACAGGCGGTGTACGCCAGTGGTGGTCTCTTCGGTGACGCCTTTGATGTTCGCCTCGATTTTCGAGTAGAAGCCGGGCCTCTCCTTCAGCGTCTTGCGCATCGCGGCGAACAACACCACTTCTTCCTCGTTGGTGCCTTGAGGCGGCTGCGTCTTGTTGCGCTCGTGCTGTGCCCCCAGCGTGATCAGCAGCGTGGCGTCGCCGCCGTCGTCGAGAATCATGTTTGGCGTGCCGCCGTCATTCCACTCGAAAATGCGGTGGGTGTAGTCCCAGTAGTCCTCCAGCGTTTCGCCCTTGTAGGCAAACACGGGAATGCCGCGCGCGGCAATGGCCGCCGCAGCGTGATCCTGCGTCGAGAAAATGTTGCACGACGCCCAGCGGATGTCGGCGCCGAGTTCAGCCAGTGTCTCAATCAGCACGGCGGTCTGGATGGTCATGTGCAGCGAGCCGGCAATGCGCGCGCCCTTCAGCGGTTTTTTGCCTTTGAATTCCTCGCGCAATGCGATCAGGCCGGGCATTTCGGTCTCGGCAATGGCAATTTCCTTGCGGCCGAAATCGGCCAGCTTGATATCGGCGACTTTGTAGTCGGCGGCTTTTGCGTTCATATCTGCTACTCCTGAAAAATTGGGGCGCCGTTATCAGCAATGCTGTCCGAGCCTGGCCGGTGAAAGGGGTGGTAAAACCCCGCCCGGTCGCAGCGCCTCTCGGGAGCACGCATATCAAAATTACAAACCGCAATTACAAAAGAAAAGCGCCCGCACCGTTGCCGATGCGAGCGCCGTTGAATCTTGCTGAGCCTGGCCGGTGATGGGTAACTACTCAAAACCCCACCGGTCGCAACGCTCCTCAGCGGGGCGGATTATACCGTTATTTTATGCCCGCATCCGCTTTGAGTGCAGCGGCCTTGTCAGTATTTTCCCAGGTGAACTCCGGCTCGTCGCGACCGAAGTGGCCATGCGCGGCGGTTTTAGTGTAGATCGGCCGCAGCAGATCAAGCGCCAGGATGATGCCTTTTGGCCGCAGATCAAAATGTTTATCAACCAGCGCGGCAATTTTTTCGTCCGAAATTTTTCCGGTGCCGAAGGTGTCGACCAGTACGCTGACCGGGCGCGCTACGCCGATGGCGTAGGCAACCTGGATTTCGCATTTGGTGGCGAGGCCAGCGGCGACGATATTCTTCGCCACATGGCGTGCGGCGTAAGCAGCCGAACGATCGACTTTTGACGGATCCTTGCCGGAGAATGCGCCGCCGCCGTGACGCGAATAGCCGCCATAGGTATCGACAATGATCTTGCGGCCGGTGAGTCCGGTGTCGCCCTGCGGGCCGCCGATGACGAAACGGCCGGTCGGGTTGATCAGGTATTTGGTGTCCTTGGTAATCAGGTTTTTCGGCAGCACCGGCTTCACTACCTGCTCAATGATGGCTTCTTCGATTTGCTTGTGGGTAACTTCTTCGCGATGCTGGGTCGAGATCACCACGGTGTCGATGTGATGCGGCTTGCCGTCAACATAACGCACGGAAACCTGCGATTTGGCGTCGGGGCGCGCCCACGGCAGACGGCCGTCGCGGCGCAGCTCGGCATGGCGTTCCATCAGGCGATGCGCGTAGTAGATCGGCATCGGCATCAGTTGCGGCGTTTCATCGCAGGCAAATCCGAACATCAGGCCCTGGTCGCCGGCGCCCTGATCGAGATCGAGCCCCTTGCCTTCGTCCACACCCTGCGCGATGTCAGGTGATTGCTGGTCGTAACACACCAGTACGCCGCAGCTTTTGTAATCGAAACCGATGTCGGAGTCGACGTAGCCGATCTGTTTGATGATCCTGCGCGCGACCTGTGCGTAATCCACGCGCGCACTGGTGGTGACCTGACCGGCAAGTACGACCAGGCCGGTGTGGGTCAGCGTTTCAGCAGCGACGCGGCCATTTTTGTCTTCGGTGAGAATGGCATCGAGTACGGCGTCCGAAATCTGGTCGGCGATTTTGTCGGGATGCCCTTCGGAAACGGATTCCGAGGTGAAGAGGTAATTACTCATAAGCGATGTTCGAGTGAGGTTAAAGGAGTTGGGGGCAGCAGCAAAAAGGCCGCTAGAATAGCATATAAGCCTCGATTTTTTAATGGGTTTTAACGGATTTCTCGACTGATGCCCCTGTTGTCTGCAGTGATGCGGTTATGCGCGCGTATGCCTTTGGCGGCCCTGCATTTTTTCGGCGCCGGCCTCGGCTGGCTGGTGTATGGGCTGTCGCCGACGTATGCCCGCAGGTGCCGCGACAACCTTCGCGCCAGCGGGGTCTGCGCGGAAGAGCATGCATACCGGTTGACCTTGCGTGCGGCGATCGCAGAAACTGGCAAGAGCGTCACCGAATTGTGCAAAGTGTGGTTCGGGCGCGATGAGGAAATTGCTGAGCTGGTTTCATGCAACGACTGGAATGTTGTCGAAAATGCACGACGCGCCGGCAAGGGAATATTGTTCCTGACCCCGCATTTGGGGTGTTTCGAAATCTCCGCGTTTTATATCGCGCAGCGCATACCGCTGACTGTACTTTACCGGCCACCGAAGCGCGCCACGCTGGAACCCATCATGCGTGCCGGGCGCTCACGCGGCCAGTTACGCCTGGCGCCGGCCAATGTTTCCGGCGTACGCCTGCTCTACAAGGCGTTGCGCCGCGGTGAGGCGATCGGAGTGCTGCCCGATCAAGCGCCGGGTGTGGGAGAGGGCGAGTGGGCGGATTTCTTCGGGCGTCCCGCGTACACCATGACCCTGATCACGCGCCTGCAGGCTGTCGCGGACGCAACGGTGATCATGGCTGTTTCTGAACGATTGCCTTCGGGCCGCGGCTATCAATTGCGCTTTGAAGTCATCCAGCGCGATCCGCTGAGTCCGACGGCGTTGAATGGCGTGGTCGAGCAGGTTGTTCGCCGCTGCCCCGGACAGTATCTGTGGGGTTACAACCGCTACAAGGTGCCGGCAGGGGCGGGGCGATCAGTGCAGAGTGCAAAATGATGAGTGCAAGATTGAAACCCAACAGCACTGGTGATTGCAAGGGGCCGTTCATTCTGCACTTTGCACATTGCACTTTGCACTGTTTGTTGTCATGACAAAATTTGGTCTCGCCATCGTCTGGTTGCTGCATGGCTTGCCGTTGCGCTGGCTGGCGCCGCTGGGGCGCGGACTAGGGGCGTTGCTGTATGCGCTGGCGCGTGAGCGACGGCAGGTGGTGTTGACTAACTTGCGTTTGTGTTTTCCTGATCTCGACGATACGCAACGCGCGCAGTTGGCACAGCGGCACTTCGCTGCTTTTGGCCGCAGTCTGCTGGAGCACGGCATTCTGTGGTGGGGGAGCAGGGAGCGGGTTTTGCAGCTGGTGTCGATTGAGGGCGTGGAACACTGGCGTGGCGTCGGCGACCGGCCGGTAATCTGGCTGGTGCCGCATTTCGTTGGGCTCGACATGGGCGGCATCCGCCTGACCGCCGAATACCCGCTGGTATCCATCTATAGCAAACAGAAAAATACGGCGTTTGAAGCCGTGCTACTGCACGGGCGCACCCGGTTCGGACCGACCACGCTGTATTCGCGTCAAGAGGGTGTCCGCCCGGTGGCCAAGGCGATCAAGTCCGGTTTGCCGTTCTACTATCTGCCTGATATGGATTTCGGCGAACGCGACTCGATATTTGTACCGTTTTTCGGTATTCCTGCAGCGACCATCACCGGGCTTGCGCGCATCGCCGCGCTGACCGGTGCTGTGGTAGTGCCCGCTGTCACCGAGCAGTTGGCGGACGGCAGTGGCTATCGCCTGCGGTTTCATCCGGCGTGGACAGATTTTCCCAGCGATGATGTCGCCGCCGACACGCGGCGCATGAATGCCTTTATTGAAGAGCAGGTGCGCGCGATGCCCGAGCAGTATTACTGGCTGCACAAACGCTTCAAAACACGACCGCCGGGTGAAGAGCGCTTCTATTGATGCAGATATTGGCTGCAGCGTTGTGCGGAACGCCGATATAATTCCGCGCAACCGATATGTTTAAAAATCCCGACGCCCAGGCGCGCTGCGCATTGCTGAAAAAGATCAAGACCATTGCCGTGGTCGGTTTGTCGCCCAATGCTGCGCGGCCGAGTTATGGCGTTTCGCGCGCGATGCAGGATTATGGTTTTAGGGTGATCCCGGTGCATCCGGCCGCACAGGAAATTCTCGGGGAAAAAGTGTATGCGCGCCTCGTCGATATTCCGCAGCCAGTCGATCTGGTCGATGTGTTTCGCAGCGCCGAGCACATTGACGGTGTGGTTGACGAGTGTCTGGAGATCGGTGTGCAAGCCATCTGGATCCAGGAAGGCATCGTCAACGAACCTGCAGCTGAACGCGCGCGTGCCGGCGGCATGACGGTGATCATGGATCGCTGCATTTATCGCGACTATCGTGATCAATGCAGCGATACCCGCGTCTGAAGGTGTGAATGAAATGCGCCTGAAATGCAGCTGAAATTCACCAAAATGCATGGGCTGGGCAATGACTTTGTGGTGCTCGACGCGACCGCTGGTCCCATAGCGCTGACCCCGGCGCAGTTGCGCCTTCTCGCCGATCGCCATTACGGTGTCGGCTGCGACCAGATCCTGATGGTGGAGCCGGCACGCTCTGTCGACACCGATTTCTTTTACCGGATCTTCAACGCTGACGGCGGTGAGGTCGAGCAATGCGGCAATGGCGCGCGCTGTTTTGTGCGTTATGCGCATGAGCGCGGGCTGACGGCAAAAACGATCATTCGTGTCGGCACGCCGGGCGGCGTGATCGAACCGCGCCTTGAAGCCGATGGCCAGGTCACGGTGAATATGGGTGTGCCGGAATTCGAGCCGTCGCGCATCCCGTTTGTGGCGCCGGCACAGGCACTGCTGTACGATCTACAGATCGAAAAAAATACTTTTAAAATCAATGTGTTATCTATTGGAAATCCGCATGCGGTGCAAGTTGTCGGCGATGTCGATGCGGCCCCGGTGGCGGCGCAAGGGCCATTGCTCGAAGCGCATCCCCGGTTTCCACAACGCGTCAACGCCGGCTATATGCAGGTGATGGATCGCGCACATATCCGGCTCCGCGTTTATGAGCGTGGCACGGGCGAAACGCTGGCCTGCGGCACCGGCGCCTGCGCGGCGGTTGTTGCCGGTATCAGCCGCGGGCTGCTTGATCAGCGCGTTACTGTTTCGACGCGCGGCGGCGACCTCGTTATAGTATGGTCGGGCGCAGGGCAGCCGGTGCTGATGACCGGGCCTGCGGTCACCGTGTACGAGGGCGTTGTGACGCTGCCCCAATGACAGGTAATAACAGGCCATCAAGGAAGAATTGCTGATGAAACCCGATGACGTCGCCGCGTATCTGAAAGAACACCCGGAATTTTTTGAAAACCACGCGGAAGTTGTCGCCGACGTGTTTATTCCGCATCCCCATGGCGGACGGGCAATTTCCATCGGCGAACGACAGATCCTGACGCTGCGCGAGCGCGGCAAGCAACTCGAAAACAAGCTCGGCGAACTGATCCAGTTTGGCGAGGAGAATGACGTCATCGGCGAGAAAGTGCATCGTTTGACGTTGACGCTGATCGGTGCGCACGACGTACAGGGGCTGCTGCGGACGGCAGGGTTCAATTTGCGCGAAGATTTTGCGGTTCCACACGTGGCGCTGCGTATCTGGCACAGCGGAGCGACGGGCGCTGCCCCGGAATTTACGGCGTCAGAAGCCACGCGCGCATTCGCCGCAGGCATGTTGCATCCGCACTGCGGCCCGTTGGCGATGGCTGATACCGCAGAATTTTTCGGCGAGGCAGCACCATTGCTCAAGTCGTATGCCTATGTGCCATTGCGCGGTCGCGACACCTTCGGTTTGCTTGCTTTGGCGAGTGAGGATGCACAGCGGTTTTATCCGGAAATGGGCACTCTTTACCTGACGCGTATTGGTGAAGTGGTCGCCGGGTGCCTGCTGCGCCATCTCGACCCGGCGTGAGTTCACGCGGCCGCGCTCGTTCTCCGGCATCCGCAGCGGCGCCTGCTGTGGCAACCACTGCAGCACCAAAATCCGGTGCAGCGCTGCAACTCATCGAACGTTACATCGAGCACCTGACCCACGAGCGCCGGCTGGCTGCGCACACCGCGAATAATTACCGGCGTGATATTGAGGCGCTGGCTGCATTGGCGGGCGCAACACCGGTGGCGGAACTGCGCGTCCATGACATTCGCCGTTTTGTCGCGCAGTTGCACGGCCGGGGACTCGACGGACGCAGCCTGGCGCGCATGCTCTCGGCGTGGCGCGGGTTCTACCAATATCTCGCGCGCGACCACGGTTGCAAACAGAATCCCTGTGTCGGCATCCGCGCACCGAAAAGCGCCAAGCGCCTGCCGCAATCGTTGTCGCCGGATGAGGCGCGGCAACTGGTCGAAATTGACGCGACCGATCCGCTGGCGGCGCGTGATCGGGCCATACTCGAATTGTTTTATTCGTCGGGACTGCGGCTGGCGGAACTGGTAGGGCTCGCGCCGGGGGACGTCAATTTTGCTGATGCCACGGTGCGGGTGACCGGCAAGGGCAGCAAGACGCGAATAGTGCCGGTCGGCAGCCACGCAGCCACGGCACTGCAGGCATGGCTTGCCGTGCGCAACGCCTTGCCGAAGGTCGAGACGGATGCGCTGTTCGTCGGCCCGCAGGGACGGCGGCTGGGCCCTCGCGCTATCCAGTCCCGGGTGCGGCAGCGCGCGTTGCAGCAGGGTATTGCCTCGCGCGTGCATCCACACATGCTGCGCCATTCGTTCGCATCGCATGTGCTGCAATCGAGCAGCGATTTGCGCGCAGTGCAGGAAATGCTGGGTCACGCCAGCATTTCAACAACGCAGGTTTATACGCAACTGGACTTTCAGCATCTGTCGAAGATTTACGATGCGGCGCACCCGCGCGCCCGGCGCAAAGACAAATAACCTGTATTCGGGCCACAGTGCCCGGGGCCGTAAATACATCCTGTAATGCACAAATTGATACTCAAACCCGGCCGCGAGAAATCGCTGAAGCGCCGACATCCGTGGATATTCTCCGGCGGCGTGGCGCGCATCGAGGGCAATCCGCTGGCGGGTGACACAGTAGAGGTGCGCTCTGCCGACGGTGATTTTCTGGCGATTGCCGCCTGCAGTCCGCAATCGCAGATCCGCGCGCGGGTGTGGAGTTGGTCGCCGCGTGACATTAATGCCGAATTTTTTGCGCAACGCGTGAACCGGGCGGCGGGTTTGCGCAACGCCCTGCTGGCGGAGGGCGTTACCAACGCTGCGCGCCTGGTGCATGGTGAAACCGATGGGCTGCCCGGCATGATTGCCGATCGCTACGGCGACACCGTCGTCGTGCAACTGCTGTCTGCCGGTGCAGATCGCTGGCGCGATGCGATTGCCGATGCGCTTGCGGCACTGCCCGGCATTGCACGTGTGGTTGAGCGCTCGGATGCCGATGTGCGGCAACTGGAAGGGTTGCCGCCGCGCACAGGCTTATTGCGCGGCACGGCAGCGTCGAGTCCGATCATCATCATCGAGCATGGCCTGCAGTTCGCCGTCGATGTCGAAGGCGGTCACAAAACAGGGTTTTATCTCGATCAGCGCGATAACCGGCAGCGTCTGCGGGCGCTGTCCACCGGCAAGACGGTGCTCGATTGTTTTTGTTACACAGGCGGGTTCGCGATCGGCGCGCTGGCCGGTGGTGCGACTGCAGTCACCGCCATCGACAGCTCGGGCCCGGCACTGGCGGCGGCGCGGGCCAATGCCGCGTTGAATCATTCAGGTGAGGTTGAATGGCTGGAAGGTGATGTGTTCAAAACGCTGCGCGCCATGCGCGACAGTGGGCAGCGTTACGACATTATTGTGCTCGATCCGCCGAAGTTGGCACCGACAGCAGCACACGCAGAAAAAGCTGCGCGTGCCTACAAGGACATCAACCTGCTCGGCTTCAAGCTGCTCAATCCCGGTGGCACGCTGATGACGTATTCCTGTTCAGGGGGCGTCAACCCGGATCTTTTCCAGAAAATAATTGCCGGCGCAGCGCTCGACGCCGGAGTTGATGCGCGGATCACCGCGTGGCTGCACGCCGCGCCTGACCACCCGGTGGCACTCAATTTCCCCGAAGGTGAGTATCTAAAGGGATTGATCTGCAGAACAGCGAACTAGTCGTGCCGAACGAAAGCGACGGATAGGCGCTTCTTGCTGTCCGCTCCGCACTCATCGCCCATCACTCCGCGCTGTCTTCTCTGGCACGTTATCGACGCCGCCCTCATGCCAGGGATGGCACTTGCCGATGCGCCGGAAGGTCAACCAGGTCCCTCTGAGCGCGCCGTGCAGTTCGATGGCTACACGCGCGTAGGCCGAGCACGTCGGGTAAAACCGGCACTGTGTGCCGAAAAATGGTGACAGCAGTAGCCGGTAGGCGTCAATCAACATGATCAGCACGGTTTTCATTGTGCGTTAAGTATATCGTGGCCGCCGGCGGCACAGTTTGTGCGGCTGATTGTCGTGTGGCTTCGATACGCTGATAATGCCCATCCCTGTTGAGTGCGCTGACCGGACAGTCCGACGTCAGCGCGGTTGGATATGAGCAGAGAATTTCACACAGACCCTATGCGCAACATCCGGCCCGGCACGTGGTCTGCATCGTTGCGGGTGCTGATCCTGTGTCTGGCAGCGAGTCTTGTGCTCCATGCGCTGGTGTTCACGTTTTTCACTGATTGGCTGCGTACGCCAGTGGCGTCACCAGTGCCGGTACTGGATGTCGTCATTGTGTCCGCCGAACCCGGGCCGATAACCGCGTTGCCCCCACGCCTGCAACCGGCAGTTCCGCAGCGAGTAAAAACTGATCCGCAATCCATGGCGCAGGACGTGGCCAGTCAGCCGGAACGCCTGCCGACCGAAACTTCGATTGTAGTAACGCAACCAAGCCCGGCGCCGCCGGCGTTTACCATGCCCGTGGAGCCGCCGCGATCCGCAGTCGAGACCAAGCCTGCGCCCGTCGCACGCGCAGAAGCGGTGACGCCCCCGGCCTTTAATGCGGCCTATTTGCGCAATCCGCCGCCGCGATATCCGCAGGCCGCACGTCGTATTGGTGATGAAGGTACGGTTATGCTGCGGGTGCTGGTCAATGCAGAAGGCGCGCCGGTTCAGGTGGAGTTGGATCGATCAAGCGGCTCATCACCACTCGACAATGCCGCCGTCGATGCCGTGCGCAACTGGCGTTTCGTACCTGCACGCCGCGGCTTGCAGCATGTCGAAGGCTGGGTGCGCGTGCCCATTGTGTTCAGGTTGGAGGGACTTTCGTGAGCAAACTTGCGCCAGATCCGCCCGGAAAAATTATATAACTATTTGTTTTTAAAGGATAATTAATGCATCGTGCGGTCTGCGGGAAAAACATATGCGGAATGTTGTTATTGATGCTGTTGTGCGCTGCGCCGGCGCAGGCACAGCAAGTCACCGTCAAGGACGCATGGATACGCGGTACGGTGCAGGGACAAAGCGCAACCGGTGCGTTCATGGAAATCACAGCGAAATCCGCCGTGCGGCTGGTGGGGGCAAGCAGTCCCGTCGCGAAAATCGTCGAAGTGCATCAGATGACCATGACCAACGGCGTGATGAAAATGTTTCCTGTCGATGGTGTTGATGTTCCGGCAGGAAAAACGATCAAACTGGGACCCGGCAGTTATCACATGATGTTGATGAATCTGCAACAACCGCTGAGTGCCGGCGACAAAGTGCCGCTGCAACTGATTTTTGAATCGGCCGACAAAAAACGCGAGACGATGAAGTTGTCAGTCGACGTGCGTGATCTCAAAGGGCAACCCGCACCGCAGCACAAACATTGACCGGCAGTGCAGCAGGAAAGCTGCGTGATCAGCGCGTAATGATCACCGGTTTTGTGCCCAGCGTCTGACTGGCGCGCTCTGCAGTTTCGCGCGCCGCGGCATCACTCGCATATGGCCCTGCCTGTACGCGATAAATGCCGTCGCTGTGGTGGACATGCAGTGATCCGGCAAGCCAGGTCGCCTGCGTCTGCAGCCGTGCCAGATAGTTTTCGGCATTTTCCCTGACACCGAATGCCCCGAACTGCACGTAACTGCCGACCATTGCGCCTGTGACTGCCGTCGATGAGGGAGTTACTGCAGGTGCAGGCACTGGTGCCGATGCCATCGTGGGTGATGATGGCGCAGGTAACGGAGTGGCGGTGACCGGCGTTGGATCGGGCGTCACGGGTATGGCGACTGGTGCGGCCGGTGTTGGCGGAGGCGGTATCGGCGCAGGCGCCGCGACAGCGGTCGGTGGCTGGCTTCCGGGAATGATACTTTCGACTTCAACGGTGCCGCTACCGGCGCTGATCAATCCCAGTTTGTAGGCTGCGGTATAGGACAAGTCGATCAACCGGCTATCGATGAATGGTCCGCGATCATTGACGCGAACGACGATTGATTTGCCGCTGGTCACGTTGGTGACGCGCACATAACTCGGGATCGGCAGCACGGTATGCGCCGCACTCATGGCGTACATATCGTACGTTTCGCCGGATGACGTTTTCTTGCCGTGATAACGGCGCCCGTACCAGGAGGCGATACCGCGCGCCTTGTAGGACGTGAGTTCCGTCATGGGCGTATAGCTGCGGCCCATGACCACATAGGGACGCATGGTGCCGCGATGCAAAGGCTCGATACGCGGCACTGCGTCGGGTATGGCGCCGATGTCTGCCGGCGCGCCGGGGCCGGGGCCGTCGTCGAGGTAGTAACCGCCGCCGCGGGTGGATGATGTGTCGGACGACTCCGGCAACCGGTCAATGGTGCCGCTGCGTTTGGGCAAACCGCCGCAGGCGGCAAGCATGATTGCCAGCACGACGGCCACGGCGGGACCGCGCAGGTGCTTCCCGCGGAGGCTTTCTGTTCTGCCTCCCGCATAGATTACGTTGGCACTGGTGGTCATGTCGGCACCAATTTCTTGTGGGTATGGATGCTCATCAGGATGCCGAAACCTACACAGATTGATACCAGCGAGGTACCACCGTAACTGATCAGTGGCAGCGGTACGCCCACTACCGGCAGTATGCCGGAGACCATGCCCATGTTGACGAAGGCATAGGTGAAGAAAGTCAGCGTGATGGCGCCGCCGAGCAGTCGCGTAAACAGTGATGGCGCCTGGGCGGTGATAACCATCGCCCGGGCGATGACGAACAGGAACAGACCGAGCAGTACTGCGCTGCCCAGCAGGCCGAACTCTTCAGCATAGACGGCAAATATGAAATCCGTAGTGCGTTCTGGAATGAAGTCAAGATGAGTTTGTGTGCCGCTCATCCAACCCTTGCCGAACGCACCACCGGAGCCTACGGCAATGGTGGACTGAATGGTGTGGTAGCCCGTTCCGAGCGGATCTGCGGTTGGATCAATCAGAGTGAGGACACGCTGGCGCTGGTAGTCGTGCAGCGCTGACCAGACAAAAGGCAGGCTGGCGCAGCTCGCGACCACTAGGGATAGGATGACGCGCCAGGACAGGCCGGCGAGGAAGATCACGTAGCAGCCGCTTGCCATGATCAGTATGGCAGTGCCGAGATCGGGTTGACGCGCGATCAAGGCGACCGGCAGGATCAACATCAGCGCAGCGACGATGTAATTGCGCAGCTTCAGTGACGCTTCGTTGCGGTTGAAATACCAGGCCAACATCAGCGGCACGGCAATTTTCATCAATTCCGAGGGCTGGATGCGGGTGACGCCGAGGTTCAACCAGCGCCGCGCGCCGTTGACGATTTCGCCGAACTGCGCAACACCGAGGAGCAGTACGCAGCCCACGATGAATACCGGCAGGGCGAGGCGGATCAAATAATGCGGGGGGATATTCGCAAATATCCACATGACGCCCAGAGCTACCAGCATGTTCATCATTTGCGCGGAGACCCGGGAAAAGCTGGCGTTTGACGCGCTGAGCAGGACGATCAGGCCGGTGAACATCAACAGCAGCACTGCCGACAGCAGCACACCATCCACGTGGTGGCTTACAAAACGCGAAAAGCGCAGGATGATGGGATGCATGGCGTTATTTTTTTACAGCCGGATGGAAAGGCGTTTTTCCGAGTAGATGGTAATCGATGACTTGCCGGGCGATGGGTGCGGCGGCTTGTGCGCCGAAGCCCGCATTTTCCACGATGACAGCAAGCGCAATGCGCGGCTTGTCTGCAGGCGCATAGGCAATGTACAGCGCGTGATCACGGTGCAGCTCCGCGACGCGACTCTCGACGTATTTCTCACCCTGCTTGATGGCGATGACCTGCGCGGTGCCGGTTTTTCCGGCGCTGACGTAGGGCGCGCCGGTAAAAGCCCGTGCTGCAGTGCCTTCCTTGTTGACGCCGATCAAAGCGTTCTTGATGACGTCGAGGTGTTCCTGCCTGACGCCAAGATTGCGTATCACGGCGGGTTCGACCGACTGGCGGTCTCGGGTGCGGATGTTCTCGATGTAATTTACGATTTGTGGCCGGAACATCACTCCGTCGTTGGCGATGGTGGCGATGGCCGAGGCAAGCTGCAATGGCGTGTAGCTGTTGTAGCCCTGGCCGATGCCGACGCTGATGGTTTCGCCGGCATACCATTTCTGGTTGAAGCGGCGCATTTTCCATGCCGTCGATGGCAGCACCCCTGTCAATTCTCCAGCAATGTCTATGCCGGTGTGGCTGCCGAACCCGAACCGCGTCATGAAATTGGCGATCGGATCGATGTTGAGATCGTTGGCCAGTATGTAGTAGTAGGTGTCGCATGACTCGACGATGGACTTGTACATGTTCACCATGCCGTGACCACCGGCTTCGTCGTCGCGGAAGCGGTGCCCGCCGAATATGAAATATCCGGGATCGTGAAAGGCTTGCTGCGGCGTGCGTTTGCCGTAGAACAATGCAGCCAGCGCCATGAAGGGTTTGAATGTCGAGCCCGGCGGATAGGTGCCGGCGGCAGCGCGGTTGAGCAGGGGTTTGTCCGGCGAACCGTTTAATTCAGCCCAGCTCTGCGGGTCAATGCCGTCAACGAAAAGATTGGGATCAAAACCGGGCTTGCTGACGAAGGCCAGTATGCCGCCGGTAGCGGGGTCGATGGCCACCAGTGCGCCGCGGTGGTTGCCTAAAGCGTTGTAGGCAATTTCCTGTAAGCCCGCGTCGAGATTAAGCACCAGGTTATTGCCGGACACCGGTGGCGTGCGTGACAAGGTGCGTACTGCGCGTCCGCCGGAATCAACTTCAACTTCTTCGACCCCCGTGGTGCCGTGCAGGAATTTTTCGTAACTCTGCTCGAGTCCGGTTTTGCCGATGTAGTCGCTACCGCGGTAGTTAGCAAGCTGCCCCCCGTCTTCCAGTTGCTCGACTTCGCGCTGATTGATGCGGCCGATGTGACCAACTACATGTGAAAAGATTTTGCCCTGCGGGTACTGACGGAACAAGCGCGCTTTGGCTTCGACGCCGGGGAAACGAAAGCGGTGCGCCGCGAAACGTGCGATTTCCTCGTCGGAAAGCCGGGTGCGGATCGGCAGACTTTCGAAGCGCTTGCTTTCATCGAGCAACTTGCGGAAGCGTCGCCGGTCGCGCGGTGATATATCGACCAAGGCAGCAAGGCTGTCGATCGTCTCTTCAAGATTGCGTACCCCGCTCGGCGTAATTTCCAGCGTGTATGCCGAGTAGTTGTGAGAAAGCATGACGCCGTTGCGATCAACAATGATGCCGCGGTGTGGTGCGATGGGCAGCACCGAGATGCGATTGGCTTCGGCCAGCGTGCGGTAATGGTTGTGCTGGAAGACCTGTAGATAGAAAAAGCGCAGAAATAGCAGGGAGAACATCAAAAATACGAATACCCCAAGCAGCCCCAGTCGCCAACGGAACTTTTCCAGCTCGCGTTCCGAGTCGCGGATCTCGACGCCGGGGTTGATCGAAAGATCAGACACGATCGGGGTCGGGGCGCGGATGTTGTGGCAGTTTCAGCAGGTGCGAGAAGATGGGCCACAGTGCGCCGCCCGCGAAGCTGCCGAGAAAATAGGCGTAGCCGGGAAACTCGGCGCCGGCCAGCATGCGCACCAACAGAGTTACCAGATCGGTGAACAGCAACAGCGGAATAACGTGCATTACCTGCGGCGCCATCGAGAATCGCTGCACGCGGCGATGCAGAGCAATTCCGACATAAGCCAGGATGCTGTAGGCGAGCGCATGCTGCCCGAGCAAACTACCCTCGGATACATCCATCAACAGCCCGAGACACCACGCTGCAAAGAAGCCGAGTTTCCGAGGCTCTTCAATGCACCAGTACAGGATGATCAGCGCGACGAAATCCGGTCGCAGCCACAGCGCCCAGCCTGACCAGGGCAGGAAGTTGAGTAACAGCGCAACGATCAGTGTGATGAGGATGAAGCCCGGTCTGACCGGCAGCAGCAATTCCTGTCGCGAGATTGAACCGGCCGGCATCATGAGCGCTTTCGCTTTTTCGGCGATACGTCCCTGGCTTTGTCCACGGGACGCGCAGGTAGTGCGGGTAGCGGACCCAGCACCAGCACTTGTGTGTAGGCATGGACGCCGGCCAGTGGTTTACAGACGATGTTGGCAAACAGGTATTCGGTATTGCGCTCGACGTGGGTGACTGCTGCGACCGGCAGCCCCGGCGGATAGACGCCGTCAATGCCCGAAGTGACCAACTGGTCACCGTTCTGGAAGTCTGCTGTCAATGGTATGAAACGCAACTCCAGTTTGCCGTCGTCGCCGGTACCGGACAGCACCGCGCGCAAACCAGTACGCACGTTGATTACGGGAACCAAATGGTTTTTATCGGTGATCAGGGTGACTTCAGACAGCCACGGATAGACGCGGGTCACCTGGCCGATCACGCCGATATGGTCGATTACCGGGCGGCCGGCCTCAACACCGCCCTGCAGCCCCTGATCAATCATGATCTTGCGCGAGAACGGATCGCGCGCGGCGTAGAGTATTTCCGCAGTTGTCGTCGGGGCCGCTACTCGTGTGCGTGCGCCGAGCAGCCCGCGCAGATGAATGTTTTCCTCATGCAGCGCTTCAGCCAATTGCGCGGAACGCGATAATTCGAGATTGCGTTCGGTTAATTGTTGATTGTCGCGTTGCAGTGCGCTGCGGGTGACAAAAAAATCGGAAATGTGGCCGCCGATGGCGCCGGGTGCTGCAGCCAGTTTCTGTAATGGATAGACGATGACCGCGACAATTTGGCGCAGCGTCTGTAGATGATCAAAGCGTGCGTCTGCGATCAACACAACAGCGGACAGCATCGAGAAGATCATCAGTCGCGCCAGCGGCGTCGGCCCGGTGCGAAAAAGCGGCGGCGGCGTGTGTTCCACTGCGCCTTACCGCCAGTCACCCGGCGCAGGCTTGTGTTCGCAGCCCGGATGGGCTTGGGTGCGAACGCAGGCCAAAGGTCGCCGCATCAGTCGTTGGCGAAAATGCTGCCGAGATGTTCGAGTTTTTCCAGTGCCTTGCCCGAGCCGCGCACAACACAGGTCAATGGATCTTCGGCGATGATCACCGGCAACCCGGTTTCTTCCATCAGCAGCCGGTCGATGTCGCGCAGCAGCGCGCCGCCGCCGGTGAGCACCATGCCTTTTTCCGCAATATCTGCGGCGAGTTCCGGAGGTGTCTGTTCCAGCGCCGATTTCACCGCGGAGACGATGCTGTTCAGCGGATCGGTCAGTGCTTCCAGAATTTCGTTGCTGGAAATGGTGAAGCTGCGCGGAATGCCCTCGGCGAGATTGCGGCCCTTGACTTCCTTTTCGCGGACTTCGGAGCCGGGAAATGCCGAGCCGATCTCTTTCTTAATATTCTCAGCGGTGGTTTCGCCGATCAGCATGCCGTAGTTGCGGCGGATGTAATTGATGATTGCTTCGTCAAACTTGTCACCACCGACGCGCACCGAGCCCTTGTAAACCAGTCCGCCCAGCGAAATCACGCCGACTTCCGTGGTGCCGCCGCCGACGTCGACCACCATCGAGCCGGTCGCTTCGCCCACCGGCAGATCGGCGCCGATGGCCGCGGCCATGGGTTCTTCAATCAGATAAACACGCGACGCGCCGGCGCCGATTGCGGCGTCACGGATCGCGCGGCGCTCGACCTGGGTCGAACCGCAGGGCACGCAGACGATGATGCGCGGTGAAGGTGAAAAAAACCGGTTTTGGTGAACGCGCTTGATGAACTGCTTGATCATCTGCTCGGTGATGATGAAGTCGGCGATGACGCCGTCTTTCATCGGGCGAATAGCGGTGATGTTGCCCGGCGTGCGGCCGAGCATCTGTTTTGCCGCGAGGCCGACTTCCTGGATGACTTTCTTGCCGTTTGGTCCGCCTTCCTGGCGGATCGCCACGACAGACGGTTCGTCGAGCACAATCCCCTTGCCGCGCACGTAGATCAGCGTGTTCGCGGTGCCCAGATCGATGGCTAGATCGTCGTTAAAGTAACTGCTCAAGAAACCGAACATAAGGTCTTTCGTAGTAAAGGATTTTTGTGCCCAAGGGCGCGTCATATGATACCCTACACGGCCTCTTTTTTTAAGGTTTTTCTCTCTGCATATGGCGTTGACGCTTGATGATGTACGGCGTGTCGCACATCTGGCGCGGATCGCGGTTGACGATGCCGAAGCCGCAGCCACGCTGGTGCAACTGACGCGCGTGTTCGGCTTGATCGAACAGATGCAGGCTGTCGATGTGACGGGTATAGCGCCTATGTCTCATGCTCAAGATCTGATATTGCGCCTGCGCCCGGATGCGGTGACGGAGGGCGATCAGCGGGCCTTGTTTCAGACGGTGGCGCCGGAAGTGGACGCCGGCCTGTATCTGGTTCCGAAGGTGATTGAGTAAACAGATTCCGGCCCGCGTCGTCGGCGGGTTGCGGTACGCCATGGCCCATACCACTCTTACCGAATTAGCTGCTCAGCTTGCCGCCAAGGCTTGTTCCAGCGTCGAATTGACGCAGGAATATATCAATAAAATCAACAAGTTAAATAAAGACCTCGGCTGTTTCATCAGCGTAGATCCGGAGCGCAGCCTGGCGCAGGCGCGTGCGGCCGATGCGCGCCGCGCCGCCGGACAAAGCGGGCCGCTGACCGGGTTGCCGATCGCGCACAAGGATATTTTCTGCACCCGCGGCTGGCTGACCACCTGCGGCTCACGGATGCTTTCGAACTTCGTCGCACCCTATGATGCGCACGTGGTCGAGCGCTGCAACGCGGCAGGCATGGTGACGCTGGGCAAAACCAACATGGACGAATTCGCGATGGGCTCGTCCAACGAGACTTCCTGGTTCGGCCCGGTGCGCAATCCCTGGCAGCGCGACTGCGTGCCCGGCGGCAGTTCGGGCGGGTCTGCTGCGGCAGTCGCAGCACGCATTGCGCCCGCAGCCACCGGCACCGATACCGGTGGTTCGATACGCCAACCCGCGGCGCTGACGGGAATCTGCGGGCTGAAACCCACCTACGGTGTGGTGTCGCGCTACGGCATGATCGCCTTCGCATCCAGTCTTGATCAGGCGGGCCCGATGGCGCACACCGCCGAAGACCTCGCGCTGCTGCTGAATACGATGGCCGGGCACGACCCGCGCGACTCGACCAGCCTCGAACGTCCGGCAGAAGACTACCGGCGCGATCTCGCCCGTCCGCTGCAGGGACTGCGTATAGGTCTGCCGCAGGAGTTTTTTACCGATGGCGTGGCCCCCGACGTGCAACGTGCCGTCGAGGGCGCAGTGACTGAATACAGGAAACTGGGCGCGACCGTTGTAGATGTCAGCCTGCCCAACATGGGTTTGTCGGTGCCGGTGTACTACGTGCTGGCGCCGGCGGAAGCCTCGAGCAACCTGTCGCGTTTCGATGGCGTGCGCTACGGGCATCGTGCAGCGGAATATGCTGATCTGCTCGACATGTACAAACGTACCCGCGCTGAAGGTTTCGGCGCCGAGGTCAAGCGTCGCATCCTGATCGGCACCTACGTGTTGTCTCACGGCTACTACGATGCGTATTACATCCGCGCGCAGAAACTACGGCGACTAATTGCGCAGGATTTTTCTGAAGCTTTCAAAAGATGCGACGTCATCATGGGGCCGACCACGCCGACCACGGCATTTCGCATTGGCGAGAAAAGCAATGACCCGGTGCAGATGTATTTGTCTGACATCTACACCATTGCGGTGAACCTTGCGGGGCTGCCCGGCATGTCGATTCCCTGCGGATTCGACGGCGGTGGATTGCCGGTCGGGCTGCAGATTATTGGCAATTATTTCGACGAAGCGCGCATGCTCAATGTGGCGCATCAGTATCAGTTGGCAACAGACTGGCATCAGCGTGCGCCGGAAGGATTTTCCTGATCATGAAATGGGAAGTGGTCATCGGGCTGGAAACGCATGCCCAACTGTCAACGGTATCGAAGATATTCTCCGGCGCGGCGACAGCTTTTGGTGCTGCGCCGAACACCCAGGCCTGTGGTGTTGATATTGCCTTGCCCGGTGTTTTGCCGGTGCTCAACATCGGCGCGGTGGAGCGTGCGATCCGGTTCGGCCTGGCGGTCGGCGGGAAAATCAATCCGCGCTCGATATTCGCCCGCAAAAATTATTTTTATCCTGATCTGCCCAAGGGCTACCAAATCAGCCAGTATGAATTGCCGATCGTCGAGGGTGGTACGGTGACGATCCAGGTTGGCAAGACCGAAAAAACTGTGCGCCTCACTCGCGCGCATCTGGAAGAAGACGCCGGCAAGTCGCTGCATGAGGATTTCCAAGGGCAGACCGGCATAGACCTCAATCGCGCCGGCACGCCGCTGCTGGAGATTGTGACCGAGCCGGATATGCGCTCGGCGGCGGAGGCCGTGGAATACGCCAGGACGCTGCATGCGCTGGTACGCTGGATCGATATCTGCGACGGCAACATGCAGGAAGGTTCGTTTCGCTGCGACGCCAACGTATCAGTGCGTATGCAGGGTTCCGTCACGCTGGGTACGCGCCGCGAAATCAAGAATCTGAACAGTTTCCGCTTTCTGCAGCAGGCGATCGAGTACGAAACACGCTGGCAGATCGGCGAAATCGAAGACGGCCGCGCCATTCAGCAGGCGACCGTGCTGTTCGACCCGGACACCGGTGAAACCCGCGTGATGCGTACCAAGGAAGATGCGCACGACTACCGCTATTTTCCGGATCCAGATCTGCTGCCGCTGGAAGTAACGCCGCAATGGCAGGAGGCCGTGCGCACAGCGATGCCCGAGTTACCCGTCTCTAAACGCGAGCGATATATGCGTGATTATGAATTGTCAGCCTACGATGCGGCCCTCATCACGCAATCGCGCGAGTGGGCCGATTATTTCGAGGCGGCGTTCGACGCACTGGGTAATGCTAAGGGGATGACCAGTGCAAAACAAATCGCGAACTGGATGACCGGAGAACTGTCGGCTGCGCTCAATCGCCTGGAATTCACCAGTGATAGCCCCATCACTGACTGCCCCATTGCGCCTCAAACGCTCGCGCAGCTAGTCAGGCGTATCCAAGATGGTACGTTATCGGGAAAACTGGCCAAGGAAGTCTTTACGGAACTCTGGAACGAGCCGCTGCAAAGTCAGAGCGACACGGTTGACTCCATCATCGCCGCCAAAGGCCTCAGGCAGCTTTCCGACGGCGGCGAAATCGAGATCATTGTCGATCAGGTGCTTGCCGCCAACGCCCAGCAGATCGCCGACTTTCGCGCCGGTAAGGAAAAAGCCTTCAACTCACTGGTGGGTCAGGTGATGAAAGCCAGCCGCGGCAAAGCCAATCCGCAGCAGGTCAACGACGTCCTGCGGCGCAAGCTGGCGCAATAACATAACCATTTGTTTTAATTGAAATAATTACTTCTTCGCCGAGGCTGCTGCCGGTACGCCGCCCTTCAGTTCAATGAAGCGCGCCTTCTGTTCGGCGTAGCGCGCAACGATCGTTGCTTTTTCTTTTTCCATGTCTGCGACGCGCCCTTCAGCACGGCTTTGGGCGGCGGCGGTCCGCTGCAGCTCGTCGTTCAACGCATCGGGCACCGGTTTGCCGGACTTGGCTGCGGCGTCATGGCGTTTTTGTACTCCGGCATGCACTCCAGTTGCGCCTTTCAGCGAGTTCTTCATCTGGATGAGCTGGGCATCGACGACCTGGAGTTCACGTGCGCCGCGCTGATCGATTTCCTTTGCTGACGTGTAGGTATTAATCAGCACGGTATCCTGCCGCTTCTGTATAGCAAGTTTGCGATCGTCGTCTGCCTTGAGCGCCGCTTTCTTGTCTGCTTCCTCCTTCAGCCGCGCGGCCTCCTCTGTGGATACGCTGGTTTCTCTTGTTATGCCGCGATTATCGAGCGTCTTGGACTCGTTTTGCCGGAATTCCGGCGGCACGCGATCACCACAGCCGATGACTTTGCCGGCTGCGTCCTTCCAACAGATGATTTTCGCATTAACCGTGGTCGCGCTTATGGCCAGCAGAGTCAGCGCTGCGATGCCGGTAAGTATGGTTCGAACACACCACTGTTGTTTTTCAAGCATGAGTCACCCCGTATAGTTTGCGATAGGCGGCGACAGCGGTCAGCTGTGACGCCATGTCTTTTTCATTGTCCAGAAATTCGATTAAGTCGTCGAGTGTGGCAATACTGACAACCGGCACCCTATAGAGCTGTCTGACTTCCTGGGTAGCCGACAGTTCCGTGGATCCGCGCTCCATGCGGTCCAGGGCAATCAACACCCCGGCAGGTGTAGCGTTTGCGGCGCGGATCAGGTTAACCGATTCGCGCACGGAGGTGCCTGCTGAAATGACATCATCGATGATGAGTACCTGGCCCGCCAGCGGTGCACCGACCACGCTGCCGCCTTCGCCGTGATCCTTGGCTTCCTTGCGATTGTAGCTGAACGCCACATTGCGGCCGGCCTCGGCCAGCGCGATGGCAACTGCAGCAACCAGCGGTATGCCCTTGTAGGCGGGGCCAAACAGCATGCCGAACGGCACTTCCGCCGCGGAAATCGCTTTCGCGTAAAATTGCGCCAACTGTCGCAGCGACTTACCGTCGCAGAACAGCCCGGCATTGAAGAAATACGGAGACAGGCGCCCGGCTTTGGTTTTAAATTCGCCGAACAGCAACACCTTGGTGTCGATGGCGAAACGGATGAAATCCTGTCGAAAACTGGCTGCCATGTCTGAGTATCAACCGGTGTGCCCGCGGTAGGGGAATCGGCGCTGCAGGCGTTTGCACGAGACCGCCGACTAAAATGCGGCCGGACTGAAAACAATGAAAATTATAACCCTGAATCTCAACGGCATCCGCTCTGCTGCACGCAAGGGGTTCCTGGACTGGTTGCCGCGCCAGCATGCCGACGTGATTTGCGTCCAGGAAATCAAGGCGCAGGCCGCGGACATGACTGACGAATTGCTGGCTCCCGGCGGATACTGCGGCCATTTTCATTACGCCGAAAAGAAGGGCTATAGCGGCGTGGGCATTTACTCGAAAGTTGCGCCCGATCGGGTCGCCGCCGGCCTGGGCGTTGCAGAAATCGACGCCGAGGGGCGTTATCTGCGCGCGGATTTCGGCAAATTATCGGTGATTTCGGTTTACTTGCCTTCGGGTTCCAGCGGTGAGCATCGCCAGCAGGCCAAGATTCATTTTATGGAAAAATTCTATCCCCACCTGAAGCGCCTGATAGCCGGCGGCCGCGAAGTGGTGTTGTGCGGAGACTGGAACATTGCACATCAGGAGATTGATCTGGAAAACTGGCGCGGCAACCGCAAGAACTCCGGTTTCCTGCCGGAAGAGCGGGAATGGCTGACGCGGGTGTTCGACGAATTGGGGTGGGTTGATGTGTTCCGCAGCATTGATCCACGTCCCGAACAGTACACGTGGTGGTCAAATCGGGGCCAAGCCTGGGCGAAGAATGTCGGTTGGAGGATTGATTACCAGATTGCGACGCCAGGCGTGGCGGCTACCGCGAAGAAGGCTGCCATTTACAAAGACGCACGTTTTTCCGACCATGCACCGCTGATCATCGATTACGCCGGGATGCCCGCTTGACGGATTGGCGCGACACGCTGGCAGCGATATTCAGCGGGCGCATGCTGGTGGCGTTGTTGATGGGATTTTCATCCGGCCTGCCGCTGTTGCTGACCGGCTCGGTGCTGCAGGCGTGGCTGAAGGACGGCGGGATTGATCTGGCCCGCATCGGTCTGTTCGCATTGATCGGCCTGCCCTATACGCTGAAGTTCCTCTGGTCGCCGTTGTTCGATCGTTACATACCTGCGTTTCTGGGGCGTCGCCGCGGCTGGCTGGCATTGGTGCAGATCGCTTTGGCGGGTGCGTTGTTTCTGTTGAGCTTTGCACACCCGTCCCCGGATCATCTGTGGCTGGTCATGCTGGCGGGCATGCTGGTGGCGTTTTTCTCGGCCTCGCAGGACACCATCATCGATGCCTACCGGCGCGAGAGTCTGGGCGATGCCGAACTGGGCTTCGGCTCGGCGCTCTACGTCAACGGCTACCGGGTGGGCATGCTGCTCGCGGGTGGCGGCGGACTGATCCTTGCCGACCTGCTGTCGTTTGAGTCCATGTACCGCATCATGGCGGCGTGCATGATCCTGTGTATCGCAGTCACGCTGCTCGCGCCGGAGCCGCCGCTGCCGGAGGGCCGACCACGCACGCTGGAAGAAGCCGTGCTGCTGCCATTTCGTGATTACTTCGCTCGCGAAGGTGCCTGGCTCGCGCTGGCGTTCATCCTGTTCTACAAGCTGGGCGACACCATGGCCTCGGCGATGAGCATTCCGTTTTATCTGGACCTCGGCTATACCAAAACCGAAATCGGCACGGTGGTGAAGCTGTTCGGATTCTGGGCGACGATCGCCGGCGGCACGCTCGGCGGAATCTGGATATTGCGCGTCGGCACTTATCGCGCGCTGTGGTGGTTCGGTTTTGGCCAGATGGTCTCGACGCTGGGCTTCGTCATACTGGCCTGGTATCCACCGGACCTCGCCGCGCTCGCGGCGGTGGTTGCCGTGGAAAATTTCACCGCAGGGCTTGGTACTGCTGCCTTCGTCGGTTTTATGGGTGCGCTCACCGATCGCCGGTTTACCGCGACACAATACGCCTTGCTGTCCAGCCTGATGGGTGTGCCGCGTGTGTTGCTGGCAGCACCAACCGGTTTGTTCGCGGTCTGGCTTGGTTGGCCGGGGTTTTTCCTGCTGTGCGCGCTGATCGCCATTCCTGGTCTGGTGGTGTTGCGTTGGGTGACGCGACTCGCAGACATGCCTGCTGCGCAGTCAGTCGCAGTGAATCAGACGCCGAAGTGATAGACGGCGAGTTCGCCCAGCAGGTTCGGCCATGCCAGCACCGGACGGCCGGCAGTGAGGACGGTGCGCTCGACGATGCGGATGCCGCGCTGCGCGCAGAATTGCTCAAAGTCGGCGACGGTGCACAGATGTACGTTCGGCGTGTCGAACCACTCGAAGGGCAGCGAGTCTGATACCGGCATTTGTCCGCGCAATACCTGAAAGCGGTTTTTCCAGTAACCGAAGTTCGGGAAAGTGACGATACCCGCGCGCCCGACGCGGAGCATTTCGCGAACGATGCGCTCGGTGTTGCGCATGGCCTGCAGGGTCTGCGACAGAATCACATAATCGAATGAGCCGTCGGCGAATTCCGAGAGACCGCGCTCCAGGTCACTCTGGATGACATCAATCCCGTTGTTTACGCAGGCCAGTACATTACGATCGTCGATCTCAACGCCATAGCCGGTAACTTTGCGCGCCTGCCGCAGATATTTCAGCAGCGTGCCATCACCGCAGCCCAGATCAAGCACATGTGCACCCGGTTGCACCCACTGCGCGATGGCGGCGAAATCAGGACGTTGTGCATCATTGCGGATGGTCACGGCGCCACCTCCGCATGAATGCGGTCGAAATACGCGGCAACCAATCGGTGGTAGCGCGCATCTTCGAGCAGGAACGCGTCATGTCCGTGCGGCGCATCAATTTCCGCATAGGAAACGCGCGCCCGATTGTCGAGCAGCGCATGCACGATTTCGCGCGAACGCTCGGACGAGAAGCGCCAGTCAGTGGTGAACGAGACGACCAGCACGCCGGCCCGCACCGGCGCCAGCGCCAGCGTCAAATTGCCGCCGTTCTCGAATGCCGGATCGAAGTAGTCGAGCGCCTTGGTGATACGCAGGTAAGTGTTGGCGTCGAAGTAATCTGCAAACTTGTTGCCCTGATGGCGCAGATACGATTCGATCTGGAACTCGCTGTCGAAGGTGTAATTGAGTTTGCCGTTTTTCAACTGGCGTCCAAATTTGCTCGCCATCTCGTCGTCAGACAAATAGGTAATGTGGCCGATCATGCGCGCCACCCGCAGCCCGCGCTTGGGTGCAGTACCTTGTTCGAGATAGTTGCCGCCGTGAAAGTCCGGATCGGCGGCTATGGCCTGCCGCGCGACCTCGTTGAAGGCGATGTTTTGCGCCGACAAATTCGGAGCGCAGGCAATAACGATGCTGTGGCGCAGTCGTTGCGGATAACGGATGGCCCAGCACAAGGCCTGCATGGCGCCGAGGCTGCCGCCCATGACGGCGGCAAACTGGGTGATGCCGAGGTGATCGGCCAGTCGCGCCTGCGCATCCACCCAGTCTTCGACGGTGACCACTGGAAAGTCGCCGCCCCAGATTTTGCCGGTATCAGGATTAACGCTGAGTGGCCCGGTAGAGCCGTGGCATCCGCCGATATTGTTCACACCGATGACGAAGTAACGATTCGTGTCCAGTGGTTTGCCGGGGCCTATCATGTTGTCCCACCAACCCACGTTGTCGGGGTCACCGGCATGGGTGCCGGCGACATGATGCGAGGCGTTGAGCGCGTGGCAGACCAGCACAGCGTTGGAGCGTTCGGCGTTAAGCGTGCCGTAGGTTTCAAACACCAGTTCGTAGTCGCGCAGAACCGCACCGCTGCGCAGCGGCAACGGAGCGTTGAAGCGCGCGGTCTGTGGCGTAATGGCGCCGACGGATCGCGCTTGCGGTGTGGTATCAGTAATAGCCATAAGTAATAGCCATAAAAAAACCCCGAAAGCCTGCGCTCCGGGGTTACGAGAATTCATACATCTCTTTAGCCGGATTTATTACGCGCCCGCAAGCTGATCTCAAATCGGCGCGAAGAAACAGTGGCTTACGTTACCCGGCGGGCCGGGAATTGTCAAATGTGCAGTAAACGACCCCAGGCACGTGACAGGCGGTCAGGCGTTTAAGTACGTTCAAACATTCAGGCACGTTCAAGCATTCAGACGATCGAGCATGGTGCGGAGCTTGCCGGGGTCGGTCGCCCGCAACATTTTCCTGCCGATGAGCTGTGACTCGGCGAGGCTGGTCTGGAGCACGCGCTGCTTGACGTCGAGCAGGTGGGTGGAATGCATCGAAAACTGGCGCAACCCGAGTGCCAGCAGCAGGCGGGTCAGCTTAACGTCGCCCGCCATTTCGCCGCAAACGGCGACGGGGATACGTGCCTTGCCGGCTGTAGTAAATATGTGCGCCAGCAAGGTCAGTACTGCTGGATGAAGTGGGTCGTAGAGATGCGCTACGGTATCGTCGGTGCGATCCACCGCCAGCAGGTACTGGATCAAGTCATTGGTGCCTACCGACAGAAAATCGAGGCGCTTGGTCAGCAGTCCCAGGGCCAGGGCTGCGGCGGGAATTTCGACCATGCCGCCGACGGGCACCTGCCGGTCATAGGGAATTCCGTCGTCGTCGAGACTGCGTTTGGCGTGCTCGACTAACAGCAAGGCCTGGTCGATTTCTGTAGCGTTCATCAACATCGGAATCAGAATTTTCATTTTGCCGTAGTGAGATGCACGCAACATGGCACGCAACTGCGTGACGAAACGCTTGGGCTCCGTCAGGCACAGACGGATCGCACGCAGGCCCAGTGCAGGGTTCGGTGCGAGGCGCACGGTGTCGTCGGTCTGTTTATCAGCGCCCAGATCGTAAGTGCGGATAGTCACGGGCCGACCGCCCATTTCCTCCATGACCTTGCGGTAGGCTTCAAACTGCTCGTCCTCGTCCGGCAAGTCCTGACGATTGAGAAACAGGAACTCAGTGCGGAACAGGCCGATGCCGGTGGCGCCACTATCCACTGCCAGCGCAACGTCGCCCGGTAATTCGATGTTGGCATGGAGTTCGATGTCAATCCCGTCCAGCGTCTGCGCCTGTGTGTCGCGCAGTCGCTTGAGTTTTTGGCGCTCAAGGCCGAACGCGCGCTGTCGCAACTGGTACTCGGCGAGCACCTGCGGGTCGGGATCAATGATGACTACGCCCTGAGTGCCGTCGACAATGATGATTTCATTCTCGCTCACCAGTTGCCGCGCGTGATGCAGGGCCACAATGCAGGGGATGTTCAGGCTGCGCGCAACAATGGCGGTGTGCGATGTCGCGCCGCCGAGATCGGTGATGAAGCTGGCAAAACGGTGCTGCTTGAACAGCACCACGTCTGCGGGTGACAAATCATGCGCAACCAACACCAGATTCTGGTCCTCCGGACCGGCGGGCGGCGGCGCATGGCCTGGTTGTCCCAGCAGCACCTTCATGACGCGTTGCGCAACCTGGATCACATCGGTGCGGCGTTCGCGTAAATAGGCGTCCTCAATGGCGTCAAACTGCGTGAGCAGTTCATCGGTCTGTATTTTCAGCGCCCACTCCGCATTGCAGTTTTCAGCAGCGATGATGGACCGCGGCGTTTCGGACAACGTCGAGTCGTTGAGGATCATCTGGTGCAGATCGATGAAGGCGCCGAGTTCTGCGGGCGCACCTGCAGGAACCACGGTGCGCAAATGTTCAAGCTCACTGCGCACGGTTTGCACCGCCGCATCGAAGCGCGCCATTTCTGCCGAAACTTGCCGCGCCGGCACTTCGTAATGCGAAACCTCAAGTTGCGTGTGCGAGATCAGATGCGCATGACCGATGGCGATGCCGCCGGATACACCGATGCCGTGGATGGTAAGGCTCATGAGGACAGTGCGGAGTGCAGAGTGCAAAGTGCAAAATCAAAACCACACGCCGTGCGCAGTTCATCTTGCATTTTGCACATTGCACTCCGCATTGCTTTCATTCCTCTTCGCCGAAGCAGCTGGCAATCAGCGCCTGTATGGCCTGCATCGCTGGTGCTTCGTCCGTGCCCTCGGTTTCGACGATGATCTTTGATCCTTTGCCTGCAGCCAGCATCATCACGCCCATGATGCTCTTGGCGTTGACGCGCCGGCCGTTGCGGCTGACCCAGATCTGGCTGGAAAAGCTGCCGGCGACCTGAGTGAGTTTTGCGGATGCCCGGGCGTGGAGCCCGAGCTTGTTGATGATCTCAGCTTCCAGTTGCAGCATTGTGAACCGTGGTGAGCACCGGGGGCACGCGCAATACGCCTTCACAGCCGCCGCTGATGGCCTTGGTCACCATAACCGATAATGATTTGTCTCGATAAGTCAGCGCACGAACCAGCATCGGTAGATTGACGCCGGCGACTGCTTCCACTTTTCCTGGAATCACCAGTTTGGCGGCGATATTGGACGGCGAGCCGCCGTACATGTCGGTGAGTACCAGCACGCCGTTGCCTTCGTCGAGTTCCTTGATCAGCGTGCGCGCCTGCGGCAGCAACTGCGCCGGATCATCCTGCGCGGTGACGCCGATTTGTCGCAACCGCGACGGCCGGTTGTTGAGCATGTGGCTGGCGCAATGGATCAGGCTTTCACCCAGTGTGCCGTGGCTGATAATCAGTATGCCGATCATGGACTTGCGGTATCCCTGTCACGAAAGCGCCATACTCTACGCCGCCTGTTCTTGCACTGCAACAATGCCAGCGGGCGTGGTCCGCTACCGATGTTATACAGATTTTTCCAATGTATTCAAAAACATGGCAGATACATCAAAGCCGCTTTGCGCGGTGATTTCCTGGAAGCAGGTAGGGCTGGTGACATTAACCTCGGTCAGGAAATCGCCGATGACGTCCAGACCGACCAGCAACAGGCCGGCTGCCGACAGTTGCGGCCCCAGCGTTTCGGCAATCAGCAGATCGCGCGTTGTGAGTTTCCGTGCAACACCAGTGCCGCCGGCGGCCAGATTACCGCGGGTTTCGCCGGCTTTGGGAATGCGCGCAAGGCAGTACGGCACCGGCTTGCCGCCAATCACCAGCACGCGTTTGTCGCCGTTGCTGATGTCCGCGATATAACGCTGCGCCATGATTGTGCGCTGCCCGTCGCCGGTCAGCGTTTCGATGATGACGTTGAGATTGGGATCGTCGTTGCGGACGCGAAACACGGAGGTGCCGCCCATGCCGTCCAGCGGTTTGAGGATGATGTCCGCATGTTCGTGCAAAAACGCGTGGAGCAGATCAATCCTGCGCGTGACCAGCGTGGGTGCCGTGAATTCAGCGTAGCGCGCGATGGCCATTTTTTCGTTGAAATCGCGGATTGCCTGCGGTCGATTGAACACGCGCGCACCACGGCGTTCGGCGATTTCCAGCAGGTAGGTGCTGTAGACATATTCCATGTCGAACGGCGGATCCTTGCGCATCAGCACCGCATCGAATTTTTCCAACGGCGTATCGGCAGGCGCATCGAGCCGGTACCAGGACAGCACCTCGCCGGTCAGATGCAGACGGGCGGCGTGGCCGGTGACAATCTGCTTGTGCCAGGCCAGATCGTCCTGTTCCATGGCGTAAAGCGTGTGACCGCGAGCCGCGGCTTCGCGCATGATTGCATAAGTGGTGTCCTTCTCCAGCTTGAAATCATCGAGCGGGTCGACGATGAAGGCGAGTTTCATGGTACTGCGTGCAGCAGAGCTGGCGCGGATGCGGCGTCCGATTGCTCAATATCGACGGTGGCCCGGAGTATGTGGCTCTCAAGCTCCTGCAACGGGCCGGTGAGTGCGGTGGTCAGATGGGGTACGGTCATCGTTCCGAATTGTAGCCGATGAACCGTGTGACTGCGCCGCCTGCCCGGCTCCAAGGTGGGTGTGCGAAATAATGCCCGTAAAAAAACGGGCGCCCGCAGGCGCCCGTTTTTGGAGATTGCCGAGATATCAGTTGTAGGCAGTTTCGCCGTGTTCCGTAATATCCAGACCTTCGGATTCCGCTTCCTCGGAAACCCGCAGACCGACTATCATGTCCACGATTTTGAGCAGGATGTAACTTATTACGCCGGTGTACAGCAGCGTGAAGCCGACGCTGATTACCTGGGTCATCAACTGGGCGCCCATAGTCGCGTTGCCGGCTCCGAACCCGGTTCCGCCCAGCGAGGGGGAGGCCAGGATGCCGATCCCGATGGCGCCAACGATACCGGCGATGCCGTGCACGCCGAAAACGTCGAGGGAATCGTCGTAGCCGAACATTTTCTTCAGGCCGAATACCGCCCACAGCGAGATGGCGCCGGCAGCAATGCCGAGGACGATGGAGCCCATGGGGCCGGCGTTGCCGCAAGCTGGCGTAATTGCGACCAGTCCGGCGATGGCACCAGTGGCGATGCCGAGCAGGCTGGGTTTGCCTTTGATCATCCACTCCATGAACATCCACGCGAGTGCAGCAGCGGCGGTGGCAAGCGTGGTGTTGATCATCGCCAGGGCGGCGCCGCCATTGGCGGCTACCGCGCTGCCGGCGTTGAAGCCGTACCAGCCGACCCACAGCAGCGAGGCGCCGATCAGCGTCAGCGACAGGTTGTGCGGCGGCATCGCCACCGTGTTAAACCCTTTGCGCTTGCCAAGGACGATTGCTGCGACCAGACCGGCAATACCGGCATTGATATGGACAACCGTCCCGCCGGCAAAGTCAATCGCGCCCATGCCGGCGATCCAGCCACCGCCCCAGACCATGTGCGCCATCGGCACGTAGCAGAATGTCACCCACAGGGCCATGAACAGCAGCACTGCCGAGAACTTCATGCGTTCGGCGTAGGCACCGACGATCAGCGCTGGTGTGATGGCGGCAAAGGTCAGCTGGAAGTTGATAAACACGAACTCGGGTATGGTGCCAAAGAGCGTGTCTGGCGTGATGCCGGACAGGAACATCTTGTCAAGCGAGCCGATGAATTTGCCGCCTCCGGTGAACGCCAGGCTGTAGCCGTAAACCGCCCACAAGATCGCGATCAGGCTGAACACGGCAAACACCTGCATCAGCACCGACAAGGCGTTCTTGGTGCGCACCATGCCGGCATAGAACAGCGCGAGTCCGGGCAGCACCATCAGTGTGACCAGTATCGTCGAAACCAGCATCCACGCCGTGTCGCCAGTGTTGAGCGTTGGCGCGGGTGCGGCGGCTGCAGCCGGTGCTGCCGCAGGTGTCATGGCGGCAGGCGCTTCAGCGGGTTTGTCCTGCGCAATGGCCGGCGATCCCAATATGCTCAGGGCGCCGAACAGGGCCAGAACCGCAAATAGTTTTTTCATTTCATTCTCCAATCAAAGGGCGTCTGCGCCGGTTTCACCGGTGCGGATGCGAACGACCTGCTCGAGTTCGGAAACGAAAATCTTGCCGTCGCCGATCTTGCCGGTGTTCGCGGATTTTTCGATGGCTTCGATGACCTGCTCGAGCAGATCAGCCTTGATTGCCGCTTCGATTTTGATCTTGGGCAGAAAATCCACCACATATTCCGCCCCGCGGTAGAGTTCGGTGTGCCCTTTTTGCCGTCCGAAGCCCTTGACCTCGGTAACGGTCACGCCGGTCACGCCGATGGCGGACAGCGCCTCCCGTACTTCGTCGAGCTTGAACGGCTTGATGATTGCCGTAACGAGTTTCATGTTTGTCCCCGGTTGGTGGGGCCGGCGCTGGGGCCGGCCCCGGATATCAAGAAGTGATCAGAAGGATTTGGAGATATAGACGGTGCCCGTATCCTTGCCCCAGAATTTTCCAGTTCTACCCGTGTACCAAGGTTTTGCAGTTGCATCCATGCTGGTACCGGTGTAAAACGCGCCGATTGTGAAGTCTTTCGGTAGCGTGTAGCTCAGGCCGAGTTTGTAGTCATCGAATGAT
>JAQBGW010000095.1:0-11752 GCA_032128415.1 Betaproteobacteria bacterium | reverse complement strand
CGGATCATTTTCCGGCATTTCGTACCCAATATTGTCGCGCCGTTTCTAATCATGTTCACGGCATACGTAGCGCAAGCCATCCTGCTGGAAGCGTCGTTGTCATTCCTCGGGCTGGGCGTTACCGAACCCGAAGCGGCCTGGGGGTTGATGTTGTCGGGCTCTTCAGCCGAGTTCTACCGCGAAGCGCCGTGGATGATTATTTTTCCCGGTCTGGCGATCAGCCTGGCAGTGTTTGCGTTCAACTTGTTTGGTGATTCGTTGCGCGACTGGCTGGATCCGAAGATCAAGCTGTAGCGATCGGCGCTCTACAGGATTTCGCGCGTATAGCGCCGAATCTTCGATTCATCCACCGTGATGCCGAGTCCCGGTCCGGCCGGCACGGTGAAGTGACCGTCGACGAGCCGTATCGAATCTGCAACGATGTCGTCAGCCAGGTAAGGGCTGGACAGGCTGACGCCCCAATCGAGTGCCGGGATCGAAGCTGCAAGGTGAAGCAGACCGGCGCTGGCGATGCCGGCTTCGGCGATCTTGCATGCGAGGTTGACCTTCATGTCGAGTTGCTCGCACAGCCGGGCGGCCTCAAACACCGGGTAGATACCGCCAAGCTTGATGGTTTTCAGGCTGCAGCCATGCGCCGCTTTCATCGCATGATGCCGGCGCAGGTCGTCAATGCTGTGCAGGCCTTCATCCACGCCGATCTTCACCCGGCTGGCGGCTGCCACGCGCGCCATGCCTTCGACGTCATGGCCTGCGACCGGCTGCTCGAAAAATTCGATGCGCGTATCGGCGATGCCCTGCACGAAGCGCACGGCTTCTTCCGGCGTCCATGCCTGATTGGCGTCGGTGCAGATCAGCACGTCGTCATTGGCCACTGACGCAGCTACCGCGCGCGCGCGTTCGGCGTCGGCTTCCGGCGAGGCCACGCCAACCTTGATCTTGATCGCCACATAACCTTCGGCCAGCCTTTGCTTCGTCTCGGCGATATCACCTTCTGTGCTGCCGGTGCCGATCAGGCGCAGCGCGGGGATGCGGTCGCGGCGTTTGCTGCCGAGCAGTTCGTATACGGGTTTGCCGCAAGCCTGGCCGTGGGCGTCGAGCAATGCCATTTCGATGGCCGCCTTGGCGCCGTTGTTGCCGTACAGAAATTGTCCGGCGCGCGTCATGATTGCGCCGATGTCGCCGACAGGCATGCCTTCCAGCTTTTCCGCGAGATAACGTACAGCCGCGACCATGCTGGCCAGCGTCTCGCCGGTCATGGTCGGCGCCGAGGCCGCTTCGCCCCATCCGGTGATGCCTTCGGCGGTTTCCACGCGGACCAGGAGGTTCTCGGCGTTGCGCACTTCCTCGAAGGACATCTTCACCGGCTTGATCAGCGGTAGGCTGATGGCTATGGGTTGTATGCGCTGGATGAGCATGATGGATCCCCGACGAAAATCGGCGCCCGGAGGCGCCGATTTTATTTAAATAAAATCAATGAGTTACAGCTTCCCGATCTTTTGTACGGCTTTGGCCATGCGTTTGTAATCGGTGTCAAAAAAGGCCTTGAAATCCGGTGTATCGCGGTAATCGGGCACGATCTTGAGCTTGTTCAGTGCGTCCTTGAACGCCGGATCCATCGCCACCTTGCGAATCAGATCGCGCAAATTTGTAAGCGTGCTGTCGGGAAGTCCAGCCGTAGTGAATACGCCGACCCACAAATAGGCTTCGATATTGAAACCCTGTTCCATGAACGTCTGCACATCGGGCAGCGCCGGATAACGCTTCGAGCCCCAACTGGCGATCGCCCGCATCTTGCCGGCCTTAATGTGCGAGTACACGGCCGCTGGCCCGCCGCCCGTCGCATCTACGTGGCCGCCCAGCAATTGGGTGATGGCCGGGCCGCCGCCCTTGGTCGGCACATGGCGCATTTTCAGTTCTGCCGCATCCAGGAACATCTCCATCGGCACATGGGTGATGCCATAGGGTCCCGAAGAAGAAAATGCGGAGGCGCCCTTTGTGCCTTTGGCGAGCTTGATGAACTCCTTGACCGATTTCGCCGGCACGGACGGATGAACGACCATAATCAGCGGGCCGGCACTCATCAGCGCGACAGGTTGGATTTGCGCCAAAGAATATGGCGACTTGATGCCATAGAGTTTGTTTTTCTCGATCACCAGATAAATGTTCGGCGTAGTGATCAGCAGCGTATGACCGTCGGCCGGTTGAGAGGCAACATAGGCGGTGCCGATCGCTGCGGTGGCCCCAGGGCGGTTAACCACTGGTGCGGGTTCTTTGGTCAGGCGTTCAATGATCGCGGATAGCGGCAGGGCATGGATCTGGTTCATGCCGCCCGGCGGATTCGGTACCACGATGGTCATGGCTTTGTTCGGGAAACTCTGCGCTTGGGCGCCGACAGCAACGCAAGCGCAGGCAAGAACGGTCAATAATCGTTTCATCTGGGACTCCTCAAACGTGAATTATAGGGGCTGGGCAACGCCGCCCGCTTTTGAAATGCCGCAGAAAAACGTTAACCTCATATTCACCCCCTGTCAACCATGCGGACAGGCGCGGCATGCGCGAGCACGGACAGTTGGCAACGTCCAGCAAACTGGTTAGCCTACGTCACTCATTCATCACCATGATCAGTGTGCGTCAGTATGGTCGCGCGCTGACGATTCTCCGGATACAGCAGGTATGCCCAAAAAAATTCACTCCATCTTGATTTACGGATATGGCGTCATGGGCCGCGGTGTGGCGCGCACCTTTGCCGCCAACGGCTTTGATACCACGGTGCGCAGCAGCCGCGCGACCAAGTTGAAGGATTTGCCCGATGGCGTGCGCGCGGTCGATCGCCTGCCGGCGACGCCACCCGATCTGGTACTGGAACTGGTGCCCGAAGACGTCAAAACCAAACAGCAGGTTTATGCGGAAATCGAAGCGGCATATCCGAATGGCGATGTCATCCTGGCCACCGGAACATCGGGCCTTGATCTGGTTGAACTGGCCAAGCCGCTGAAACATCCCGAACGCTTTATTGGCCTGCATTACTTCATGCCGGCGGATCAAACGCTGGTGGTGGAAGTGATGGCGGGTCCGAAAACTCCTGCGGATCTGGTCGATGCAGCAGCAGAGGCACTGCGGCGCACCGGCAAGGAGCCGGTGATTCTCTACAAACCCATCGTCGGTTTTCTGGTCAATCGTCTGCAGCATGCGATCCTGCATGAAGCCTACTACCTGATTGAAGCCGGCGTTGCCAGTGCGGCCGACATCGACCATGCGGCACGGCGCATGCTGGCGCCGCGCATGTGCATCAGCGGATTGATCCAGCAGAAGGACATCAGCGGGCTGAAAATCCATGCCGAAGCGCAGGCGTCGATCGTGCCGGAACTGTTTCACAACCGGACACCCGATCCGATGCTGCAGGACATGGTCAAGAATGGAGAAACCGGCCTTGCCGCCGGCAAGGGTTTTTACGACTGGGCGGCGTGTGATGTGGAGGCGGTGCGCAAGCAGGCTTCCGCGCAGTTGGCCAAGCTGACCGCGTTCCTCGATTCCGGCGTGGCCTCGCCGGGGCCGCGCACGCAGCCCAAGCCGCGCGATCCGCGGCGGTGATTTCCCGCGCATTCCGCACCGGCGTCAGTGAAGCGTTCGGCGTGCCGGCGGCCGTGCTGGGGGCCGGTTTCATCGGCTATGGATCATTGGTGGCCGATGCCGGATATTCCATCTGGCTGACTATGGCGGCAACGCTGGCAATTTGGGCGCTCCCCGGGCAACTGGTGTTGCTGGAAATGCACGCTGCCGATGCGGCAATGGCAGCGACCGTGCTCGCGGTATCGCTGAGCGCCGTGCGATTCCTGCCGATGACGCTGACACTGATGCCCTTGCTGCGAGAAGACGGGCGTCGCCGCCCGTTGTGGCAACTGCTGCTGACCGCACAAATGATCTCTATGACCACCTGGGCGGTGAATATGCGTCGCTTCAACGACCTGGATGCCAAGGATCGATGGCAATATTTTCTGGGTTTTTCGGCAGTATGCATGGCGACCGCGCTGGTATTTGGGCTGATCGGACAACTGTTGGTTGGGGCAGTGCCGCCCCTGGTACGCCATGGTCTGGCGTTGCTGACGCCGTTGTATTTTTTTGTGACGCTGGTCGGCGAAGCGCAAACACGCTCGGCGATCACTGCGTTGGGCTGCGGTGCGGCAACTGCGCTGGTGTTGCACGCAATAGCGCCGGACTGGAGCCTGCTCGGCGCGGGCCTCATCGGCGGCACTGCGGCCTGGCTGTTACAGAGCAAACATGTCCGCAACAGTTGAACTATGGTTGTTGATGCTGGCCTGTGGTGCCGCCACTTATCTGTGGCGCGGATTGGGTGTGCTGCTCTCCGGCAGACTGAATCCGCAGGGCGCACTGTTCGAATGGGTGTACTGTGTGGCGTACGCGCTGATCGCCGGCTTGATCACGCTCATCATCGTCGTGCCCTCGGGTCCGCTGGCGCAGACGGGATTGACCGAACGTCTGCTCGCCTGCGCAGCCGCGCTCATTGCCTACCGTCTGACTCGCGGCAATATGCTCATCGGACTGCTGAGCGGCGTAATTTTTTTCATGGCCGCCATTTTTGTGCGCGGGCTGATCCATTAAAATGACGCGATGAGCGGCAAAATCCTGGTAACGCGTGATGGCCCGGTGGCTACGGTAACCCTGTCCAATCCGGGGAAACGGAATGCGCTGACGGTGGCCATGTGGCGGGAACTCGCCGCAGTCGTGGCGCAGCTTTCAGCTGACGACGCACTGCGCTGCGTGGTACTGCGCGGTGCAGGCAGCGAGGCGTTTGCCGCGGGTGCCGACATTGCCGAATTCGCCGTGGCGCGCAACACGGCGGAACAAGGCAAGGTGTATCACCGCGAGCTGGTGTACGGTGCACTGCGCGCGGTCGGCGAGTGCCGTCATCCGACGGTCGCGATGATTCACGGCGCTTGCGCCGGCGGCGGGCTGGAGCTCGCCTGTCAGTGCGACTTGCGCATTGCCGGACACGGCGCACGTTTCGGTGTGCCGATCAACCGGTTGGGCTTCACCATCGCGTACGACGAGCTCGCTGCATTGCTGCCCTTGGTGGGTCGCGCCGCAGTGCTGGAAATACTCGTCGAAGGCCGAATGTGGGACGCCGAAGAGGCGCAGGCCAAGGGTTTGTTGACGCGGTTGGTGCCGGATGCAGAACTTGCCGCTGAAACAGCTGCAACAGTACAGCGTATTGCCGACGGCGCACCACTGGTCGCGCGCTGGCATAAGCAATTCATGCGCCGCCTGACACCGCAGCCTGCGTCGTTGAGTGACGCCGAAATCAACGCCAACTTCGATTACTTCAGTACCGAGGATTACCGCATCGGCTACGATGCGTTCATGCAAAAGAAAAAGCCCCGCTTTACGGGACGTTAACCGCGGGGCGCTGACTGCGAGCGCTGAACGCAACAAATCACAGGGGATTTCATGGCTGGACCGTTATCGCATATCAAAGTTTTGGATCTGTCGCGGGTACTGGCGGCGCCCTGGGCAGGGCAAAATCTTGCCGATCTCGGTGCCCAAGTCATCAAGGTGGAGCGTCCGGGCAGCGGCGACGATTCGCGCGCATTCGGACCGCCCTGGCTGAAAAATCCGGCAGGCGCTGATACCAAGGAATCGGCGTATTTTGCGGCGGCGAATCGCGGCAAGCGATCGATCACCATCAATATGTCCAAGCCTGAAGGCCAGGATCTGGTGCGCAAGCTGGCGGCAGAGGTTGATGTGCTGCTGGAGAACTACAAGTTCGGCGATCTTGCGCGTTACGGTCTGGGCTATGAGGATCTACGCAAAATCAATCCGCGGCTGATCTATTGTTCAGTGACGGGCTTCGGCCAGACCGGCCCGTACCGCGAGCGTCCCGGCTATGACTTTATGATTCAGGGCATGGGCGGGTTGATGAGCATTACCGGCGAGCGCGACGATTTGCCCGGCGGCGGGCCGCAGCGTGTCGGCGTGCCTATCGTCGATATCATGACCGGCATGTACGCATCGATTGCGGTGTGTGCGGCGATTGCGCATCGCGCCGAGAGCGGCGTCGGCCAGCATCTCGATCTGGCGTTGCTCGATACCCAGGCGGCTTTTCTCGCCAATCAGGCGATGAATTACCTGGCCACCGGCGAGGCGCCGGGGCGGTTGGGCAATGCACATCCGAATATCGTACCGTACCAGACTTTCAAGACCAGCGACGGCGATATCATTCTGGCTTGCGGCAATGACAATCTGTTCAACAAGTTCTGCGAGATTGCCGGTTGCCCGGAACTGGCGAAGGATCCACGGTTCTTTACCAATGCCAAACGCGTCGAGAATCGAGAGGAGATTACGGCGCAATTGAACGCCATTTTCAAGCTGCGTACCACGCGCGCATGGGTCGATTCGCTGGAGGCCGCCGGCGTTCCGAACGGACCGATCAACAATATCGCGCAGATGTTCACGGAACCGCAGGTCGTGGCGCGCGGCGTCAAAATCGAAATGAATCATCCGACTGCAGGCCAGGTCTCACTGGTGGCGAGCCCGATGCGGTTTTCTGAAACGCCGGTGGAATACAAATTGCCGCCGCCGACGCTGGGACAGCACACGCAGGAGATTTTGCGCGAGATGCTGCAGCTGGACGATGCCGAGATTGCGCAGCTGCATGCTTCGAAAATTGTTTAGGTAACTGGTAACTGGTGACTGGTGATTGAGTGATTAGGTAATTAGGTGATTAAAACCACGGGCGACAGTCACCCAGTCACTTAATCACTTAATCACTTAATCACTTAATCACTCAATTACCCAATCACCGAATTCCGCATCCCTCGTTTCTAGAAGAAGCTCACGAGCATCTTCGTTGCCAGCGCGAACAGCACGACGGCAAAGATTTTTTTCAGCGTTGCGCTCGGCGTGCGATGGGCGAGCCGCGCACCCAGCGGTGCCAGCAATATGCTGGCAATCACAATTCCCGCGAGCGCCGGCAGGTAAACAAAGCCGAGGCTGTAGTCGGGGATGCCCGGCTGTCCCATGCCGGTGAGGACGTAACCGGCACTGCCTGCGGCGGCCAGCGGCCAGCCGATGGCCGCCGCGGAGCCGATGGCCTCATGCACGCGCGTATTCCTTTTCACCAGATAGGTCACGACCAGCGCGGCACCGCCGGTTGCCGTCAGACTGGAGATGACGCCAATCAATCCAGCGGCCAGGGTCATACCCGACGTGGACAGCGGCGCTGCGCCGGGTTGCGGCTTTTTCCCGAGCAGCATCTGGGCGGAGATGTAATAAATCAGCAGTGTGAACACGACGGTCAACAGCCGGACGTTCAGTACGCTGGCCAGCAGCGCGCCGCCGAACGTGCCGACAACGATGCCCGGCGCCATCCGCTTCACGGTCGACCAGTTCACCGCGCCATGCCGGTGGTGTGCGTACAGGCTGGATATGGACGTGAACAGCATGGTCGCCATCGAAGTGCCGAGCGCCAGATGAACGACCTGGTCGGAGTCGAATCCCTTGGCGGCAAAGACCAGGGCCAGCACCGGCACCGAGGCTGCGCCACCGCCGATGCCCAGCAGTCCGGCAAAAAAACCGACGAACGCGCCGAGCGCGAGGTAAGCCCACCACCAGTCAAGCATCCGGCGATCCTACTTCATCAGGCCGAGGATGTATTTCCACGCATCCGGATCCACCGGTGTGATCGACAGCCGGTTGCCGCGGGCGAGTATTTGCATTCTGGCCAGCGCTTTGTGTTGGCGCAGTTCGTTCAGGGATACCGGGTTGGTCTTTTGCACGAAACGGAAATCGACGTGCAGCCAGCGCGGGTTGTCCGGAGTTGCCTTTTCGTCAAAGTATTTGCTCTTGCGGTTGAACTGCGTGGCGTCGGGGTAGGCTGCCTTGCTGACTTCAGCTATGCCGACGATGCCCGGCACCTCGCAATTGGAGTGGTAAAAGAAAGCCGGGTCGCCGGGCTTCATCTGGTCGCGCATGAAATTGCGCGCCTGATAATTGCGCACACCAGTCCAGGCAGTCGTGTTGTCGCGAGCAAGATGATCGATGCTGTAGGCATCGGGTTCGGATTTGATCAGCCAGTAGCGCATGTCGAATATAGACTTTGGAAAAAGCTGTTAGCCACAGAGGCCACAGAGAACACCGGGAGATTAAAGGAGTTGAATCATCGGGCTGCACCCACCAGATTGGCAGGGCGTGGATTGACTTACGTTCTTGATTTTCCTCTGTGCACCCCTCAAGGGGGTATCGAGAAACTCTGTGCCCTCTGTGACTGAAATGCTGTTTTAAGAATAGATGAAGTGCGGCCAAAAAAATGCGGCCTAGCCGCATTGCTACATCGTCGTGCCGGGTTCCCCTGCTAGTGCCGCCCAGACCAGCATCTTGAACCAGGGGTCCAAGGCGGTCACCTTCCGAGTTTCTTCAGGCGCATCCGCGTGGGATGTGCACACCGAAACTGCATGGGTCGGCGACCAGAGCGATGTTATTGGTCCAAAGAGTATATGGCCTGAACGAACACCGCAGGGGAAACATTGAACGAACCAGCGCAGGTACCGCGGAACTAGAACAGCTTGTTTTGTTCCGCCATTGCCTGATCGATGGTCGTCTCCATGCGATGAATTCTACGCTTGGTTTCTGCGATGTCAAAGCTGCCGCCGACTTTCATCGACAGAAATTCATGAGTGATATTCAGCGCAGCCATGATGGAGACGCGTTCAAGTCCGATGACTTTGCCGCGATCGCGGATTTCCTGCATTTTGCTGTTGAGATAATCAACAGCCTCCAGCAACCCCTTTTGTTCATGCTCCGCACAAGCGACGCGAAATTCGCGCCCCATGATGTTGATCTGCAAGCCCTTTGGATCGGCGCTCATGTTTCTTCGGCGGGAATCTGCTTGAGAATATTCTCAAGGCGGCTGCTGGCGGTGTTGATTTTCTCTTCCAGTTGCTTGTTTCGGTGCAGGGTCGCAGCCAATTCCTGACGCAGCCGCTGCGTGTCATCACGCAGTTGCTGGTTGGTTTCGACAAACTGCGTGAGCTTGTCCTCAAGCGCCTTGAGCTCGGTTTCCATGCCCGCACTATAGAGGGGAAAATCTCGATGGGTCAACCACTAACGCGTGGTTTTGAATGTAGATTGGCATGACTGTAGGCACTTGGTCACAGCGCTTGAGCTCGCCGCGGCTGGATTCCTGTGTGGCGTAGGCTCCTGTCCCGCAGATGTCACATAACATTTTGATTTAAATAGAATATTTATTCACTGACGGTCTCGTGGCGTCAGGTAAAATACGCCCCGTCCAGGACGAACCGTGACCGCAAGCGGAACGGCCAGGACGCGTTTCAGGTGTCGGGTCGCTGTGATTTGGCGGCCCGGTGAAACGGGAAACAGGTGCGGCCCCCACGGGCCTATTCCTGTGCTGCCCCCGCAACGGTAAGCGACCGGCATTCAGCGCAACGAATGCCCGGTGACGTCTGCAGCCACTGTGCCGAACGGCATGGGAAGGTGGCGTCACTCAAGTCGCAAGCCCGGAGACCGGCCTTTAACGTAGGGCCTGTTTTATTGCTAACAGGCCCTGGTCGGAAACAGTCGCGTGAGGGCGACGATCCGGTGCCATTCGGCATACGCATCGCCTCTCTTCAGCGTCGTTTCCTTGTTTCGATTTCACGCGCACGGCGGGTGCGCAATGCAAAGGAAATGAACATGAAGAGCATCATCATCGCCGCGGCGCTGGTCGTCGCAGCAGCAGTACCTGCACAGGTTATCGGTGCGGAACCACCGCTAACCCAGTTGGCACCAGTCGTTGTTACCGCGACACGGTTTCCCGATATCCAGCGTCAGTTTCCGGTCGGCGTGAGCGTCATTACCGAAGCTGACATTCGCAACAGCACGGCGAGCACAGTGCCTGAATTGCTGCGCATGCTGCCCGGCGTGCAAACGCGTGATCTGTCGGGATCCCCCAACCTGCAGGTCGATCTGCGCGGCTTCGGCATTTCCGGCGACCAGAATACGCTGGTGCTGCTCGACGGCCAGCGCATCAGCGAGAACGAACAGGCCACGGTCAACTGGTCGGCGATCCCCCTCGATGCCATCGAGCGCATCGAAGTCATTCGCGGCGGCGGTGCAGTGCTCTATGGTGCCGGCGCCACCGGCGGCACCATCAACATCATCACCAAAGCGCCCGTCGCCAATCAGCGCAGTGCTTTCATCGAAGCCGGCGCAGCAGGTTATCGCACGCGGGATGTGCAGGCCGGGGCCAACTTTGCCGGCGAGCACACCGGACTGCGCCTGACTGCAACGCATCGCGAGAGCAATAACTATCGCGACAACAATGCCCTGCGCATCGACAGTGCGCAGCTCGATTTGCGCCACACCGGCGCACGGGGAACGTTGACGCTGAAGGCCGGCGCCGATGACCAGCGCTCCGCACTGCCGGGATCGATCAGCGAAGCGCAGATCGCGGCCAATCGCAAACAGGCGGCATTGCCGGGGGATTACGCACTGCTGCGCAGCGGTTATCTGAACCTCGGCGGCGCCATGCCGGTGGGCACGGCGGAATTTGCCGCGAACCTGTCGTATCGCGAGAAAGACACCGATGCCGCGTTTTTTGTCTCCAAGTCATATCGCAACAATGTGCAGACGCAGGTGCGCCACTGGCTGCTCACGCCGCGCGCGAAGCTGCCCTACAGTTTTGGCGGCGCTACGCACGCACTGGTGACCGGTATCGACATCGAGGATTGGGATTTTCAGGGCGTTGCCGGCCCGTCCATTGTCGGTCGTCCGGATGCCACGCAGCAGGGCAAGGCCGTCTATGCGCAGCACACCAGCGTATTTTCCGGCGGCACCTCGCTGGCGCTGGGCGCGCGCGGCCAGCGCGTGACCTACGGCGTCGAAGATGCGGCCAATGCGGCTGCGCGTGCGGAGCGCCGCCGTAATCTTCATGCGCATGAGATCGCACTGCGCCAGCCGCTGGGAGGCCTATGGGCGGCGTACGGCAAGGTCGGCCGCAGCTTCCGGGTGCCCAACGTGAATGACAACTACAGTCTGTTCACGGCAACGGTGGCGTTGCTGGAGCCGCAGACGGCGCGCGACCGCGAAATCGGCGTGGAGGCTGCGCGTGGCTCATCGCGATACCGGCTGGCCTTGTATGAAATCGAGTTGAACAACGAAATTGTCTTCGACCCCGTGACATTCACCAACCGCAACCTGCCGCCGACGCGCCGCCGCGGGGTTGAAGCGGAAGCACGGTGGCAACCTGCGCGCGACTTCAATCTCGGCATCGGCTATACCTATGCCGAAGCCGAGTTCCGTTCCGGCAATTTCGGCGGCACCCCCATTGCCGGCAATGATGTGCCGCTGGTGCCGCGTCATGCGCTGAACATTGCCGCCGGCTGGCGGATAGCGCAGCGGGTGCGCCTGGACGGCCAGTTGCGCCATGTCGGCGCACAGCGCTACGACGGCGATGAGCTCAATGCGTTCAACCAGAAAATGCCGGCGTACACCGTAGTCGATCTGAAGCTGGGCTATGACCAGGCCAACTGGCGTTTTGCCGCCGGCGTGCAGAATCTGTTCAACAAACACTATTTTTCGTATGGCGTTTTCACCGGATTCCCGACCTACGCTGCGCTGCCGGCGCCGGAACGCACGTTTTTCGTGACAGCGCGACATACCTTTCAGTAAAGTCAGCTGAAGTCGCCACAACAAAAAAGCCGCGCTCTGCGCGGCTTTTTTTGTTGTGGCGCGCATGGCG
>JAQBGW010000094.1:0-44695 GCA_032128415.1 Betaproteobacteria bacterium | reverse complement strand
GCTGGAAATGGAAACGTTCGGGCCGATATCAAGGTTCCGGAGAGTGCGTCACTCAGCGTATTCAACGCTGTCAGTCCAAAATGGGAAATCATGGCCGATCTGACGCATACCGGTTGGAGCAGCGTCAAGCGTCTCGACGTTTACCGCACCAGTGGCGCCGGGGCCGGCACACTCCTGACTACTGAAACTTTTAACTGGAAAGACACGCTGCGCGTGGGCATCGGCGCCAACTACAAGATGGACGACAAGACCAAGCTGCGCTTTGGCATCGCCTTTGATCCGACTCCCACCAACGACGTCGATCGTACGCCACGCCTGCCGGATCAGGATCGCACCTGGCTGGCTTTCGGTGTGCAATACAAGCCGAGCAAGCAAGGGGTGTTGGAAGTGGGCTATGCGCACGAGTTCGTCAAGGATGCGCGCGTTAATTCGGCGGGGCCCAACGTTGGCCCAGCTCTGATTGGCACTTTCAAGGACAAGGCCGACATCCTGTCGGTGCAGTACTCGCACAAATTCTGAGCGATTCAGCTTCAGGACGGGCGGCCCATGCGGCCGCCCCTTTTTTTGCACGCGATTTGCGCTGCAAAGACAGCCCTGATTCCGTAAACGGGCTGATGCAGGTCGCATGCTAGAATCTTTTGACCCTTCCAGGAGTCAACCCATGTCTACCGACCGTCCCCTGATGGTGCGCAAGGTCGCGGTGCTGGGCGCCGGTGTCATGGGCGCGCAGATTGCCGCGCATCTGGTCAATGCCAATGTGCCGGTGGTGCTGTTCGAGCTGGCCGCCAAGGAAGGCGATCCCAACGGCAATGTGCTGAAAGCCGTCGCCAACCTGAAGAAACTCGAGCCCAGCCCGCTGGCAACCCGCGACCGTGCTGATCTGATCGAGCCCGCCAACTACGACCAGCATCTCGAACAACTGCGCGACTGCGACATTGTCATCGAGGCCATTTCCGAGCGTATGGACTGGAAGGCCGATCTCTACCAGAAGGTCGCGCCGCACCTCGGCGAGCACACCCTATTCGCCAGCAATACCTCGGGTCTGTCGATCAATAAACTGGCGGCGGCATTCCCGGAGCAGCAGCGGCACCGGTTCTGTGGCGTGCATTTCTTCAATCCGCCGCGATATATGCATCTGGTGGAGTTGATTGCCTGCACCGGCACCGATGCCGCAGTGCTCGATGATCTGGAACGTTTTCTGGTGACCACGCTGGGCAAGGGCGTCATCCGTGCCAAGGACACGCCCAATTTCATCGCCAACCGCGTCGGCGTGTTCTCGATGCTGGCGACCGTACATCATGCTGAGAGACTCGGCATCGGTTTTGATACCGTCGATGCGTTGACCGGATCGCTGATTGGCCGGCCGAAGAGTGCGACCTTCCGTACCGCCGACGTGGTCGGCCTCGATACCTTTGCCCATGTCGTCAATACCATGCGCGACACACTGCCTGATGATCCCTGGCACAAATACTACGGCGTGCCGGCCTGGCTGCAGAAGCTGATCGAACAGGGCGCCCTGGGTCAGAAGACGCGCAAGGGCGTTTACCAGAAAATCGGCCGCGACATTCAGGTGCTCGATCTGAAAACGGGTGACTATCGTGTGTCCGACGGCAAGGCCGATGAAGCGGTCGTCGAAATCCTGAAAAATAAAAACGCGATGGAACGTTTCGCGCAACTGCATGCGTCCAGCCATCCGCAGGCGCAGTTTATCTGGTCTATATTCCGCGATTCCTTCCATTACTGCGCCCTGCATCTGGCGTCGATCGCCGACAACGCGCGCGATCTCGATTTTGCGATCCGTTGGGGTTTTGGCTGGGACAAGGGACCTTTTGAAATCTGGCAGGCCGCGGGCTGGCGCCAGGTGGCAGCCTGGATTGCGGAGGATATTGCCGCCGGCAAATCGATGGCGGCCGTACCGTTGCCGGATTGGGCACTCGATGCGACGCGCACCAGCGTGCATCGGCCCGAAGGCTCGTACGCGCCGGCTTCCGGCGCCTATGAGCCGCGTTCCACGCTGGCGGTGTACCAACGCCAGCCGTATCCCGACCGCCTGCTGGGTGAAGAGCGGCAATACGGCACGACGATATTTGAAACCGATGCCGTGCGCTGCTGGCATACCGGTGACGACATCGCCATTGTCAGTTTCAAGAGCCGCATGCATGCCATCGGCGACGATGTGCTGGAAGGGGTGCAGCGCGCCATCGACGAAGCCGAACGCAATTATGCGGGCCTGGTGGTGTGGCAGACCGAACCGCCATTCTCGGTTGGCGCCAATCTGAAAAAAACACCGGCAGGCGGTGCGCCGCGCGCCAAACCCTCTGCACTGGGCAAGCTGTTCAAGTCCGTACGGCGCGAAGCGGAATCGCTGGCGCTGAAAGCGGCACGCCAGATCGGCGTAGCCGACCAGTTGATGGCCGGCAAGCTGGCCGAGGTTGAACACCTGGTCGAGCAATTCCAGATCACCACGCAGATGCTGAAGTTTTCGATGGTGCCCACGGTCGCCGCGGTGGATGGTCTTGCACTGGGCGGCGGCTGTGAGTTCATCATGCATTGCGACCGTACGGTGGCGACGCTGGAGAGTTACATCGGCCTGGTCGAGGTCGGAGTCGGCTTGATGCCGGCAGGCGGCGGTTGCAAGGAGTTTGCGATGCGCGCCGTGGCGGATGCCAAGGGTGGTGAGATGTCGCCTTTCCTGCAGAAATATTTCAAGGCAGTGGCCATGGCTGAAGTCGGGCGCAGCGCCGAACACGCGAGAGAGATCGGTTATTTGCGCGCCACCGATCGCGTCATCATGAACCGCTTCGAGTTGCTGGAAATTGCCAAGGCTGAAGTGCGCGCCATGGCTGCTGCCGGTTACCGGCCGCCGCTGCGCGCCAAGGCGATTCCGGTATTGGGTCGCAGCGGCATCTCGACCCTCCGCGCCTTCATGGAAAACATGCGCGCCGGCGGTCATATTTCAGACCATGATTATCTGATCGGCACCAAGGTGGCGACGGTACTCTGTGGCGGCGACATTGAAGGCGGCAGCCTGGTGGATGAGCAGTGGTTCCTCGATCTGGAGCGTCAGCATTTCATGGAGCTGATTGCGACCGAAAAAACGCAGGCGCGGATTGAGCATATGCTCAAAAGTGGCAAGCCGCTCAGAAACTAGTAAGCGGTAATCGGTAAACGGTAAGCGGAGGCACCGCTCACTGCTCACCGCTCACGTTGTGGAGGTGAATATGGCACGGCAAGTGCAGGACGCTTACATTGTTGCGGCTACCAGAACTCCAGTAGGCAAGGCACCGCGCGGCATGTTGAAAAACGTGCGCCCGGACGATCTGCTCGCATACGTGCTGAAAAGCGTCGTAGCACAGTGCCCCGGTCTGGATCTGCACGAAGTCGGCGATGTGATTGCCGGCTGCGCGATGCCGGAGGGTGAGCAGGGCATGAACGTGGCGCGTATTGCGCTGCTGCTGGCCGGTTTTCCGGACACGGTGCCGGGGCTGACCATCAATCGTTTCTGTTCTTCAGGTGTGCAGGCTGTCGCCGATGCCGCGGCGCGGATCCGTCTGGGAGAAGCCGATGTGATGATTGCTGCCGGCACCGAGAGCATGAGCATGGTGCCGATGGGCGGTCAGAAGCCGACGTTCAGTCCGGCGGTATTCGAGAAAGACGAGAACGTGGCGATTGCCTACGGCATGGGCATCACGGCCGAGCGCGTTGCCGAGCGCTGGAAAATCAGTCGCCTGGATCAGGATCTGTTTGCCGCCGAAAGTCACCGGCGCGCGCTGCGGGCAACCGACAGTGGTGAATTCAACAACGAAATTACGCCGTACCAGCTCAACGAACGCCTGCCGGATCTGGCCAAGCGCGAGATCGCAGTCAGAACGCGCGAGTTACGTGCCGACGAAGGTCCGCGTCGTGATACCTCTCCCGAAGGCCTGGCCAAATTGCGGCCGGCATTCGCCGCCAAAGGCAGCGTCACTGCGGGCAACAGTTCACAGATGTCCGATGGCGCCGGTGCAGTGGTGCTGATGAGCGAGGCCGCGATGAAACGCTACAACCTGCAGCCGCTGGGGCGCTTTCTCGGTTATGCGGTGGCCGGCGTGCCGCCGGATGTGATGGGCATAGGGCCCATTAAGGCGATTCCCAAGGTGTTGCAGCAGGCGGGTCTCAAGCAGGAAATGCTCGACTGGATCGAACTCAATGAAGCGTTTGCTGCGCAGTCGCTGGCGGTGATTCGTGAACTGGGCCTGGATGCCGCCAAAGTGAATCCGCTGGGCGGTGCCATTGCGCTGGGTCATCCGCTGGGGGCCACGGGAGCCATCCGCGTGGCGACATTGCTGCACGGTCTGCGCCGGCACAAGAAAAAATACGGCATGGTGACCATGTGCATCGGGACTGGCATGGGGGCCGCCGGCATCTTCGAGGCTCTCTGAAAATGCCTGCGCACAGCGAATTTTCAGGTTGGAGGCAGATATGAAAAAATACCAATTAAAACAAATGGTTACTGTGTTCTCGCTGATACTGTTGCCGCTGGCTGTACCTGCTGCGGAATTGGAAGGCGTCAAGCTGCCGGACAGCGCGCAGGTCGCCGAAGGCGCAGCGATGCTGCCGCTCAACGGTGCAGGCGTACGTACCCGGTTCTTCTTTCGGGTTTATGTCGGCGCGTTGTATCTGGAGCCGAAAACGGCTTCCGGCCCGGCGGCGATCAATCATGCCGGCGCCAAACGCATTGCGCTGTACATGCTGCGCGAGCTGTCCTCGGATCAATTCGTCACTGCACTGGAAGACGGCCTGAAGAATAATCATGCCGCGGAGCAGTTGGTTAACATTGCTCAGCAGACCAAACAGTTGCGGACGATATTCGATGCCGTGAAGGTGGCGAAAATCGGAGATGTGATTTATATCGATTATCTGCCGGGTCTCGGTACGCGCATCACCGTGAACGGCACGGTCAAGGGTTCGATTCCCGGAGAAGACTTTAATCGCGCGCTGTTGCGCATCTGGCTGGGAGAGAGTCCCGCGGACAGCGATCTGAAACAGGGAATGCTCGGCGGCTGAACCTGCGCATTCAGTCGAAACTGAAGACGCTGAGCGGCGCCGGCTGGGCGATGCCGAAGCCCTGCGCATAGTCGAACCCGATTTCGATCAGCTTGGTGAGTACATCCTGCGTTTCGACATGCGCAGCGATCGAAACGATACCGAGCTTCCGGCAGGTGGCGCTGATGGCGCGTGCGCGGGCCAGTTCGCCGGGGCTGCGCAGGATGCTGTGGATGATGCTCCTGTCAACTTTCAGGTAGTCGATCGGCAGTTCGCGGATGTGCGCGAAGGACATCTGCACACTGCCGAAGTTTTCAATCGTGAACTGGCAACCTTTCGGTAGCAGGACACCGATGAATCTGCGGACTTCATCAGGGAATTCGATTGCGTCAGCTTCACCTATTTCAAAGCACAGGCATTGCCCCGGGATTCCTGCAGCGTTGATCTGTGCCCGTACAAACCCCGCAAATGCCGGATTGCGAAGCGCACTGGCGGACAGGTTGATGCAGCACATCGGCGAACGCAGGCGGATTTCGGTTCGAGCGCACCAGGTGACGGTGTTCCGCACCACCCAGCGGTCGATGTCTTCGAACATGCCCAGTGCTTCAGCCACCGGGAAAAATCCACCGGGCGGCAGCAAATGGTCTTCTTCTTCCTGCAGTCGCAGCAGGATTTCCAGGCACGGCGCGTCGTCCGATTTCGGCTTGAGCGACCGGATCGGCTGCGCGTAGAGCAGGAAATCGTCTTCAGTCAGCGCTTGCTGCAGGCGATGCCGCGGATTACTCCAGCCGAGTATTTCCTCGGTGACGGCCCGCAGATATGCCGATCCGGTTGCAGGTTTCCCGGCAACCGGTACGGTGCTTGCGACGGGGTGAGGCATGGCAGGCTCGGGGGCGGATTTCAACGCCCTTGAAACGGCCGGATTGCGGAAAACTTGAGCGGCGTTACACGCTCGCGCTACATGTTCGGGTAGTTCGGGCCGCCGCCGCCTTCCGGTGTGACCCAGACGATGTTCTGCGTCGGATCCTTGATGTCGCAAGTTTTGCAATGCACGCAGTTTTGCGCGTTAATTTGCAGTCGCGGGTTGGCGCCGCCGTCATCGCGGACGATCTCATAGACGCCCGCCGGGCAGTAACGTTGTTCCGGCGCGTCGTAGAGTTCCAGATTGACGTTGACCGGCACCGTCGCATCCTTCAGCGTCAGATGTGCCGGCTGGTCTTCATTGTGATTGGTGTTGGAAATAAATACCGAGGACAAGCGGTCAAAAGTGACCACGCCGTCGGGTTTTGGATAGTCAATGGGCGCGCACTCGCTCTTGCGGCGCAGTGTTTCATGATCAGCATGGTTGTGGTGCAGCGTCCACGGCGCTTTCCCGCGAAATACCACCTGATCGATGCCTACCATCAGCGTGCCGGTGTAGAGCCCTTTGCTCATCCACGGCTTGAAATTGCGCGCCTTGTGCAACTCGTCATGCAGCCAGCTCGCGCGAAAGGCGTCCGGATAAGCTGTGAGTTCTGCCGCCGGTGACTCCGCTGCCAGTGCGGCAAACGCCGCCTCCGCGGCAAGCATGCCCGACTTGATCGCGGTATGACTGCCCTTGATGCGCGAAGCGTTGAGGAATCCGGCGTCATCACCGATCAGACAGCCGCCGGGAAAAATCAGCTTCGGCAGCGACTGCAGGCCGCCTGCGGCAATCGCCCGCGCACCATAAGCGATACGTTTGCCGCCTTCCAGAAAAGGGCGGATCGCGGGATGGGTTTTGAAGCGCTGGAATTCCTCGTACGGACTCAGATAAGGATTGCTGTAGGCGAGGCCGACGACGTAACCAATGGCAACCTGGTTGTTTTCGAGGTGATAGAAAAACGAGCCGCCATAGGTGTCGCTGTCCAGCGGCCAGCCGGCGGTGTGGATGACCAGCCCTAGCTGGTGTTGTTCCGGTTTGATCTCCCACAATTCCTTGAGTCCGATGCCGTAGACCTGCGGATCGGCGCCGTCGCGCAATTTGAAACGTTCCTGCAATTGTTTGCCGAGATGGCCGCGACAGCCTTCGGCAAAAAAGGTGTATTTTGCGTGCAACTCCATACCGCGCTGATGCGCGTCCGTGGGTTTTCCATCGCGGCCGATGCCCATGTCGCCGGTGGCCACGCCTCTGACGCTTCCGGCGTCGTTGAACAGCACTTCAGCCGCGGCGAAGCCGGGGAATATTTCCACGCCCAGCGCCTCCGCCTGCTGGCCCAGCCAGCGGCAGACATTGGCGAGGCTGACGACGTAATTACCGTGATTCTGAAAACATTGCGGCAGCAACGCGGTCGGCACCCGGTAAGAACCGGATTCGGTCAAGAATAGAAAACGATCTTCGCTGACCGGTGCATTCAGCGGCGCGTCTTTTTCTTTCCAGTCCGGAATCAATTCATTGAGCGCGATCGGATCCATCACCGCGCCGGAGAGTATGTGCGCGCCGACCTCCGAGCCTTTTTCGAGCACACAGACGCTGACTTCGCGATTCTGTTCCGCCGCCAGTTGCTTGAGGCGGATCGCCGCACCGAGACCTGCGGGGCCGGCACCGACGATCACCACATCGTATTGCATTGCTTCGCGTTCAGGCACGATCCACTCCCATTTTATGAAGCTGTAGTGCTAACCTGCAATTATAACGGTGCGGTCTGCTTCAGCCGTCGAGTGCCATCACCGCGGACTGCGTGCCGCTGCGTACCGCGGATTCGATGGTGGCGGGGTATTCGCCCGTAACGCGGTCACTGGCTGTGTAATCGCCGGCGAGGAAAAAGTTTTTGCACGCAGTGATGGCGGTGGGGCGGACGAGATCCGGCGTGCAACTGAAGGTCGCGCGTTTTTCTGCGATGACCTGATTCCAGACCAACGACGGCAGCGGGCCGAATTGCGATCGCAGGTCGGATTGCACCCGCTGCACCAGCTGATCCTGGGCAATGCCGATGTGCTCGCCGGATGCACTGATCACTGCACCGATCAGGCCGCGCTGGCCGCAAATTTTTTCACGGTCGAATATCCACTGCGCCGGACTGCCGCTGATGCCGAGCATGGGCGCGGGCAACGGCACGCTGTCGCTGAACTGCAGCCAGATGGAATGGATGGGTTCGTAGGTGAGCGTGTCGATGCGGTGCACCGTGTCGTGCAGTTCCGGAATGTCGGCCAGCAGCGGTGCGGCCCGATGCGGCGCTGCTGCGCAGATGATCTGATCAAAAAGATGCGCCGCGCCGCGTACCTGCACTTCAAAACTTTTTCCATTCCGCGTCACGCGTTCCACCGGCGCGTTGAGTTCGATCGTGCCGCCTCGCGCACGCACATAATCCGCAGCAGGTTCCGGAAACAGCGCCGTAAGATCGACGCGCGCCAGCAGCATGTCGCTCGCGGCACGACCCGCGCCCAGACTGTCGCGCAGCACATGGAGAAAAACCTGCGCCGAGGCGCGCTCAGCCGGCGTGTTGAGTGCCGCCACGCACAAGGGAGACCATAAATATTCAATTAAATCAACAGGTTGAGTATGTTCTCTCAGTAGTGCAGCCACCGTACAGTCCTGTACTAACTGGTAATTTCGAGCCTTCATCGCCTGCATGAAGCGGGCCACGGCGAGTTTGTCGCCGAAGGTCATGCCTTGCGCCGTGAGCAATCCGGCGAGCAGATGCAGCGGCGCGGGCAGGGCGGGTGCGCGGAGACGGAATTTGCGGTGGATTTGCCAGTCGAGCGGGGTGCGCAGAAAAACATCTGTGGATTGCGGCGCGACGATGTCGATCAATCGCAATGTTTCAGTATAAGCGCCGATCAGTATATGCAGCCCGTTATCGAGCAGGGTGTTGTTGACGCTGACGCGCCGGGCGCGACCGCCGAGCACCGCAGCGGCTTCAAAAACCGTTACGGGAATATTGTGCTGAGCGAGCGTGACAGCTGCTGCCATGCCGGCATAGCCGCCGCCGATGATCGCAACTGATGTGGCTATAGCCATGGATCAGGAGGACGGGAGAATGACTGAGTAGCGAAGCCGCTCATGGTTCGACGAGCTCACCACGAACGGTTTATAAAATGACCCGTTCGCCCTGAGTCATTCGACAGGCTCATGACAGGCTCTGTCGAAGGGTGAACGCTCATAGAGTTAAGCTGCAACCGATACCCGCTGGGTCGCAGCCTTGCCCGCCCAGATCTGCGACGGCACCATTACGCAGCCCTCAAAAATACGTCGTGCGGTGCGGACCAGCGCGGCCCGGCGGATGATTTCTTTGCCATCGGTGAAATCGACATCAAGGTCAATCAGAATCATGCCGGACGGGTGCTCGATTTTCACCATGCCCTGCGTCGCCGGCGGCAGCGGCGCGATTTGCGCGGCGATAGTACCGGAGATCGCGCAGGCTGAACTGATGCACACCGTGCCGGTGACGGGATGCGATTTGTGGCAGGTCTCGGGCACAAAATAACGCGAGCTGATGGTGCCGCCGTGGCGCGGCGGGGCGAGCAGGGCGATCTTCGGCACCACGTTTTTCGAGACGTCGCCCATACCCATCAGCACACCCGCCTTGCGGCGGATGGTTTCCATGCGCGCCATCAGTTCGCGGTCGCCGTCGAGCTCGACTGCGGTTTCGTAGCCGGTCTTTCCCAGGTCGGCGGCGCGCATCATCACGATCGGCATGGCGATATCGACGCAGCTCACTGCTATGCTGTCGATCACGTCCAGCGGTTTGCCCGTGGGCAGCATCTTGCCGGTGACCGCGCCGATGGCGCTCTGGAAATTAATGCCGACCGGCGCTGCCGTGCCCGGCACGCCGTCAATGGCTGCATTGCCTTCGTATTGCACCTGGCAGCCGGGCGTCTGCACGATGGCTTCGACCAGCGACTGGGTGTTGACGTTGTAAATGCGCACCCGGGTTTCGCCGTCCTGTGCCGGCACCAGCCCGGCGTCGATGGCGAATGGCCCCACGGCGACCAGCATATTGCCGCAGTTGGGTTTGGTATCGACAAACTTTTCGTGGATCTGCACTTGTGCAAACAGGTAATCGACGTCGGCGTCGGGATGCTTCGATTTACTGATCAGCGCCACCTTGCTGGTCACTGAGTGCGAACCGCCGATGCCGTCGATCTGGATTTCGTGCGGCGAGCCCATGATCGCCAGCAGCACGGCATCGCGGGTGGCGGTGTCGTCGGGCAGGTCGGGCGTCAGCAGGAACGGTCCGCGGGAGGTGCCGCCGCGCATGATGACGCAGGGGATTTTGGTTTGCATGGTTGAACTCCGGGCTGCAGAAACAGCGTTGCTGTGGAGAATGGCCCCGATTATAGCGAACGCGCCCTGCGCTCCCGGCAGTCCGGCGAGCAACGGTAGAGGATGCGCTACGTCCGGTAATTCGTTATAACCTGTTGTTTTTATTATTATATTCAATACTTCACACAGCGATGATCACTACCCGATCAAGCCTGCGGTTTGATCCCCGCAGCCTGGAAAGCATCTGCGAGTGCTGCCGGGGCTAATTCCTCGGCCTCGCTGCGCTCACGCAGTTGTTCCTGTCCGCAGGACGCACAGGTGTAAACGGGTAACGTGAATTCAATGCGCATCTGTGGAACATTGGCGAGCTTGACGTCAAAGCCGAACGGACGTTGCACGCCTGCGGCGGCGAGCGGTGCGTCGCATTTGCCGCAGTGGTATTTCTTGAACAGCAGCCCGCGTTTTTTTCCTGAAGGCAATCCGGTCTTGTCGCCGTTCGTGGTCTGTTCCAGCAACTGCATCGGAAAATCGCGGGAGACGAACTGCCGGTGGCCGCGTTCACACGTCTTGACCGGAAAATCCACGATTGAAATTTTCAATACGCCTTCTTCTCCGGCTACGGCGCCTATGGATTCCAGTTTCATCGGCGCGCTGCACTGCTTGCAGTTGTTGCTGTCAGTCATGACATTTCCTCCATCTGTCATGGGGCGACCGGTTGTTTGTTTTTGGTGAGGGGTCGTCCCGATTTTCCCTGTTACGGGGTAAGTATAAAACGATGGGGGGATGTCGACAAAGCCGGCATGTTGCATTCCGTGGCTATTACAGCCGTTCGGCCTGAGCTTGTCGAAGGGCGGCCAGCCTTTGTGCTTTAACTTCGCCGGGGCGCCCCGGACTCGGTGCCGCGCAGCGGGGGTGCGGGCAGGGGCGCCAGCGGCTGCGATCAAATATCGTAAATCGGGGCGCTGCGGCTGCTCCCGCAAACGGGCCTGCGGCTAACGAGTCGAAGCCGCTTCCCGGCGGCTGATTACTTTTCTTGCTCCGCCAAGAAAAGTAATCAAAAGAAGGGGCGCCCCGGACTCGGAGTCGCGAAGCGTGGAGCGGGTAGGGGCGCCGGTGGCTGCGATCAACAATCGTGGACCGGAGCGCCGTCGACTGCTCCCGCAAACGGGCCAGCGGCTAACGAGCCGCAGCCGCCCCCTGCCTCGCTGCGCTACTCGGCGGCTCTGGTTAGATGGTGGTTAGATGGGGACGGAGCCCTGTTTCTTTTCAGAATAAAAAGCATCGCGCCCCGATTCCCGCTCGTTACCCCTTGATCGGCTTGACGCTCCCGCAATCGTTCGACAGAAACTTGCCCTGCGCTTCCATAGTCATCTGTTCCGACCCCCCACCCGACATTTTCATTTTCATGGTGTAGGACTCGGCGTTATGCACGGTGACTTCGCCTTCGCCGCTGGAGGGCGGTTTGGCGCAGACGAATTTGAATTTGGTGGTGTTGCCGCTGCGCTGCATGGATTCCCGCTTGCAGTCGCCCTGATTCTGCGCCGGTGCTTCGTTGCGCGCGGCCATGTCTTTGGTGATGCAGATGCGGACCGCCATGCCGCCGCCCGGTGCACCGGGGCCCATGTTGACGCCTCGCTTGGCCATCATGTCCTCCATCATCTTGCGCTGCTCCGGCGGCATGGAAGCAAACTGCTGTTGCATCTGGGCCTGTGCTGCGGCCATTTTGGCGCCGGCATCGCCGCTGCCGCCGATTTTGTTGGTGACTTCCCACAGGCCGGGTTTCATGGTCTGCGCGACTGCGGGTGTTGCGATCCCTGCTGCACCGAGGATTGCTGCAACGCTCATTCCCAGACACTGCTTCATTACCGATTTATGCATGATGGCTCCGATCTGCTGATTAATTGAACAGGCGAATCTGTATTCTAGCGCTGATTTCGAGGTGTTTTCAGCGGGGTACGGTGCAGGTCCGTATTTTGATGTGCCATCACCGGCAAGGCTGCAACCGCCTGTCCTGATTCCGCGGTATTCTCCTGCAACACGTCGCGCCAATTGTTGCCGCGCGGCAACAATAACGATGCAGACCAAGGAGAGGCTCATGGCGCAGGCTGCCACCATCCCCGTAGCTCAGAACGTTCCGGAACTGGGTTATCGCGTGGTGCCGGACATTTTCAAATTGCCTGAAGGCATGAATCTCGGCCCGTGTTCTGCGGTTGCGGTGCGCGCCAACGGCAATATTCTGATTTTCAATCGCAGCGATCACGCGCTGATGGAGTTCAATCCGGAAGGCAATTACCTGCGCACGCTGGCGCGCGGCGTGTTCGACAATCCGCATGGCCTGCGGCTGGATGCGCGGGGCAATATCTGGGCGACGGACACGGTGGCGCACATCGTCGTCAAGATGACGGCCGAGGGCCGCATCCTGATGGTGCTCGGTATCAAGGGCCGTGCGACGGACTGGCATCAGGCGGGGCATTTGCGCTGTTTCAACGAACCCAATGACGTGGCGTTCGGGTCCAAGGGCGAGATTTACGTGACGCAGGGCCACGGCAAGGGCGAATCGCGGGTGATCAAGTTCGATGCCGACGGTGATTTCCTGACCACCTGGGGCGGCGAGGGCAAGGGCCCTGGTGAATTCAACCAGCCGCATGCGGTGATCGTCGATCGCGCGGGGCTGGTCTATATCGCCGACCGTTCCAATCAGCGCATTCAGGTTTTCGATGGCGATGGCAAATTCCTCCGCGAGAAGGCGCATCCGGGCACACCCTGCGGGCTGTGCTGGTGCAGTGACCAGCAGCACATCATGATGGCGCACGGCCATACCGGACGCATCATGAAGCTCGACCAGGATCTTAATTTGCTCGCCGCGACCGGCGGGCAGGGCAAGGGGCCGAATCGTTACGGCGAAGCGCATTACCTGGCGCTGGATGCGCAGGACAATATTTATGTGGCGGATACGCTGAACTGGTGTGTGCAGAAGCTGGTTAAGTCATAACCTGTTGTTTTTATTGAGATTATTGTAATATGGCTGATGCATACGACTATGTGATCGTCGGCGCCGGCAGTGCCGGTTGCGTGCTGGCCAATCGGCTATCTGCCGATCCCGGCGTGTCGGTGTTGCTGCTCGAAGCCGGCGGGCAAGACCACTGGCACTGGATACATATTCCCGTCGGTTATTTGTATTGCATCGGCAATCCACGCACTGACTGGTGTTACCAGACCGTGCCCGAAGCGGGGCTCAACGGTCGCGTGATCAATTATCCGCGTGGCCGGGTGATCGGTGGCTCGTCATCGATCAACGCCATGCTTTATCTGCGCGGGCAGGCGCGCGATTACGACACGTGGGCGCAATTGACCGGCGATAGCAGCTGGGCGTGGCAACACGTACTGCCGGCATTCATGGATGTGGAGGACAGCTGGCGTGGCGCGGACGAGAAGCATGGTGCCGGCGGCGAGTTGCGTGTGGAAACACCGCGCCTGCGCTGGGACATCCTCGAAGCCTTCAAGGCGGCTGCCGTGGAGACCGGCATTCCGGAAACGGACGATTTCAACCGCGGTGACAACGAAGGCGTGTCACGCTTTGAAGTCACGCAAAAAAACGGCGTGCGCTGGAGTGCGGCCAAGGCATTTTTGCGACCAGCGCTGCAGCGGCCCAACCTGAAAGTGGTCACCGGAGCGCTGGTCAGGAAATTGCGGCTGGAAGGCAGGCGCGTCACCGGTGTTGAATTTTTTCAAGGCAACGAGGAATGTTTTGCCGCGGCACGGCGCGAGACTATCCTCTCGGCGGGTGCCATCGGCAGCCCGCAAATTTTGCAACTGTCCGGAATCGGCCCTGGTGCTCTGCTGCAGCAGCACGGCATCCCGGTTATCCACGAATTGCCGGTGGGCGAAAATCTGCAGGATCACCTGCAGTTGCGCCTGTCATTCCGCATCAGCAGTGATGCGCTGACACTGAATACGATGCTTGATTCGTGGTGGGCCAAGGCGAAGATGGCGCTGGAATATGCGTTCTATCGCACGGGGCCCTTGACCATGCCGCCGTCGCAGGTGGGCGCATTCGCGAAATCCGATCCGTCACAGCCGACCGCCAACGTCGAATACCATGTGCAGCCAATTTCGCTGGACCGCTTCGGCGTGCCACCGCACAAATTCCCGGCATTTACCGCCAGCGTGTGCAACCTGCGGCCGACTTCGCGCGGCCATGTGCGCATCACCTCGGCGGATCCGCGTGCTTATCCGGCGATTGCACCGAATTATTTGTCCACGCCGGAAGACCGCAAAGTGGCAGTCGATTCGATACGGCTGACCCGGCGCATCGTCAACGAATCAGCGGCACTGAAACCCCATCAGCCCGAAGAATTCATGCCGGGCCCGCAATACCAGACGGAGGAAGAACTGGTGCAGGCCGCCGGGCAGATCGGCACCACGATATTTCACCCGATCGGCACCTGCAAAATGGGGCGGGCGGATGACGCTTTAGCCGTGGTCGATTCGCAGCTGCGGGTGCGCGGCATCGAGCGGTTGCGGGTGATTGATGCCTCGGTGATGCCGACTATTACCTCGGGCAATACCAACGCGCCGACTATCATGATTGCCGAACGCGGCAGTCGGTTGATTATTGCCGCATGACGTCACACCGGCTTCAGCCGGTATCTTCTACGTCTTTGGTTGCTGCGTTTATCAAAACTTTCGGTAAATATTCCGCCCACGCGCCGGTCAGTAAACTGGGGGGTACAGCGGTGACGCTGGTCGCATCACCGCCGGGGCTGCTGCTCGTAATTACTTCAGGCTGAGTTTTGCCTGCTTGGCGACCTTCTTCCACTGAACGATTTCGTCATGTATCTGTTTCTTGAATGCGGCTTGGGTGATTTTGATCGGCGTAGCAGCGTAGCTTCGCAGCCATTTTTTCGTATCCGCTTCATCGAGCACTGCATTGATTTCTTTCAGCACACGCGCCATGCGCGCCTTCGGCATCCCGGCTGGCGCAGCAAAACCCCACCATATGGTGACTGAGTAACCGGGATAGCCTGATTCCGCCAAGGTCGGTACATCGGGCACGGTATCGCTGCGCTGGGGTGAGCCCACAGCCAGTAATTTCAATCGCCCGGAACGCACATGCGGCAGTGTCTGGGTCACCGAGCTGAACATGACTGGTATGTTACCGGCCATCACATCGGTCATTGCGGGGTTACCGCCTTTATACGGCACATGTACCATGTCCACCTTGGCGATGTTTTTGAACAGCTCACCGCCGAAATGGTTAATGCCGCCGGTGCCGGTGGAGGCGAAGCTGAGGGCTCCGGGTTTTGCCTTGGCCGCTGCGACCAGATCGCTGACATTGTTGTACGGTCCCTTCGGATTGACCACCAGGCAGTTGGGCGCCGCTGCCATCAGCGAGATCGGATCAAAGGACTTTTCGACGTCATAGGGCAGTTTGCGGACTGCGGCGTTGAGCATCCACGACACGGACACGAATAGCAGAGTATGACCATCGGCGGGTGATTCGGCGGCCAATAGAGCGCCGATGATGCCGCTGCCACCACCACGGTTATCGATAACAAACTGCGTATTCATCCGCTCACCGAGCTTGATGCCCATGTAGCGGCTCAGTACGTCATTGCTGCCACCGGGGGGGAACGGCACGATCACCCGGATCGGTCGATCGGGGTAAATATCGGCGGCTGATGAGATGGCGGGACTCAATACGACGAAAGAGCAAAATGCTGCACAGAGCAGACGCGCTGGTGAATTCATGCCATTTCTCCTCGGTTTGGCCATATTAATATGGCGCTAATGATTTCGGGGTGCGCGGCCGCAGAGACCGGGATGGTTTTGCCTATGCCCGAACGTCAATCCGGCCCCCAGTCCAGAATGTAGCACCAAAGACTGCCAAATGGACGGCTGAATCTGTGCGGGTGCCTATTTCCGCGTCCGGAGGAAGGCTCAAGTTGCCGGGTCAGCCGTGGATATTGCGGCTGTCGCCTGGCGCCTGCGCGCGTTCGCTCAAGCTGTAATCGCGGATCACGCCGGCAACCCGCAGCCGGTAATTGCGGAATACGCCGCCGCGACCCTTGGCCTGCGCGGCACGGTGTTGTTCCAGTTCACGCCATCGCGCAACTGCGGCTTCGTCGCGGAAGACCGACAGCGACAGAATCTTGCCGGGCTCGCTGAGGCTCTCGAAGCGTTCAATCGAAATAAAACCATCAATCTGTTCCAGCAGCGGACGCAGGCTGGCGGCAATGTCCAGGTATTCCTGCTTGCGACCGTCGGCGGGCCACACTTCGAAAATGACAGCAATCATTCGCATATCTCCCTAAAAAGCATATCGCCGCAGGCCGCCATCGACCGGTAGCACCGCACCGGTGATATAGCCGGCCACCGGGGAGGCCAGGAATACCGCCAGCGCCGCGAGTTCTTCGGGTTCGCCGTAGCGGCCGACTGGAATGTCGTGCGCCGACTGGCGGGCACGGAATTCCTCGGAATATTTCCGGCGGATCTGCTCGCTCATGATGCGTCCCGGCGGAATGCAGTTGACGGTGATGCCGTGTTTGCCGACTTCACGCGACAGTCCCTTGGACCACGCATGTATCGCCGCTTTCGCAGGCGTTGAGGCGAGTAGCGCATCGGGCTCGGATTTTCCGGAAATATTGATGACCCGTCCCCATTGGCCTTTGACCATGTCCGGCAAAACGGCATGGGTCAGTTGCCGCACACGGATAAAATTCAACGTCATCACGCTGTCCCATTCCTCCTCAGGCGCGTCTATGGGTATGGCCAGCCGGCTGCCGCCAGCGCTGTTAATCAGAATATCGATGCGGCCCAGTGCGGCGCGCGTGGCATCCGCGAGCTGTTCGGGAGCGCCGTCCTGCATGATATCGATTTCAACTACGGCTGGTGTCGCGCCGCCGGCTGCGGTGATGGTTGCGGCCAGCGCTTCCAGCAGCGGGCGCCGCCGCGCGGCGATGCAGATCCTGACGCCTTCCGCAGCGAGTCCCCGGGCGATGGCGTGGCCGATGCCCTGGCTGGCGCCGGTGACGAGTGCGGTTTTGTTTTTTAACTGCAAATCCATAATGTAGTTTTCCCTATCCCTTGATCCAGGTGGTCCATGCCAGCCACAGTTTGCGCAGCGGCGTCAGTGAAGTGCGATGGGTCAGCACGCGGCAACCGTCGTCGCGGATTTCTTCCAGCAGCGTGCGATAGATCGACGCCATAATCAACCCCGGCAATTGGGATTTTCGATCCTGCGCCGGTAGTTTGGAATAAGCCTGATCGTAGGCGGCGATGGCACGTGCGACTTGTTCGGCCATTAGCGCGCGGAATGCCGGACTGTCGGTGCCGTGCACAATCTGCGCAGCGTCGAGACCGTGGCGCGCAAGTTCGTCGAGCGGCAGATAGACGCGATTGCGCCGGGCGTCTTCGCCGACATCGCGGATGATATTGGTGAGTTGAAAGGCAAGCCCCAGTTCGGCTGCGTATTCGAGCGTGCGTTCGTCGCTGTAACCAAAAATCTGCGCTGACATCAGTCCGACGACGCCGGCGACGCGATGGCAATACACCTTGAGCGTCGCAATATCCGGATAGCGGTTGTACTCGAGATCCATTGCCATGCCCGCGATGACCGTATCCAGTTGCTCACGGGTGATGCCATAGGGGGTGATGATATCTGCCAGCGCCCGCGTCACGGGGTGCTGGGCGCGGCCCGCGAATAATCGTTCGACTTCGTCATGCCACCACGCCAGCTTGGTGCGCGCCACGCCAGGGTCCGTGCATTCATCAACCGCGTCATCAACTTCGCGGCAGTAGGCGTAGAGTGCGGTGATTGCGCGGCGGCGCTCGGCGGGCAGGAACAGGAAGCTGTAATAAAAACTCGAGCCGCTGGCGGCGGCCTTTTGCTGACAGTACTGATGGGGATCGGTCATTTTTATCGGGAGACGGTCATCAGACCATCTCCCGCATGTGCCTCCCCTCTCCCTGTGGGAGAGGGGTCGGGGGAGAGGGCAGCAAATCCCCTAGTTGTTGTCTCATACCAAAGCCCGCGCCAACATCAGCACCCAGTCCGGTTTGGTGAGGACCGGACGACGGCGGAATACGTCGCCATCAACCGCAGCAATTTTGTCGAGGATGCGGTCGCCGCCGGCGATGATGGTGCGCATTTCCAGCCCGATGCGGCCTTTGAGGATGTGCCCCAGGGGTTTGCCCGAATACAGCAGTTCGCGGGTACGCCTGATCTGGAAGGCAATGAATGTCTGCCAGGCCTCGCCGGCGTCGCCATTGGCGATCTGCGCTTCAGTGATGCCATAGCTTTGCATTTCATCCTGCGGAAAGTAGATGCGGTTTTTCTGCCAGTCGAGTGCAACATCCTGCCAGAAGTTGATCAATTGCAGGCTGGTGCAGATCGCGTTGGAATAAACCAGGTTCTGTGGGGTGGCTGCGCCATAAAGTACCAGCAGCAGCCGGCCAACCGGATCGGCGGAGCGACGGCAATAATCCAGGACTTCCGCGTAATTGGCATAACGTTTTTGGGTAACGTCCTGCGCGAACGCCGACAGCAGATCGTGGAAGGCGGCGAGCGGCAACTGGTGCGCGCGGATAATCCGGGCGAGATCGGCAAACCACGGAATGCCCGGTGGCTCGTTGCATTCCAGGCGTTGCAATTCGCGGGTGAAGGCGCCGAGTTGCGCCAGCCGTTCAGAGTCCGGCGCATTACCCTCGTCGGCAAAATCGTCAGCTTCGCGGGCAAAGCGGTAAATCAGGGCAATGGGCCGACGTAGCCGATCAGGCAGCAGGATCGAGGCGACCGGAAAATTTTCGTAATGATCGACGGCCATGGTGTCTGGAAAAGAGAGTTCCATCAAAGGCTTGGCGCAGTTTCTGTCGGGAATTGCCAGCCTGGGGCCATGTCGCTAAAGCGGCAATTATATTACAATCAAGGAGTTGCAGATGGCGCCGCGGTGTGTGGCAACGGTAGTGTCGATGCAGCAGGTGTGGTTTCATGTTGCAGCGCGAAAGTGGCGGAATTGGTAGACGCACCAGATTTAGGTTCTGGCGCCGAGAGGCGTGGGGGTTCGAGTCCCTTCTTTCGCACCAGGGCAGCAACGATTACAGTAACTCAACAGGGAAATATTGATGCAAGCGAATCTGGAAACGCTGGGCAGTCTGCAGCGTAAATTGAACGTGGCCATACCGATGGCGGAGATTGAAACCGAGGTCGAGTCGCGGCTGAAAAACCTGACGCGTACCGTCAAGCTGGCCGGATTCCGGCCCGGCAAGGTGCCGCTCAAGGTGGTGGTGCAGCAATATGGCCTGCAAGTACGCCAGGAGGTGCTCGGCGATACGCTTCAGAAAACCTTCGGCGATGCCGTAAGAGAGCAGAAGCTGCGGGTCGCGGGTTATCCGAAGTTTGATGCTGCGCCGCCAACTGAAGGGGCGAACGAGTTTCAGTACAGCGCGACGTTTGAGGTGTATCCCGATGTCGTGGTGGGGGATTTGACGAAATCAACGGTGACCCGGCCGCAACTGGAGGTGAGTGACGCCGACATCGACAAGACGCTGGAGATCATGCGCAAGCAGCGGGTGACATACGCCGCTGCAGCGCGTGCCGCCGAGAACGGAGATCGCGTGACCATGGATTATCTCGGCACCATAGCCGGCGTGGCCTTCGATGGCGGTACGGCGCAGGGTCAGAGCGTGGTGCTGGGTGAAGGGCGGTTTTTGCCGGATTTCGAAAAGCAACTGCCGGGCATGAAGGCCGGAGACAACAAGAGTTTTGAAGTGAAGTTTCCCGACGATTACGCGGGCAAGGATGTGGCGGGCAAGACGGCGGTGTTCGAAGTGAAAGTGACTGAAGTGGCGGCGGCGGAGCTGCCCCCGGTGGACACCGAGTTTGCCAAAACGCTGGGTATTGCCGACGGTGATCTGGGAAAAATGCGCGTGGAAGTCCGCGGCAATCTGGAGCGCGAAGTGAAAGCGCGTTTGAAGGCGAAATTGAAAGAGCAGGTCATGGATGCGCTGCTGGCGGCAACCAGCATTGAGGTGCCGCAGGCACTGATTGGCATGGAGGTCGAGCGGTTGCAGGATACGGCGCGGCAGGATCTTGCTGCCCGGGGGATACCGGTGCGCGACGATATGCCGTTGCCGGCAGACATGTTCAGCAAGCAGGCGCAGCGCCGGGTGACGCTGGGGCTGATACTGGCCGAGGTGGTGCGGATACAGAGTCTCAACGCCAAACCGGACCAGGTGCGCGCCGCAGTGGAAGAACAGGCGCAAAGCTACGAACATCCGCAGGAAGTGGTGAAATGGTTCTACCAGTCGCAGGAACGGCTGCGTGACATCGAAGGCATGGTGCTCGAAGAGAACGTAGTGACTTGGGCGCTGGCGACGGCCAAGGTTGAAGACAAGAACATGAAGTTTGATGAATTGATGGGGAACACCAAATGAATCGTTACACCGAGCCGCACGCGATGATCGAGCCGCAGGGCCTTGGCCTGATTCCGATGGTGATCGAGCAGAGTGGTCGCGGCGAACGCGCCTACGATATTTACTCGCGCCTGCTCAAGGAGCGCGTGGTATTTCTGGTTGGTCCCGTGAACGAAAATACGGCCAACGTGATCGTCGCGCAACTGTTGTTTCTGGAATCCGAGAACCCCGACAAGGACATTTCGTTCTACATTAATTCCCCCGGCGGTTCGGTGTCGGCGGGTCTGGCGATTTACGACACCATGCAGTTCATCAAGCCGGATGTATCCACGCTGTGCGTGGGGCAGGCGGCGAGCATGGGGGCGCTGTTGCTGGCGGCGGGTGCCAAAGGCAAGCGCTTCTGCCTGCCCAATTCAAGGGTGATGATTCACCAGCCGATGGGCGGATTTCAGGGCCAGGCCTCGGATATCGAGATTCATGCCAAGGAAATCCTGTTCCTGAAAGGCCGGCTGAACGAGATTATGGCCAAGCATTCCGGTCAGAAAATTGACGCTGTTGAACGCGATACCGATCGGGATAACTTTCTTTCCGGCGATCAGGCGGTAAACTATGGTCTGGTGGACAAAGTGCTGACCAGCCGGGCGGATACGGTCACGGCAGTCAAGTAGGGGTATTGGTGGGGGTATGGGGCGGCGGCGGAATTATTGCGGTCGCGAGTGGTCACAGAATGACAGTCGATAGGGGATTGCGGGCATGACGGAAAAAGTAGGCGGTGAAAAGCTGCTGTACTGCTCGTTCTGCGGCAAGAGCCAGCACGAAGTGCGCAAGCTCATCGCGGGACCGTCGGTGTTCATCTGCGACGAGTGTATCGAGCTGTGCAACGACATCATTCGTGAGGAAACCCAGGGTGACCAGGGGTCCAAGGGGGCGAAGTCCGACCTGCCGGTGCCGCACGAAATTCGTGACATCCTTAACCAGTATGTGATCGGTCAGGACACTGCCAAGAAAATTCTCTCGGTAGCGGTTTACAACCATTACAAGCGCTTGCGTAACGTTGGTAAAAACGACGAAGTCGAACTGGCCAAATCAAACATTCTGCTGGTGGGGCCCACCGGTTCGGGCAAGACGCTGCTCGCACAGACCCTCGCGCGGCTGCTCAACGTGCCGTTTGTGATGGCGGATGCAACGACGCTGACTGAAGCCGGTTATGTCGGCGAGGACGTCGAGAACATCATCCAGAAGCTGCTGCAGAAGTGCGACTACGACGTCGAGAAAGCGCAGCGCGGCATCGTCTACATCGACGAAATTGACAAGATTTCACGCAAGTCGGATAACCCGTCCATCACCCGCGACGTGTCGGGCGAGGGCGTACAGCAGGCATTGCTGAAACTGATTGAAGGCACCATTGCTTCGGTCCCGCCGCAGGGTGGCCGCAAGCATCCCAATCAGGAGTTCGTGCAGGTGGATACCACCAACATTTTGTTTGTGTGCGGCGGCGCTTTCGACGGGCTGGATAAAGTCATTCGCGCGCGCTCCGAGAAAAGCGGAATCGGTTTTGGTGCCGACGTGCGCAGCAAGGACAGCCGCAAGGATATGGCGGCGGTGCTGCGTGACGTGCAGCCGGAGGATTTGATCAAGTACGGTTTGATACCCGAATTTGTCGGCCGTCTGCCGGTGGTTGCCACGCTCTCTGAACTCGACGAGTCGGCGCTGATGGAAATCCTGACGCAGCCGAAAAATGCCTTACTCAAGCAGTTTCAAAAGATGTTCAGCATGGAAGGCGTCGAGCTGGAAGTGCGTGAGGTGGCGCTGCACGCGATTGCGCGCAAGGCGCTGCAACGCAAGACCGGCGCCCGCGGCTTACGCTCAATCCTTGAGCATACGTTGCTGAACACCATGTTCGACCTGCCGTCGCTGGAGAACGTCGTCAAGGTTGTGGTTGACGAAGGCACGATCGCCAGCGATGCCCCCCCGCTGCTCATCTACTCGGACGCTCCCAAAGTTGCCGGCTCAACCGTCTGACGAGGGTGCGGGCGCTCGCCGCCCGGCGGCCGGGATTGGACGGAATGGTAGCGGCGTCGCCGCTACTGATAGCATTGGGGTATCCGGTGCTTGATTTGGCTCTGGATGCCCCAAGCTGAACTACTGTTGACTCTATCAGGTGAAAGCCCATGAATGACCAAAATGTAAGTGAAATCAACAAGTTGGATATGCCCCTGCTCCCCCTGCGGGACGTCGTGGTGTTTCCGCACATGGTCATTCCGCTGTTTGTTGGAAGACCCAAATCGATCAAGGCACTGGAAACCGCGATGGAAGCGGGGAAAAGCATCGTCCTGGTGGCGCAGAAATCCGCAGCCAAGGACGAGCCATCGCCGGATGATCTGTATGACGTCGGCAGCATTGCCAATATTCTGCAGATGCTCAAACTGCCGGATGGCACTGTAAAAGTGCTGGTTGAAGGCAGTCAGCGCGCGCGCATCCACAGCGTTCAGGATGTCAAAACCCATTTCATGGTGCAGGCGACGCCGATTGCCAGCGATCCGGCGACGGATCACGAAACCGAGGCGATGCGGCGCACGATGATTCAGCAGTTCGACCAGTACGTGAAGCTGAACAAAAAAATCCCGCCGGAAATCCTCACCTCGCTGGCCGGTATTGATGAGGCTGGTCGTCTCGCCGATACCATCGCTGCGCACCTGCCGCTCAAACTTGAGCAAAAGCAGGAAGTGCTGGAGATGATCAGCGTCAAGCAGCGCCTGGATCACCTGCTGAAGGTGGTCGAGGGTGAGCTCGACATCCTGCAGGTGGAGAAGCGCATCCGTGGCCGCGTCAAACGCCAGATGGAGAAAAGCCAGCGCGAGTATTACCTGAACGAGCAGGTGAAGGCGATCCAGAAGGAACTGGGCGAGACCGAAGAAGGCGCGGATATCGATGAAATCGAGAAACGCATCAAGGCTGCGCACATGCCCAAGGAAGCGCGCAAAAAAGCTGACGCTGAATTGAAAAAACTCAAGCTGATGTCGCCGATGTCAGCCGAAGCGACTGTGGTGCGCAACTATATCGATGCGCTGATTGCACTGCCGTGGCGCAAAAAGAGCAAGATCAGCACCGATCTCAGCATTGCCGAAATAATTCTCAATGAGGATCACTACGGCCTGGAGAAGGTCAAGGAACGTATTGTTGAATATCTGGCTGTGCAGCAGCGCGTCGACAAACTGAAAGCGCCGATCCTGTGTCTGGTTGGTGCGCCCGGCGTCGGCAAGACTTCGCTCGGTCAGTCAATTGCGCGCGCGACCAATCGTAAATTCATCCGCATGTCGCTGGGCGGGGTACGCGACGAAGCCGAAATCCGTGGTCATCGTCGTACTTACATCGGTTCCATGCCCGGCAAGATACTCCAGAACATGTCCAAGGTGGGGGTGCGTAACCCATTGTTTTTATTGGATGAAGTTGACAAAATGGGGATGGATTTCCGGGGCGATCCGGCATCCGCGCTGCTCGAAGTGCTCGATCCGGAGCAGAACCACACCTTCGTTGATCATTACATCGAGGTCGAATACGATCTGTCCAACGTAATGTTCGTCGCCACCGCGAATACGCTGAATATTCCGCCGGCGCTGCTCGACCGCATGGAAGTAATCCGTCTGTCGGGCTATACCGAGGACGAAAAAGTTCACATCGCCGAGCATCATCTGCTGACTAAAACCATGAAGAATCATGGTCTGAAGAGTGATGAGCTGGCAGTGTCAGAGAGTGCGCTGCGTGACATAGTGCGTTACTACACCCGCGAGGCCGGTGTGCGCAGTCTTGATCGGGAGATATCCAAAATTTGCCGTAAGGTGGTCAAGGAGCTGGTCAGTAGCGGCAAGGAACGCAAGCTCACGGTCAGCGCGCGCAATCTCGAAAAGTATCTGGGCGTGCGGCGTTACTCGTTCGGCATCGCCGAGAAGAAAAACCAGGTCGGTCAGGTCAACGGTCTGGCCTGGACCGAGGTCGGCGGCGAACTGCTGTCAATTGAGGCGGCCACGATGGTGGGCAAGGGCAAAATGACAACGACCGGAAAGCTCGGCGAAGTCATGCAGGAGTCGGTGCAGGCGGCCATGTCGGTCGTGCGCGCCCGTTCGCAGCGCCTGGGTATTCAACCGGATTTTTACCAGAAGAACGATATTCATATTCACCTGCCGGAAGGTGCGACTCCGAAGGACGGACCCAGCGCCGGCATCGGTATCTGCACGGCGATGGTATCGGTGCTCACCGGCATTCCGGTGCGCGCTGATGTGGCGATGACGGGTGAGATCACGTTGCGCGGTGAGGTGCTGCCGATCGGCGGTCTGAAGGAAAAGCTGCTGGCGGCGCATCGCGGCGGCATCAAGACCGTGTTGATTCCGGAAGAGAACGTCAAGGATCTCAAGGAAATTCCGGACAACGTGAAGAATCGTCTTGATATCCATCCGGTGAAGTGGATCGATCAGGTGTTCGAGCTGGCACTGGAGCGCAAGCCCGAGCCGCTTACTACGGAGCAAAGTGCGCCGGTGCCGCCTGTGACAGACAGTACAGCGCCAGCGGCAATCAAGCACTAAGCAAGCTGTTTGCTGGAAATCAGGGCCGGGTTGGGCTACAATCCGGCCCTTTGTTTGGCAGGTTATTAGCGGGTCATCAGGCGGGTGCTTAGCTCAGCTGGTAGAGCGTCGCCCTTACAAGGCGAATGTCGGCGGTTCGATCCCGTCAGCACCCACCAGCATTAAAAAGTGCAGAATGCAAAGTGCAGAGTGCAAAACGGAATATCCCCAATGGATACATTTTGCACTTTGCATTGGATGTCAATGGAGTGGTAGTTCAGTTGGTTAGAATACCGGCCTGTCACGCCGGGGGTCGCGGGTTCGAGTCCCGTCCACTCCGCCAGCTACCGTAAAAAGGCGAACCCGGTTCGCCTTTTTTCTTATGCGCCGGTAAGGCGCCAGTCTTGGAGAGTGTAATGTTTCATATTATCGAGAAACACCGCAAGGCAGTCATGATCGGCATGTTCGTACTGATCGTTCCGCCCTTCGCATTTTTCGGCATCGATTCCTATTTTCAGCGCGGCGGCGGCAGCAACACAGTGGCGACGGTCGCCGACTACAAGATTTCGCAGTACGAGTTCGAACAGGCATTGCGTGAGCGTCAGGAAGCGATCCAGCGCATTTCCGGCGGGCGCGTTGATCCGGCAGTGATGGAAAGCCCACAGTTGCGGATGTCGGTCATCGAAGGTCTGGTGCAGCAGAAACTACTGCTGGATCGTGCCGCGCGCACGGGTTTGACGGTGACGACAAAGCAGGTGCAGGCCATGATCAACGACGTTGAAACATTTCGCGAGAACGGTAAATTTTCCTATGCACGTTACGAGGAATTGCTCAAGGCGCAGGGCATGACGCCGTTAATCTTTGAGGGCAAGGTGCGACAGGATTTGATGATTCAGCATGCCACTCATGCATTTTCGGCATCGACTTTTGTAGCGCGTACCGAAGCGGCACAGTTGCTGCGAATATCGGAGCAGCAGCGCGAGATCAGTCATTTTACGTTTGCGGCAGACCAGTTTTTGTCGCAAGTGAAACTGGAGGCTGATGCTGCGAAAAAATACCATGAAGGTCATGCCGACGAATTTCGCGTACCGGAGCAGGTACGAGTCGATTATCTGGTGCTCAGTGTTGAAGCGTTGCTTGCGCAGATGCGCCCCGAAGCGGCAGAAGTCCGCAAAACCTACGACGCAAACCTTAGCCGTTATCAGGTCAAGGATTCGCGCCAGGCAAGCCACATCCTGATTACCCCCGAGGGCACGGCGCCGGACGCAAGAATAAAGGCGAAGGCCAAAGCCGATGAATTGTATGCGCAGTTGAAAAAGACCCCGGGGAATTTTGCGGCACTGGCCAAACAGCATTCCCAGGACCCGGGTTCGGCAGCCAATGGCGGCGACCTTGGATTCTTCGAGCGCGGCTCAATGGTGAAATCTTTTGATGAGGCCGTGTTCTCGATGAAAGCGGGGGAGATTTCGCTGCCGGTAGAAAGTGAGTTCGGTTATCACATCATCCGTCTTGTTGCGGTGCGCGGTGGCAAGGGCAAGAGCTTTGAAGAGGTGCGCCCGGAAATTGAAAAAGAACTGAAGCGGCGGATGGCCGAACGCAAATTCGCAGAGCTTGCCGACGCGTTCAGTAATGTGCTGTTCGAGCAATCCGACAGCCTGAAGCCGGCTGCTGACCTGATCAAGACGGCACAGCAGAAAAGCGGTTGGATCACCCGCACCAGCGCGGACGACGCGCAGCTGGGCAATGCGCGATTGCTGCAGGCGATCTTTTCCGACGATGTGTTGAAGAACAAGCGCAACACCGAGGCCATTGAGATTGCATTGGGCGTGATGGTGGCGGCGCGTGTAGCCGAGCACAAGCCGGCAACGTTGCAGCCTTTTGACCAAGTCAGCGACGCACTAGCCAAGAAACTGACGTTGCAGCAGGCCGGACAACTCGCCGCTCAGGAAGGCCGCGCGCGACTGGAGTCGTTGCGGCAGGGTAAGGAGGTGTCTATCAACTGGAGCGCGCCGCTGCTGGCCAGCCGCAGTGATCCCAAAGGTCTCCCGTTAGAGGCACTGCGCCAGGCATTCAAGGCTGACGTTAGCAAGGTGCCCGCGTATGCGGGAGCCGCAGCGTCTGGCGGCGGTTATACGCTGGTGCGTGTGTCGAAACTGGTGGAGATGGGCGAGGGGGAAAAGGAAAAGCAGAACGCCATCGCGCAGACGCTGCGTCAGGTGGCCGCGCAGGCTGAATTGGCGGCTTATATCGCCAGTCTCAAGCAGAAAACCGAAGTCACTATCCGCCGGGAGGCGGTCGAGAGTAAGCAGTAACGCGGATAGTAACGCGAGCAGTAACGTCGGCAGTAAAGATATCGTAACTATGCCGCGGTAGCGGCAAAGCGGATGCTGCGGGGCAGCTTATTCGGGTGTGCCTTGACCGCGCATGCCGCCAACGACGGTGTTAAAACCATTGTCCACGTAGGTAATTTCACCGGTGATGCCGGCAGCGAGATCGGACAGCAGAAATGCCGCCGCATTGCCGACATCATCCGTGGTCACGTTGCGCCGCAGCGGCGCATTTTCCTCGACAAATTTCAGTATTTTTCCGAAGTCGCCGATCCCGGCCGCTGCCAGCGTTTTGATTGGACCGGCGGAAATGCCATTGACGCGGATGCCCTGGGGTCCGAGGTTGGTGGCCAGGTAGCGCACGCAGGCTTCAAGACTCGCCTTGGCGAGCCCCATGAGGTTGTAGTGAGGCACCGTGCGTTGGGCACCGAGGTAACTCAGAGTGAGCATCGCACCTTTTCTGCCGGTCATCAAAGGTAGCGCACCCTTGGCGAGTGCGGCAAAACTGTAGCTGCTGATATCGTGAGCAGTCTTGAAGGCGTCCCGCGTCAGGCCGTCAAGAAATTCTCCTTTCAATGCCTCGCGCGGCGCAAAGGCAATCGAGTGCACCAGACCGTCAAGTTGCCCCCATTCGCGTTGTAGTGACGAGAACAGCGCGGCGATCTGGTCGTCTTGCGCGACATCGCAGGGCAATACCGGCGCGGTGCCGAAGTCAGCGGCAAGTTTGTGTACGCGATCCTTGATGTCTTCACCCTGATAGGTAAATGCGAGTTGGGCGCCTTCGCGGCGCGCAGCCTGGGCAATACCGTAGGCAATGGACCGGTTGGAGAGCAGGCCGGTGATCAGGATCTTCTTGTCTTGCAGGAATGCCATGTCGTACCCTTGAATGTGATGATGCCGGGAGATTATAACCAGAAGAAGCGCCCGCAAAATTCAGCTACACTGCCCGCGATGTACAAGCTCCTCAAAGCCATGCCGCTGATTGTGTTCACGATTGTCGCGGGATGCGGTGAATCGACATGGAACAATCCCTATCCGGTCGCTGACGCTCTATCAAACACGTTCTATACCTCGTTTACCGAGCGCCCCAAGCATCTTGATCCGGTGCAGTCGTACGCCGAGAATGAATATGCGTTCATCGCCAATATCTATCAGCCGCCGCTGCAATATCACTATCTGAAGCGGCCGTATGAGTTGATTGCCTTTGGCGCCGAGGCAGTACCCAAACCGGTTTACCTTGATGCGGCAGGAAAAAAACTGCCTGACAGCGCCCCGGCGGAGCGCGTCGCCTACAGCGAGTATGTCATCCGCATCAAGAAAGGTGTGCGTTACCAGCCGCATCCGGCGCTGGCGGTCGATGCGACCGGCAAGCCGTACTATCACGCGCTGACCACGGCCGATTTGCGTGATGTCGATACGCTGGGTGATTTTAAACATACCGGTACCCGGGAGCTTGTGGCCGCCGACTACGTGCATCAGATCAAGCGCCTGGCACACCCGCGCCTGCATTCGCCGATTCTGCAATTGATGACCGGATACATCGTCGGACTGAAGGAACTGACCGACGTGCTGAGTAAAGAGTCGGCAGCGTTGTCCGCCGACGCAGCGCTCGATCTGACGCGACATACTCTGAGCGGTGTGCGCATCATCGATCGCTACACCTATGCCATCCGCGTGCACGGCAAATATCCGCAATTCGCCTATTGGCTGGCCATGCCTTTTTTTGCACCGGTGCCGCCGGAGGCTGACCGGTTCTATGACCAGCCGGGCATGATGAAAAAAAACCTGACGCTCGACTGGTACCCGATCGGCACCGGGCCGTACATGCTGACGATCAATGATCCAAATCGCCAGATGGTGCTGCAGCGAAATCCGCATTACAGCGGCGAAACCTATCCAGCCGAGGGTGAACCGGGGGATGCTGCTGCCGGATTGCTGGCCGACGCCGGCAAGTCGCTGCCGTTCATCGACCGCGTCGTGTTTAGTCTGGACAAGGAGGAGATCCCGAAATGGAACAAATTCCTGCAAGGCTACTACGACGCATCCGGCATCGGCTCCGACACTTTTGACCAGTCTGTGCAGTTCTCGGGGCAGGGCGACGTCACGCTGTCAGAGGAGATGGTGCGGCGCGGCATCCAGTTGCAGACTGCACTAGCTCCCAGCGTGTTCTATCTCGGCTTTAATATGCTCGATCCGCTGGTCGGCAGTGTGGATGTCAAAAATACCGAACGCGCGCGCAAGCTGCGTCTGGCGGTATCGATAGTGATTGATCAGGAGGAACTCATCTCGATTTTCCGCAATGGTCGCGGCGTGCCCGCACATGGGCCGATTCCACCGGGTATTTTCGGCTACCGCGAGCCCGATGCAGCCGGTATCAATCCGTACATTTATGAATGGAAAAACGGACAACCGCAGCGCAAAAGCCTTGAGCAGGCAAAAAAACTGCTGGCCGAGGCAGGATACCCCAACGGTCGTGATGCCAAGACCGGCGAGACCTTGTTGCTGCATCTCGACACCACCTCCGCTGGCGCCGACAGCAAGTCGCGGCTGGACTGGTATATCCGTCAGTTCGAAAAGATCGGCGTGCAACTGGTCATACGCGCCACCGATTTCAACCGGCTGCAGGACAAACTGCGCCGGGGTACGGCGCAATTGTATTTTCTAGGCTGGAACGCCGACTATCCGGATCCCGAAAATTTTCTGTTTCTGCTGCATGGGCCGCAGGCGCGTGCAAAAACTCAGGGCGAAAATGCTTCCAACTACCATAACGCCGAATTCGATGTGCTGTTCGACCGCATGAAGCACATGGCCAATGGCACTGAACGGCAGGCCATCATCGACCGCATGGTTGCGCTGCTGCGCCATGACGCGCCGTGGGTATGGAGTTACTTTCCAAAGGATTACACGCTGCATCACGCCTGGCTGCTCAATCGCAAACCCAATCAACTGGCTAACAACAGCCTGAAATACCAGCGACTCGATCCTGCGTTGCGTGCGCAGCAGAGGCGGGCATGGAATCCGCCGGTGGTCTGGCCATTGGCGTTGATTGTTGTATTGCTGGTACTGAGTCTCGCGCCGGCGATTGCCGCGTTCCGCCGTCGCGAGCGGCGCACCGCATCCGCGGGGACGGCATGACGGCCTATATCATCCGCCGGCTGATCTACGGGGTGTTCGTGCTGGCGGGCGTCAATGTATTCACGTTTGCGTTGTTTTTCTTTTTGAATTCACCCGACGACATGGCACGCGCGCAACTGGGCGCGAAGCGCGTGACGACGGCTGCTGTGGAAAAATGGAAACATGAGCGAGGATACGATAAACCATTGTTTTTAAACGATAAATTATCAGGAGTCGCGCAAATCCAGGAGACCGTGTTTTATGCCAAGTCGGTGAAACTGTTTGTCTTTGATTTCGGTTCTTCCGATCAGGGGCGCAACATCGGTTACGACATCAGCACGCGCATGTGGCCCAGTCTTGCGGTGCAGTTGCCGGCGTTCATCGTGGGGCTTGCGGTTTACATCACCTTTGCGCTATTGATGGTTTTTTTCAGGGCGACGTACATCGATTTCTGGGGCGTGGTGCTGTGCGTAACGATGATGTCGATCTCGACGCTGTTCTACATCATCGCCGGGCAGTACGTATTCGGCAAGCTGTGGAATCTGGTGCCGATATCCGGTTACGACGTCGGCTTCAACGCAGTCAAGTTCCTGGCATTACCGGTGCTGATCGGCATCATCAGTGGCTTCGGCAGCAGCGCGCGCTGGTACCGGACGATATTCCTCGAGGAAATAAACCGCGATTACGTGCGCACGGCACGGGCCAAAGGACTGTCGGAACTGCGGGTGTTGTTCCGTCATGTGTTGCAGAACGCGATGATCCCGATCCTCACCGGTGTAGTTGTAGTGATCCCACTGCTGTTCATGGGCGCGCTGATCACCGAATCGTTTTTCGGCATTCCGGGGCTCGGCAGTTACACCATAGACGCCATCAACCAGCAGGATTTTGCCATCGTCCGGGCGATGGTGTTCCTCGGTTCAGTGCTTTATGTCACCGGCCTGATTCTCACCGATATCTCCTACACGCTGGTTGATCCGCGGGTGCGCTTCTCGTGACGCCGCATCTCACGTTCCCGAATCTCATCCTCCCCATTCGCATCGAAATTCTGTGGAGTGATTGGCTGGTATGGCTGCTGGCAGCCGTTGTCGTGGGCGTTACTTTTTATGTGCGTTCGCAACCGCACCTGCGCGCGCCGTGGGCGCGGGTGGGCCACAGCGCCAGCGGCATGTCTGCAGCCACAGTATTGGCGATGTTTGTGCTGATTGGTCTGTTTGATTCAGTGCATTACCGCAGCGCATTGCCGCCGCAGGACGGCAAGATCGTGTATTCGACCGATGTGCGCAGCCTGTTCGATCGCATCGCCGAACCGCTGCGTGCGACACGCGAGCGCACCTATTCGGCGCCATTGGCCACCCATCTTTATGCGAAAGAGACCATGCAGCGCCCTGACGGCAGCGAGGTGCGTGAATTTCCGCGGCTGGAACATGGTGGCGCGCATCTGGCTGATCCTGTGGCGGATTGGACTCGCGATATTGCCGTCAAGGCATTCCGTGGGCTGGCGCTGGCGTTGCTGTTGTGGTTTGTGCTGACCATCGTCATCAGTGCTGCTGTTGCGCGGCAGGCCGGTATCGGCGTTGAGGCGGCCTGGCGCTTGGTATGGCGGGGAGAGAGTGCTACGCAGTGGCGCGCCGTGCTGTGCGCGCTGGCGCTGGTCTGCGTCATTGTCGGGCCGGTCGTCGCACTCGCACCGTATTATCACGTGATCGGTACTGACAAGGTCGGCCAGGACGTGCTCTATCAGGCCCTGAAAAGCATACGCACCGGGCTGGTCATCGGTACGCTGGCAACGCTGGTGATGCTGCCCTTTGCGCTGGTGCTGGGCGTGATGGCAGGGTACTTCAAGGGCTGGATTGACGACCTGATCCAGTATTTCTATACGACGCTGTCGTCCATTCCCGGCGTATTGCTGATTGCTGCTGCAGTATTGATGATGCAGGTCTTCATTGAAAATCATGCTGATTTTTTCCCAACTACTGAAAAGCGCGCCGATATGCGGCTGATCGCGTTGTGCGTGATTCTTGGCGTTACCAGTTGGACCGGTTTGTGCCGACTGCTGCGCGGTGAGGCGCTGAAACTGCGTGAAATGGAGTTTATCCAGGCTGCCCACGCATTTGGCGTGTCGCACTGGCGGATCATGATGCGCCACATCATGCCCAATGTGATGCACATCGTGATGATTGCATTGGTGATGGATTTCAGTGGGCTGGTGCTGGCGGAGGCCGTGCTGTCCTACGTCGGTGTCGGCGTTGATCCGTCGATGATCAGCTTCGGCACCATGATCAACAGCGCACGTCTGGAAATGGCGCGCGAGCCGATGGTGTGGTGGTCGTTGGCCGCAGCCTTTGTCTTCATGCTGACTCTGGTGCTAGCTGCCAATCTGTTCGCCGACGCGGTTCGCGACGCTCATGATCCGCGGCTGCACCTGGCGGGAGCACGGCCATGAGCCCGCCACTGCATAAAATGGGATGGCGGCTATGAGCTTGCCGCTACTTAAAGTATGCGGTCTCGCCACGCGCATACATGGCAGCGGTGCGCCGGTGCGCGCCGTGGACGGCGTATCGTTCGATATCGCAGCGGGTGAGACTTTCGCGCTGGTCGGCGAATCAGGTTGCGGTAAATCGATGACTGCGCTGTCGATCATGCGCCTGTTGCCCGACGCGGGCGAAATAACTGCGGGTACGGTCAAACTCGGTGGACTCGATCTGCTGGCGCTGCCGGAATCGGGCATGCGCGATGTGCGTGGTCGGCGCGTGGCAATGATTTTTCAGGAACCGGGGCTGTCACTGAATCCAGTGATGACCGTCGGCGCGCAGATTGCCGAGGCGGTACGCCGCCATACCGAGCTTGCCGGCGTCGCGGTAGATGCGCGGGTGCTGGAACTGCTTGAGGCGGTACGCATGCCCGATGCGCGGAGACGAATCGCCGAATATCCATTTCAGCTCTCCGGCGGCATGAAGCAGCGCGTGATGATTGCCATTGCGCTCGCCTGTGATCCGGAACTGCTGATTGCCGATGAGCCGACAACGGCGCTCGACGTGACTGTGCAGGCACAGGTTCTGGATCTGTTGCGCGATCTGCAGCGTACACGCGGTATGGCGATGCTGCTGATTACCCACGATCTGGGTGTGGTGGCGCAGATGGCGCAGCGCGTAGCGGTGATGTACGCCGGAGAGATTATAGAGACGGCGCCGGTCGCAGCATTTTACGCAAGCCCGGGGCACCCTTATGCGCGCAAACTGTTTGAATCCTTGCCGGAGCGCAGCGGACGCGGCCGTACATTGGCAGCGATACACGGCACCGTGCCTCCGCTGACACAGATTTTTGCGGGCTGCCGTTTCGTCGAACGCTGTGACCGGGCGTTGCCGCACTGTGCGACGGTGATTCCGGCATGGGGTGAGGTGGCTGCCGGACACTCGGCGAAATGCCACTTGTACGGCAGCGCTGAGTGCCCCCCAGGGGGACTTCCTCCGGGGCGCGAAGCACGGAGTGAGGAGCAAAATGCAGAATTGCATGAAGAAGTTCGCTCGTCATCCCCCACTCATCATCCATCATTGCTGCAGGTGGAAGATCTCAAGGTACATTTTCCAATCCGCAAGGGTTTGTTAAAGCGTGTCACCGGTAATGTCAGGGCAGTTGACGGAGTGACACTCAAGCTGGCTGCGGGCCGCACGCTGGGGCTGGTTGGTGAATCCGGTTGTGGCAAAACCACGGTTGGCAAAGGTCTGCTGCGATTGATCGAGCCAACCAGCGGGCAGGTCACGCTGGACGGTGCGGATTTTCTTGCGCTCAGTCGTGCGGCGTTGCGAAGGCAGCGGCGGGTTGCGCAAATCGTATTCCAGGATCCCTACGCTTCGCTCAATCCACGCGTGCGCATCTGCGACGCGCTGGAGGAAGGCATGCTGGCACTGGGTATAGCTGACAGTGCAGCGGATCGCGAAGCCCGTATTGATATGTTGCTGGGCGAAGTCGGACTGGGTCCGGAGGTCAAGACGCGTTACCCGCACGAATTCTCAGGCGGACAGCGCCAGCGCATCGCAATTGCCCGTGCGCTGTCGGTAGATCCGAGGTTGATTGTCTGTGATGAGCCGACCAGCGCGCTGGATGTCTCGGTGCAGGCGCAGATCCTCAATCTGTTGAAGCGGCTGCAACGCGATCACGGACTCGCCTACCTGTTCATCAGTCACAATATGGCGGTGATCGAGACCATGGCCGATGATGTGGCCGTGATGTATCTGGGGCGCATCGTCGAGACCGGCACGGTGGAGGAGGTATTGCGCAATCCCCGGCATCCGTACACCCAGGCCTTGTTGTCGGCGGTGCCGGTGGCTGATCCGCAGGCGAGCCGCGCGATTATCCGGCTGGGCGGCGATTTGCCGTCACCGGTGAATCCGCCGCCGGGCTGTCATTTTCATCCGCGCTGTGGCGCTGCGATGCCGCAATGCAGTCTGGAGTATCCGGAGGAGCGACCCCCCAAGAGGACTTGCTTCGCAGCGCGCAGTGGCGCAGCACATAGCGTGCGCTGCCATCTCTACGATTGAATCTTACGACTGCATCAGCGGGAGTCCTGCGCTGCGACTACTGTCGATTCAGAGTTCTTCGGAGCCGTTTTTTTTCTGGGCGCTGCCTTGACGGTAGCTTCGGCGCGTTTTCCCTTCGTCTTCTTCGATGCTGCCGATCGCACGGCCACCGTATTCTTCCTCTTGCCTGATTTCTTGCCAGCGTTCTTGTGGCGCGCCGTTTTGTAAGCCTTGGACAGGGTAACCCGCGTTGCCGGCAAGTCCGGCAGATAGGGTGTCGTGCCGACATTGACCGGGACGAGCAGTGATTTCCCGCTGTAGAATTTATTTCTGGCGTTAATACCGTTGACCCGTTTCAATTCAGCAACGCTGATGCCGTATTTGGCGGCGATCTTTTCCGGTTTCTCGCCGCGCCTGATCGTGTGTGCCTGCCAGGACACCAGCGGTTCATCATAGCTCTCCAGATTGGCCTGGAATGCCGCGACCTTTTCGTGTGGCAATACGATGGTTTCCGCAGCACCGGCCTTGATCACAGATTTGTTATGCGCCGGGTTGAGAAATCTGAATTCGTCGAGCGGCATGCCGGCAAATTTTGCTGCCAACTCGACGTCGATGTGCTGCTGCACGGTGATGATGGCGAAGTAAGGTGCGTTGGGAACCATTGCCAACTGGATGCCGAAACGTTCCGGATCACTGATGATGTTTTTCACGGCGATCAGTTTGGGCAGGTAATTGCGCGTTTCCGCCGGCATGGTCAGACTGGCGTAGTCCGTGGCCAGCCCCTTTGCCTGATTGCGCGCAATAGCGCGGCTGACTGCACCTTCTCCCCAGTTGTAGGAGGCAAGGGCAAGTTCCCAGTCGCCGAACAGGGCATACAGTTTTTCGAGATAGTCGAGCGCGGCATTAGTGGCTGCAATCACGTCGCGGCGACCGTCATACCACCAGTTCTGGCGCAGACCGTAGAGTTTGCCGGTCGAAGGGATGAACTGCCACAGCCCCGAAGCATGCGCTCTTGAGTAGGCCCGCGGGTTGTAGGCAGACTCGATCATCGGCAGCAGTGCAATTTCTGCCGGCATATTGCGGCGTTCAACTTCTTCGACGATGTGATACAGATAGTGGCTACTGCGCCCAACCATGCCCTCGACGTAGTCGGGCCTGGCTGCATAGTAGTTTTCCCAGTATGTGACCCGTTGGTTGTCCATCGGGCGCAATGCATATCCGTTGCGGATGCGCTCCCACATGTCATCACGCGGCGGTGCCTTGATTGCCACTTCGACTACCGGTGATGGTGATTGAACTGCCGGAACTGGAACTGCCGGAATCGGATCGGTGACTACCGAGATGACCGGCAAAGCGACCGGGGTGGGAATCGTGTCGAGTGCCGTCGATTCGCCCTCCGGCAACTGCGCGCAACCTGCTGCCAGCAGCAGGGCAGTGAGCATTGCGAATCGCGTAGTGTTTTTCGGCATGCGTGCTTGGTCAGTGATTCTGCGCCGACGGGCGCAACAGTGTCCGATAGTAGTGGTGGTTGCCCGCAAAGTCAACGCAAATACTGCTTAATAATCAATGTTTTACTGCGGAAATCGAAGAATAGACATGAAATCCGTGACGGATGCCCTCAGAAATTATTTTTCCAGTCACGGATTTCCGCCAGCACCCTGACCGGATCAGACAGCGCTTTTGCAGCGCGGGCGCTGGCGCTGCGGACGAGCGCCGGCTCGGTAACGCGCAGAAAGGGGTTGGTTGCTTTTTCCTGGCCGATAGTGGAGGGCAGTGTCGGGCGATCCTGCGCACGCAGTGCCTGCATTTTAATTTCCAGTTCCGGCAATCGGCGATTATCCGGATCGACCGTCCTGGCAAATTTGATGTTCGAGAGCGTGTATTCATGCCCGCAGTAGACGCGGGTGTCGTCGGGCAGGCGTGCCAGCCGCGTCAGCGAGTCGTACATCTGGCGCGGCGTGCCTTCGAACAGTCGGCCACAACCGGCGGCGAACAGGGTATCGCCGCAGAACAGCATGCCGTCGCCGTGGAAAGCAATGTGTGAGCGCGTATGCCCGGGAATTTCAATGGTTTCCATGGTGATGTTGAAATAGGGCAGCACGAATCGCTGGCCGTCACCGAGCCGCTCGCTGACATCCGGGATGCGCTCGTCGTGCGGGCCGTAAACCGGCACCTGATGGCGGGACAAGAGGGCGGCATTGCCACCAACATGGTCGGCATGGTGGTGTGTGTTGAGTATGGCGACCAGCGTGAGGTTTTCGCGGGCAAGATAGTCGAATACGGGCTGTGCGTCGCCCGGATCGACGACAGCGGCGTGGGTGGCGTCGCGCATTGTCCAGATATAGTTGTCGGAAAACGCTCGCAGCGGCACTACTTCGTAACCCGGCATTTCGGTCTCCAATTGCTATTCAAATTTGATCAGCCAATGATTATTTGATTTAAACTCGCGGCATGTCAATTGCAGCGACCGATCTTTCGGCGACTTTATCGGCAACAAAATGGCTGGCGAGTTCCTCCGGCCAGTATGTCATTGCACGTGAGCAGGCCTATTTTGACGGGGCTGTTGCCGATGTCTTCGGTTACCACGCACTGCAACTGGGACTGGAGCAGGTGGATCTGCTGCAGGCGAGCCGCATCCCGTTGCGGGTCACTGTTGGCACGCGGGGTACGGTGGGGCTGCGCGCGGATTTCCGTGACCTGCCAATTAAATCCAACAGCGTCGATCTGATGGTGTTGCCACACACGCTGGAATTTTCCGAGCATCCGCATCAGGTGGTGCGCGAAGTGGCGCGGGTGCTGCGTCCGGAGGGCCATGTCGTCATTGCCGGGTTTAATCCGCTGAGCTTGTGGGGAGTACGCCGCGGACTGGGCACGCGCCGCGAGTTTCCATGGAGCGGTCATTTCATCCATTTACCGCGGGTCAAGGACTGGTTTGCGCTGGTCGGCCTGGAAATCGTTGCCGGCGCGATGAAATGTTATGTCCCGCCGTGTGCGGATCAGAAATGGCTGGATCGCTTCCGGTTCATGGAAGACGCCGGCAACCGCTGGTGGCCGATTGCCGGTGGTGTGTACTTTCTGCAGGCCATCAAGCGGGTACGTGGCATTCGTCTGATCATGCCGAAATGGAGTGACCGCGCGGCGCCCAAGAAGAATCTGGCGCCGGTGCCGGAGCGGGTGCGGGACGATGCAGGGGTGGCGGTGCGGACGCGCGTGCAATGAGGGGCCAATGACCAGCGATCTGATCGATATTTATACCGATGGCGCCTGCAAGGGTAATCCCGGCGTCGGTGGCTGGGGCGCGTTGCTCCGCGGCGCCGGCAAGACGCACGAATTGTTTGGTGGTGAGGCGCATACCACCAACAATCGCATGGAGCTGACCGCAGTGATTCGCGCGCTGGAGGCGCTCAAGCGCTCATGTCGCGTGCGGCTTCACACCGATTCGAAATACGTGCAACAGGGTATTTCGGAATGGATTCATGCCTGGAAAAAACGCGGCTGGAAAACTGCCGACAAAAAACCAGTCAAGAACGAAGATTTGTGGCGGCAGCTCGACGAGCTCGCCGCGCAACACGAGATCGAATGGCTGTGGGTCAAGGGGCATTCCGGCCATGACGGCAACGAACGTGCTGACGAGCTGGCCAATCGCGGCGTGGAGAGCATGAAGCCGGAGCAGACGGCATGACGGTGACGCGTCAGGTCATCCTTGATACCGAGACTACGGGTCTTGATCCCAAGCTTGGCCACCGCATTATCGAAATTGCTGGCGTGGAACTGATTAACCGCCGGCTGACCGGCAAACACTTTCATCGCTACATCAATCCAGGTCGCGACAGTGACGAAGGCGCGCTGCAGGTGCATGGTCTGAGTACTGAATTTCTCAGCGACAAACCGAAGTTCAGCGAGATCGTTGCTGAATTTCTCGAGTATGTCACCGGTGCGCAATTGATCATCCACAACGCGTCGTTCGATATCGGATTTCTCGACAGTGAGCTGGCGTTGGTGCGCAAGAAGAATCTTCGCAGTTTCTGCCCAGACGTGATCGACACGCTGCGCATGGCCAAGGATCTGCATCCGGGTAAGCGCAATAATCTGAATGCGTTGTGCGAGCGCTACCAGATCGATAATTCGGCGCGGACGCTTCACGGTGCGTTGCTTGATGCCGAGCTGCTGGCGGATGTCTATCTGGCGATGACCCGCGGCCAGGACAGCCTGATTGTTGAAGTGGCGGCCACGCGCGCAGAGGTGCAGGCGGCAACGATCAAGCGTGGTGAATTGAAACTCAACGTAGTGCGCGCATCATCCACTGAGGTTGCTGCGCACGAAACGCAGCTGGCAGACATCGACAAAGCCAGCGGCGGTGCGCTGTGGCGTCGTGTGCCGTCCTGATGGATCGTTGCTGACTTAGCCTGCAGTCAACGCCAGGAGCTGCCGGTAGGAGTCTGCAAACAGTTGCAGACCCTCATCCTGCAACTGCTGACCGGCTGCATCGAGATCAATTTCCAGCGCACGCAGCGCGGCAAACTGTTCGCGCGCGCGTTCCAGATCACGCTCCAGCGTGGGCTCGGCTTTTCCATGGCTGCGGAATGCAGCCAAAGTGGCATCGGGAACCGTGTTGATGGTTTGTGCGCCGATCAGCGACTCCACATACAACACATCGCTGTAAGCGGCATTCTTGGTGCCGGTGCTGGCCCACAGCAGGGCCTGCGGCCGCACCCCTTTTTTTGCGAGTGCTGCGAACGCCGGTTCGGCGCAGGCGGCAAGGTACATCTGATAGGCCAGTCTGGCAGTCGCGACAGCGGTTTTGCCGCGCAAGGTGAGGGCATCGCCGCCTAGCGCTTCCAGTTTTTTGTCAATCAGGGTATCGATGCGCGACAGAAACAGGCTCGCCACCGATTTGATGCGGCGCGCATCACCCCCGGTATCGATATGGCGCGTGATGCCACGCGCGTAGGCTTGCGCCACTTCGCGCACGTGCCGCAGCGAAAACATCAGCGTCACGTTGACCGAACATCCCTGCGCAACCAGTTCTTCGATGGCTGTTAACCCGGCTGCTGTCGCCGGCACCTTGATCAGCAGGTTGTCGCGGGCGACCGCACCCTTGAGTCGCAGCCCCGCAGCCACTGTGCCTTCGGCATCGTGCGCCAGTGCCGGCGATACTTCCAGGCTGACGTATCCGTCATCACCCGCAGTGGATTTGTATGCCGGCAGCAGCGTGTCGCAGGCCTCCCGGATGTCGGCGATGGCGAGCGTTTCATAACGCTGCTCCGCCGACAGCGTGGAGTCGTCTTGCAGGCGTTGCAGTTCCTCAAGGTAATGCGGACTTTCGCTGATGGCCTTGAAAAAAATACTGGGATTGGATGTAACGCCGGCAACGCGGTCATCGCTGATTAGTTTTTTTAGTGTGCCGTCACGCAGCAGCGTGCGCGAGAGGTTGTCCAGCCAGATGCGCTGCCCCAGTGCGTGCAGGCGGAGCATCGGATTCATTGGTTTGTTTTCCATATGTAATCCCCTGATGGCGGCCTGATTATCCGCGATCGCGCGCGTATTGTTGCGCGAGTTCTGCTGCGACTGTGGTAATCAGCCGACGCGAAATGCTCACGCTGGGCGGCAGCTGCGGCAGCGCTTCGAAATCAAACCATGCGGCATCTTCGATTTCGACGCCGTCGGGTTTTATATCGCCACCCGCATACTCAGCTACAAAAGCGACCATCAATGAATGCGGGAAAGGCCAGGGCTGGCTGCCGAAATAGCGCATTGCCCCGATCTCGACGCCGACTTCCTCGCGCGTTTCGCGCGCCACGGTGTCTTCCAGCATTTCACCTGGTTCGACGAATCCGGCAATAGCGGAATAGCGACCAGGCGCCCACATTGATTTACGGGCAAGCAGCAACTCGCGCCCGCGCGTGATCAATACCATGATGGCGGGTGACACCGGCGGATAACTGGTGAAGCGGCAGGACGGGCAGGCACGCGCGCGTTCGTCAATGCGCGGTTGCATGGTCGTGCCACAGCGGCTGCAGTACTGGTGATTGCGCTCCCATTCGAGAATCTGGTAGGCCCGCCCTGACAGTGCAGCCACCGTCTCATCGACCATGCCGAAAAGATCGCGCAGGCCGAGTGTGGCCCAACCCGCAGGCAATGGATGCGATTCGCCAATCTCTGCGGCATAGCAGTGTTGGTCGCCGAGCAGACCCAGATACAGGCTGCGCACCGGCGCCAGGCCGTGATCGGCGAGGGCGCTGCAGCAGGGCAGTGCCGCGGATTCCCCGCCCTGTACCAAGATGGCCGAGCGCTGGAATGCGAACCACAGTGCCGGCGTGTTTTGCACCGCCGGCGGGGTGAAAAGCGGGATATATTGTTCGGGCACGGCATCGACTCGCAAAAGGAAGATATGAGTATAGCGGCTGCATGATTACATGGCAGCATCAGGCGTTAATGCCTGATCAGGCACATCAGAATTCAGGTGTTGTGCGCATAGTTATTGCAGAAAAGATTGGTGGGCGGTACTGGGATCGAACCAGTGGCTTCCACCGTGTGAAGGTGGCACTCTACCGCTGAGTTAACCGCCCGGGGCCGGCGCGGATTTTAACACCGGAGGCGGATGACCGACAAACCGCTGTTGGTGTGACGATTGCGACTGCAGCGTGACGTAAAATAACGTTTTCTCCCGGCGCATTTCTCCGAAAACTCATGATTCGCACCCGTTTTGCTCCCAGCCCCACCGGTTATCTGCACATCGGTGGCGCGCGCACGGCGCTGTTCTGCTGGGCTTTTGCCAAGCAGCGTGGCGGCACGTTCATCCTGCGTGTCGAAGATACGGATCGTGAGCGTTCAACCGAACAGTCCACGCAGGCGATACTCGACGGCATGCGCTGGCTGGGTCTCGATTACGAGGGCCCGTATTTCCAGATGCAGCGTCTGGAGCGCTACAAGACCGCTGCTGCAACGCTGCTGGCGCAAGGTCATGCTTATCACTGCTATGCCACGCGCGAGGAGATCGATCTGTTGCGCGAGGCGCAGCGTGCGCGCGGCGACAAGCCGCGCTACGACGGCCGTTGGCGCCCGGAGAATGCCCAGCGCCTGGGACTCAAGCCGCCAGCCGGCATGCAGCCGGTCATACGCTTCCGTAATCCGGATGCAGGTGAGGTGACGTTCGACGATCTGGTCAAGGGGCCGATCACTGTGGCCAATGCCGAGCTCGATGATCTGGTGATCATGCGTGCCGATGGCATCCCGACCTACAACTTTGGTGTGGTCATCGACGACATCGACATGAACATCACCCATGTGGTGCGTGGCGATGACCATGTCAACAACACGCCGCGGCAGATCAATATCTACCGTGCGCTGGGTGCTAATCTGCCGCTGTTCGCGCATCTGCCGATGATTCTCGGCGCCGACGGCGAACGGTTGTCGAAGCGTCATGGTGCAGTCAGCGTGATGCAGTATCACGAAGAAGGTTACCTGCCGGAGGCGCTGAACAACTACCTGGCGCGGCTGGGTTGGTCGCATGGCGACGCCGAAAAATTCACCATGCAGCAACTGGTCGAATGGTTTGATCTGGCGCATGTCAGCCGATCGCCGGCGCGTTTCGATCCGGAGAAACTGGGTTGGCTCAACCAGCAGTACCTGAAAGAGGCCGACGATCTGCGTCTCGCGGCATTGATGGCGCCGTTTCTGGAGCGTGATGGTTGCGCCATCGCCGGCGGGCCGCCGCCCGAACGTGTCGCGGCACTGCTGAAGGAGCGCGTCAATACCATCGAAGAACTGGCGGACGCCGCAGTTTATTTTTATCGACGTATTGAACCCACTGCGGCGATGCGTGGGCAACACTACGCCGCGGAAGTGAAGGCTGCACTGGTCGCGTTTCGCACAAAGCTTGAAACCGTGGAATGGCGACGCGAGGCTATCGGCGCGGCACTGAAAACCGTATTGGCGGATCATCAGTTGAAAATGCCGAAATTCGCCATGCCGCTGCGAGTGATGGTCACTGGCGGGCCACAATCGCCTTCAATTGATGCCACGCTGGAACTCGTAGGCCGTGACGAGGTGCTGGAACGCATGGCGCGGGAATTATCGGCCTTCTCAGAGTAGTGTCGCGGTTTACAGGGGAGGGTCGCATCGGTATAATCCGCCGCTCTCGTGGGGGTATAGCTCAGCTGGGAGAGCGCTTGCATGGCATGCAAGAGGTCAGCGGTTCGATCCCGCTTACCTCCACCAGCAGTACACTTCGCGCGCGTTTTTCGTATTACCCAGACGTAGTCCCTATCGTCTAGAGGCCTAGGACATCGCCCTTTCACGGCGGTAACACCGGTTCGAATCCGGTTGGGGACGCCAGTAAAATCAACGGGTTAGGTAGAAATACCTAACCCATTTTTCTTTCGTGTCGCGAAATTATCCAGAAAGCGTCGCGAAGAACAGCTGGCGTGTCGTGACGGTGTACGAATGCGCACCAGGCACGATCTGCGGATACGTTTGCTTTACGCTAACTGTGGTCGCCCTCAAGCCCAACTTTCGCACGCCAATCCTTCTTGTCCTTGAAGATATACGGCTTGATCGCAAACCCGAAGAGAATGATGCCGACCACGAATAAGGATGCCGAAATCGGGCGCTCATAAAAAATGGCGTAATCGCCGGCACTCATCGCCAGCGATTGTCCCAGTGATATCTCAAGTATCGGCGCGAGTACCAGCCCCAGAGCTACCGGCGCCAGCTCAAAGTTGAACTTGCGCAGACCATAACCCACCACGCCCATGATCAGCATGATCCAGACGTCCATCATGCTGTTATTCACGGAGTAGCATCCGAGGATGCAGAAAGCGAGTATGCACGGATAGAGGTAGACATACGGAATACGCAGCAGATTCACGAACAGGCCCACCATCGGCAGATTGAGTATCAACAGCACCACGTTGCCAACATACATGCTGGCGACGAAACCCCAGAAAAGTTCGGGGTGATCCACGATCAGCAGCGGGCCGGGCTCGATGCCGTGCACCATGATTGCGGCGATCATGACTGCGGTGATCGGGCTGGTCGGAATGCCCAGCGCCAGCATGGGCACGAATGCGCCGCTTGCCGCGGCATTATTGGCTGCTTCCGGCCCTGCTACGCCTTCAATCGCGCCTTTGCCAAAGCGCTCGGGATGCTTGGACAGGCGGCGCTCCATTCCATAAGATATGAATGACGAGATGATATGCGCGGAGCCCGGGATCACGCCGAGCAGGAATCCAAGCAGGCTGCCGCGGGCGATCGGTCCGACCGAGAGCCGGAATTCCTCAGGCGATGGAATGAGTTCGCGCAACTTCGGTTTCTGGACCTTGGGCGGCTCTTCCTGGCCGGCTGTGAGCAGGATTTCCGATACGCCGAACAGGCCCACCGCGACCGGCACGATGCTGATGCCGTCACCCAGCTCGAACAGGCCATATGTGAAGCGGGTGAACCCGCTCATCTGATCGATGCCGATCATGCCAAGCAGCAGTCCCAGACCGGCCATCGAGAGCGTTTTCAACATCG